>NZ_CP043568.1:2815324-3128138 GCF_014076415.1 Comamonas testosteroni
AAGCTGTCGGCAGATGGTGCAGGGCAATCGCGGTGCGGCTGCGGCCACAGCCGAGGCGATTCAAGCGCTGATGATTGCTCCTTGATTAGGAGCGTTTGGCACCCTGTGGGTAAAGGTTTGAGTTTGATATGGCCTTGAACCCGAAAGCCTGCTTCTGAACCAGTCTTAACGTTTGAGCGTTCTGGCCGCAGGCTTTGCGGCAGCCATGCTGGTTGCGATGGCTGGCTTGGCTGCGGCATCAGGGGCAATGCCGGGCGTGCGTGTCAGCGCATCGATCATGCGCAGATCATCGTCGGTGAGCACTCCCGAGGCCTGGCGCAGCTTGAGCTGTCCCAGCAGCACTTGATAGCGCGCATTGGCCAGGTCGCGCTCGGTCTGGTAGACCTGACTCTGGGCGTTGAGCACATCGATATTGATAC
This sequence comes from Comamonas testosteroni, assembly GCF_014076415.1. Lineage (NCBI taxonomy): Bacteria > Pseudomonadati > Pseudomonadota > Betaproteobacteria > Burkholderiales > Comamonadaceae > Comamonas > Comamonas testosteroni. Next base: position 2,815,744 of record NZ_CP043568.1, read on the forward strand.
GCACGCCAACCTCATAGCCCATTTTGTTGGCTTCCAGCGCACTCCGGCTTGAAGCGAGAGCCGCTTCCAGCGCCTTGACCTGAGCCTGGCCGGATTGTACGCCCAGGAAGGCCGTGCGCGTAGCCTGCTCTACGTTGCGGCGGGCATCGTCGAGCTGGGCGCGGGCTTTTTCCTCCAGCGCCACGGTTTCACGGATGCGGTTTTGCACGGCAAAGCCCGCAAACAGCGGCATGTTCATGACCACACCAATCTGGGCCGCGTTGGTGCGATAGCTCAGGGGAATGGATGGCGTCATGGAGCCGTTGGGGTAACGGTTGACCACATAACCCGCCTGCAAGTCCACCGTGGGCTTGTGACCGGCCTCGGCCTTCTGCGTGTCCAGCCTGGCGATGTCCAGTGCCAGCTGGGCCTGGCGCAACTGGGGCTGGGCGGCCAATGCCTTGTCCACCCAGGCTTGCATATTGTCGGGCTCCACTCCGGGCAGGGTCAGAGGCGCAGCCAGCGGCGTGGGCTGAATGCCGACGCGGCCCACGAGCTGATCCAGGGCCACGCGCTTGACCTGCAGGTCATTTTGCGCGGCGATTTCCTGGGCTGTGACCAGGTCGAAGCGGGATTGGGCTTCGCGCGAATCGGTGATGGTGGCCGTGCCGACTTCGAAATTGCGCTTGGCCATCTCGAGCTGGGTGCTGATCGCCTGCTTTTGCGATTGGGCGACCTGCACGCTGTCCTGGGCGGCCAGCACATCGAAATAAGCCTGGGCCACGCGCACGATCAGGTTCTGTGCGGCCCCATCCAGCTGAGCCTGGGCGACATCCACGCCGCGCTGCCCCTGTTCGTAGGCAATCTTGTTGGCAGGGCGGTACAGCGGCTGCTGGGCGCTGAGCTGCAGGTTCTGCTGCGTGTTGTTGAAGCTGCTGGCCATGCCCGGCAGGGGCACGGAGGTATGGATGTCGACATGGGTGCGGTTGGCACCGGCCGACATGCCCACGTTGGGCAGCAGCCCGGACAAGGCCTGATCGGCGCGACTGGCCGCAGCCCTCGCATCGGCTTGTTGGGCCTGCCATGAAGCGTCATAGCCGCGGGCCTGGGCCACCAGCTCAGACAAGGTCTGCGCCTGTGTCTGAGCGCCGGCCCATGCCAGCAAAACTCCCAAGGAAATGGCACGCAGAGCGTGGGCGGAGGGGGCTTGCAGAGGCCTGGGCAGCTTGGTCATAGATGTCAGGTTTGGGCAGTCTCGATCACAAGGGGGAACTCAACAGGCAGGATGCAGGAGTGCCGAACGGTCTCAGTAGCGGGGCACACCGGGGTCGGCACTGAGCGACCAGGCATCAATGCCGCCGGTGATGTTGCTGACGTCCTCAAAGCCGTTGTTGACCAGAAACGCAGCCACGCTCATGCTGCGTGCGCCATGGTGGCACAGGCAGGCGACGGGGTGGTCCGGGTCCAGCTCCTGCAGACGGCCAGGGATATCGTGCATGGGAATGCAGCGCAACTCGAAGCCCTCACCGGGTTGAATACTGGCCAAGGTGACTTCCCAGGGTTCGCGCACATCCAGCACCACGGGCTTGACGCCGTTCGCGGCATGAGAGGCCAGCCATTGCTGGAACTGGGCGGGCAAGACCTGGGTCAACATAAAAACTCCTGGTGGCCGGCCTCCGAATCTGCGGGCCGGCCCTGACACTGAAAGATGGGCCCTGCCGGATGCACCGAAGTGACGGTTCCACAAAGCAGGGCGAACGCAGCAAGCGTTTAGAACGAGAAGCGCGAAGGCTCTTCAAAGCCTACGAGGCGCGTGGCGGCTGTATCCCAGGGTTGCTGGACTTCGAAGTTGTTGCCGTTTTTGGTCACCAGCGTGAAGCGCATCACGGGCATGTGACCGACGATGGCGGCAATGCGGCCACCTTCGTTGAGCTGGGCGTAAAGCGCATCGGGAACCTGGGCCACCGAGCCGCTGAGCAGGATCACGTCGAACGTGCCCTGTGCCAAGGAGGCGGTGGCACCGTTGGCCAATTTGACTTCGACGTTCTTGACGCCAGCGCTGAGCAGATTCTCACGGGCCATTTCGGCCAGCTCGGGGTCGATCTCCAGCGTTACCACTTCCTTGGCCTGGGCAGCCAGCAGGGCTGCCATATAGCCGGAGCCAGAGCCGATCTCAAGCACGCGGTCTGTGGGCTTGATCTTGGCGTCTTGCAGCATGCGCGCTTCGATCTTGGGTGCCAGCATATGCCAGCCCTTGGCGGCAGCTTCTTCGGCAGTGCCCTTCAAGGGGACTTCGATGTCCATATAGGCCATGTTCGCGTATTCGGGCGACACATAGTCTTCACGGTGGACCTTGCCCATCAGCTCCAGCACGGACTCGTCCAGCACGTTCCAGGGACGGATTTGCTGTTCGATCATGTTGAAACGAGCCTGCGCGTGCACATCGCGCGGGTCCACTTGGGCATTCATTGGCAGGGCCATGGTATCTCCGGGGAAAGACTTATCAGGACAAACCATCGATTCTACGAGCCTCGGAGGCTTCGTGCGGCGGCTCAGCGCTTTTTGAGGGGGCGCCAGACCATTTACGGCGCATCCAGTTGGCAAAATCATCGAGATAGCAGTAAACCACAGGCACCACGACCAGGGTCAGCAGCGAGGAAGTGATGACGCCGCCGATCACGGCCTGGCCCATGGGGGCGCGTTGCTCGGAGCCTTCGGTGACCGCAAAGGCCAGCGGCACCATGCCGAAGATCATGGCCAGCGTGGTCATCAGGATCGGGCGCAGGCGCACCCGGGCCGCCAGCAGCAGCGCTTCGTTGCGCGGCAGGCCTGGCTCGGTCTGGCCGCTGACCTCGTCGGTGCGGGGTTCGCGGGCGCGGATGGCAAAGTCCACCAGCAAAATGGCGTTCTTGGTCACCAGACCCATGAGCATGACCACTCCGATGATGGAGAACATGGACAGGGCCGAGCCGAACATCATCAGTGCCAGCACCACGCCTATCAGAGTCAGGGGCAGCGAGGTCATGAGCGCCAGGGGCTGGAGAAAGCTCTTGAACTGGCTGGCCAGAATCATGTAGATGAAGATGATGGCCAGCATCAGCGCGGAAATCGCGTAGCCAAAGGATTCGGCCATGTTCTTGGCCGCACCGCTGAACTGGTAGCTATAGCCGGGCGGCATGGGAATGGTGGCCAGTGCCTGCTTGATATCGGCCGTGACCTCGCCCGTGCTGCGCAGATAGACATTGGCGTTGATGGCGACCTCGCGGTTGAGATTGCGGCGGTTGATCTGGCTGGGGCCGGTGCTGTCCACCACGCTGGCAATCTGGTTGAGGCGCACGATGCGCATGCCGCCATCTCCGGCCGCCAGTGCAAACGGCAGGCGCTCCAGGTCCTGCGGCGTGGTGCGCACCTCGGGCTCGAGCCGCACGTTCACGTCATAGGTCTGGTCGTCGCTGGCCCGCCAGTTGCCCACGGTCTGGCCGGCCACCCAGGTGCGCAGCGCGCCGGCCATATTGCCTATCGACAGGCCCAGATCGGCCGCGGCATCGCGATGGACCTCGATATTGACCATGGGCTTGTTGGGCTTGAGGCTGGAGTCCAGGTCGACCAGGCCCGGAATATCGTCGATTCGCTCCTGCACGATCTGGCTCAGGCGGGCCAGTTCGTCCAGATCTGGGCCCATGAGAGAGAATTCGACCTGCTTTTGCCCGCCCACGGCCTCGCGCAGGCCCACATGGGTGAGCTTGATGCCCGCTATCGCCTGCAGCCTGGGGCGCAGATAGGCCGAAATCTCGTCCACATTGCGGTTGCGCTGATGGCGGTCAACCAGGCGCACATAGATATTGGCGTAGTTCTTGCCGTTGGCATTGCCGGTGTTGATGGTGGTCAGCGTGTAGCGCACCTCGGGCAAGGCGCGCAATATGTCCGTCACCTGTCTGGCCTTGGCTTCGGTGGCTTCGATCGAGGAGCCTTCGGGGGTGTTGAAGCTGATCGAAGTTTCCGAGAAGTCCGCCTTGGGTACAAATTCGGTGCCAAGCAAGGGTACAAGCGCGATGCTAGCTATGAAAATAATGAATGCCAGCGCCAGGGTGAGCAGCTTGTGGGCCAGCGACCAGCGCAGTATGCCCTGGTAGAAGTCCGAGAGCCGGTCGCTCATGCGCTCCACCCAGGCCGTCACGCGCCCCAGCGTGCGGTCGTACAGGCTTTTGCTGTCATGTTCGCCGTGGGCGTGGATCGCCGGGTCATGCCAGACGCTGGAAAGCATGGGGTCCAGCGTGAAGCTGACAAACATGGAGATCAGCACGGCAGCCACGATGGTGATGCCGAACTCATGGAAGAACTGCCCGATGATGCCGCCCATAAAGCCTATGGGCAGAAATACGGCGACGATGGAGAGCGTGGTGGCAAGCACGGCCAGCCCGATCTCCTGCGTGCCTTCCATGGCTGCCTGATAGGCGTTCTTGCCCATCTGTACATGGCGCACGATGTTCTCTCGCACCACGATGGCATCGTCGATCAGCAGGCCCACGCAAAGCGAGAGCGCCATCAGCGTGACCATATTGATGGAAAAGCCGAACCAGTACATGAAGAGGAAGGTGCCGATCAGCGCGATGGGCAGTGTCAGCCCCGTGATCACCGTGGAACGCCAGGAGTTCAGGAACAGAAACACGATGAGCACCGTGAGCAAGGCACCCTCGATCAGCGTCTGGCGAACGTTGTCCACGCCCACGCGGATGGCGCGCGAGTTGTCGGCAATCGCCTGCAGGCGCACGCCGGGCGGCAGCTCGGGAGCGATGGCTTTGATCGCTGCATTCAGGCCGTCGACCACCTCGATGGTGTTCTCGTCCTGGGCCTTTTGCACGGACATCAGCAGCGTACGGCTGCCGTTGTACAGCGCCAGGGTCTGCAGCTCCTGCGCATCGTCCTGCACGCGGGCCAGCTGGCCGACGCGGATCGGGGCGCCGTTGCGGTAGGCCACGATGATGCGGGCGAATTCCTCGGGGCGCTGAATGCGGGCATCGATCTGCACCACGCGTTCCTGGGCCTTGGATCGGATCGCCCCCACGGGCAGATCCTGGTTCTCGGCACGCACCGCCTGGGCAACCTGCTCGGGGGTGATGGCGTAGGCCTCGAGCGCCCGTGGGTCCAGATAGACATTGATCTCGCGCTTGGTGGCTCCCACCATGTTCACGGCGCCCACGCCGCGCACGTTCTCCAGCCGCTTTTTCAGCACCTGGTCGGCCCAACTGGTCAGTGCAATCGCATCGGGCGGCATCACGTTCTGGCCATCGGGGGCGGGCTCGCCGTGCAGGGCATGGGGGTCTGGCAGCACGGCCAGCGACCAGACTGCCGTGCTGGCCGGGTCGAAACGGATGACGCGCGGTTCCTTGACCTCGTCGCGCAGAGTGGGGCGCACCGAGGCGACCTTCTCGCGCACATCGTCGGCAGCGCGGCGCCCGTCTATATGCAGCTGGAACTCGATGATGACGACGCTGGTGCCTTCGTAGCTGCGCGAGGTCAGGGCATTGATGCCGGCGACCGAGTTGACGCTTTCCTCGATCTTCTTGGTGACCTCGCTCTCCACGATCTCGGGCGAGGCGCCCGGATATTCGACTGTCACCACCACCACGGGAAATTCGATGTTCGGGAACTGGTCGACCTTGAGCCGTTGGTAGGAAAAAATGCCCGACACCACAAATGCCAGCATGAGCATGGTGGCCAGAACCGGGTTTTTCAGGCTGATGCGCGTGAACCACATTTATGGGCTCCCGGGGCGACCTGCTTCCGCCTCCTTGGCACCGGGGGCCTTAACGGCAGCCTGGTTCGACTCCTCGACCAGCGTTCCTTCGCGCAGACCGCCGGTGCTGCCGGCCAGTATCCGGTCGCCCGCATTCAGGCCTTTGAGGATCTGAACCCAGGTTGCACCTTCATGGGCAGACTGGCGCCCCAGTTCCACGGTCTTGTGGATCACTCGAAGCTCTGTGCGGGCGGCCATCTCCTGGGCCGGCTGCGGTGCGACTGCGGCCACGGCCGGCTTGCCGGCTTGCAGCACCTGCACATAGGGCTGGGGCTTGTCGGTGCGCACGGCGGCCAGAGGCACGGCCAGTTGGCTGGCGTTGCCGGTCAGTAGGCTTCCTTGCAAAAATAGACCAGGGCGCAACTGGGGAGTGCGCTGGCTGCTATTGTTCTTGGCGGCTTCGTCCGCTTGTACTGCCAGATAGACGGCCACGGTGCGCGAGCCGGTCTGGGCGCTGGGGTTGATGCGCACCACCTTGGCGGTGATGGCGGTCATGTCCTGGGGGGCACCGGGCACTTGCAACTCGGCCATCTGGCCGACTTGAACCTGCACCGAATCTGCGGGAGCGAGCTGGGCCATGATTTCCAGCTTGCCTGGATCGACGACTTCGACGATGCGCGCTTCCACACCGACACGCTCCCCGTTCTGGACAAAGCGCTGGGCGATCCGACCGCTCATGGGGCTGGTGATGACGGCGTCCGTGACGGCCTTGCGGGCCGCATCGGCTGCGGCCTGGGCGGCAGCCAGATTGGCGCGGGCCGAATCCAGATTGGCCTGGGAGGTCAGCAGTGCCGTGGTGGAGATAAAGCCTTTTTGCACCAGGGCTGCATTGTTGTCCTGATTGCGCTGGGCAATCGCCAGCTGGGCTCTGGAGGCATCGGCCTGCTGCTGAGCCTGACGCCAGCGTGCCTCGGCTTCCGTAGCATCGACGCGCGCCAGCTGCTGTCCCTTGCTGACACTATCGCCTTCGCGTACCGTCAGGCCGCGCAGTTCGCCCGCGACATAAGCTTTGACCACGGCCGAGTTCACTGCTTGAACCACGCCGTTGAGGGGAACGCTCAAGGCAAGCTGAAGGGGCTGGGCCGTCAGAACCTCTTGGGTAGCCAGTTGTATGGGCAGTTCCAGCGGCGCCGAGCCGTTGACCATGGCCTGCTTTTTATGCTGCAGATTGACGACTGCGCGCCAGCCTGTGATGGCCAGCAAGCCGATCAGAGCCAGACTCAAGGCCCAGCGGCTGGAACGCTTCATGTTATGTATCCCTCTGAGGCAGGTTTCTTCTGTTCTATGCGCCCCATGGTAGGGCTTGTATTGCAACGCAGCAAGCAGTGTAGTGGGCGCCCTGCAGCATAGCGGGGCCGCAATCGCTGTCACTGGTGGAAATGGGTAGTTGATTTGAGCTACGCTTGACGCGTCTTAAAAACGAGGAGCCGGTGATGGCTGCGGAAACCATTTATCTGGGTGGAGGTTGCTTTTGGTGCACTGAAGCTGTTTTTTATAAAAAAGATAAATAAAAACAATGGTTTGTGAAATTGAAAAAGTGGAAATTTGTGAAATTTCCACTTCTTTCACAAGCTGCTATCACAAGTAGTTAAATTGACTTTTTTACTTTGCTACTAATTTTGATTGGACGTGAGGTCCACTTCATCAAGAGCTTTGAAGAACTCTGACGGCTTCATGTTCAAAGTCTTAATGATTCGGGCCGTGTTGACTAAGGCAAGGTTCCGCTCACCACGTTCAACTCCACCCATGTAGCTACGGTCAATGCCACATGCGTCGGCAAACTCTTCTTGCGTCATCCCAAGCTCCTTTCTGTACTGACGTACAGCCAAGCCAAATTTGACTAATACGAGCGGGCGTTCTTCTGAGGGTAAGGGTTTACGAGCCATCCTCCTATGTTTGTTGTTTGCGGTCCAAAAGACCACGGTTCATAAGAAGACGGTCCATAAGTTCGCGGACTATGAGTATCTTTTTTGTTAGCATCTGTGCTTGCTGATGCATGGTGCCCAGCTAGACACGGAGAACAAATTGTCAAAAACTAAGAACATGGCATTTTCAATTGCCATTGCCACACTCGCTATTACGGCTTCTGCTCAATCCTTTACTCCAGCGAAGCCGTTTTTCTCCCTATCTAAGTTTGGTGATACAAAGGTTGGAAATTCCAGTATTTGTTGGGAAGCTTATAAGCCTGACTTTACCTGTTCTGCAGGTGATACTAAGTGCAAGATTGCACTGGAAGAAATTGGCAGGGAGGGAACTGATTGTGATATGGCTTACGCTTGGACTTCTCCTAAATCTCGTTCAAATATGCCAGTTCCTCTTACACTGGCTGCATTTGAAAACGCAGTCCCAGATATTACATGGCCAAAAGGTTTAATGCCTCAAAACTTTCAAAGCTACGGCCAGTTGGAGTTTTTCTATCAAGCTTTGATGTATGTTCCTGCGTTGCCATCTGCAAGCATGAGCGCATCCGACATTAAAAAAGCAGTGGTTGCGCTTGATAGCAAGCTGAATAAAATTAACACTGACCGTGAGCGCATCTGGAATCGTGTTTTTGATAAAAATCAGACGTGGGGTTCTTGGAATAAAGCAAAAATTCAAACAACTTTGAAAGCCCAAGAAGCCTCCATCTTGAAGCGTCGGAATGCAATCAACTTCATGGCCTCTTCTGAAGACGCTTTCAAGCAATACAAAGCAGCATTCAATAAATTCTTTACCCCTCAGGGTGTTGAAGTTCCTGTTTTGAGTGCTTCTGCGGTTCAAGGTAAGTCCCTAAGTGCATATGAATGCCAGTTCTTGAATGCAACTGAAGACTTTCAAGCTCTCCAAGCTCAATACAAATTTTCTTGCTCTAAATAATTTTCTCAATGCAATAATAAAAAGCGCCTTCGGGCGCTTTTTATTTGACTTTATTGTTTTAATCTAATTAAAATTGAATATAGTAAATTTTAAGGAGATTGAATGAATATACCAAGAAATAAGAATGGAGCTATTGACTACATTTTGATAAATAAAATATATATTGTGTACGACCCCAAAGGGGTTCCTCTATTCGTTGTGGCTATTACAAATTCTAGCCATAAAACCGAAGTGGCGACAGTTAATTTAATCAATGAAATAAAGTCATCAAATATCTCATATGAAGAGAGCACTATTGAAGAGCATGTTTTATATTATCATCTCCATGGGAATAATCATGATTCAATGAATAATATGGAGCTTAAAATTCAAAGAAAGAGCTCTTTAAGGTAATATTTGCCGGCGTTAGTTATTTCTGACCAATATTCCGCTTCGAGTTGAGCGGCATGCTTAAGAGCCGCTGACACAACCCCGCAAATCGCAGATTCGCGGTTGGGATGCGGTGCGAAGCCGCAGGCAGTACAGGCGTACGACAAGGTAAAGCGACGATGTATCAAGGATTGTGTTAGCGGGTCTAAATGAGCGTTCGCTAGCGGTGCGCGAAGGGTGTTAGCAAAGGCGTTGACGAGCAAACCACGACTTGGCTTGCACCTCGCGTGAGAGCTACGTATAGGTGTTGAGCAGTCATGCGCTCGGGCTCAAGAATGACCGCGACGTCAGCCTCCAGACCTTTCAGAAGAAGCGTGCTTCCAACAGCGCGCCGGCCTAACGGACGCCCCAGATGGCGGTTTCGCTCGCGGGTCTGCATCGCCGCGCCAATGAACCCGCCTTCACCGCCGGCTGCTCTAAGCGCTGATATGCAGCAGTGCAGCACTTCGGGCCGGTAGACACGCGCACCGTGTTGGTTCGCGAGAGACTGGAGCAGGTCAATCGAGGTCATGTGGCTGGGAGTTGTTACGAACGCCACTGCGGCGGCTTCTGCAGGCGTCGGGGGCGTTCGGGCTCGGCCGCCTCGTATTGTGTCAACTCGCGTGAGCAAGTTTGCAGTCCCAACCGCGGTCATCAGTGAAGTCGCGAACTCGGCAAGTTGTCGTAGTGCGTTGGGACTCGCCAAATCGAACCGGTGGGCAAAATTCACTAGGTCTTTCAGGTCGACTGCCTCGACGGAAGTAGCTCCCGGCGTTTGCATAGTGAGTTGATGACGTCCATTGACATTCATGGAGTCGCCAATCACCAGAACGCGGCCGTCTCTGTTTGACGCTTCCGTCCGGGCGGCTATGAGTCGCTGCTGCATTTCCATGCCTTGGGTCAGTTGCACCCACTGAACACCATCTGGTACTACACGCAGGTCCACAGGTTGACCAGCTTCTAGTGATGCTCGGGCTTGAAGTAGCCAGGCACCCAATGCGTCCCTGCCTGCGAGGCGCCATCGCCAAGGAGTCTGCAGCGCACCGATGGGCGGAAACATCACCTGAGCTTGGCGCTCCCAGTGGACCAATGGGTCCCGGAAGCCGAATATTGCTTGCATTGGGTCGCCAAGGATGCACGTGGGCAATGTCTGCGCGATGGAACAGGCAATGGCGTGCTGCGTGATTGTGCAGTCCTGATACTCGTCGACAAGCAAGCGCGAGTATGTAGAGGCAATGGCGTCACTGATGTGACCGGCCTGTAGAAGTCCTTGCACGGCACTTCGGATAGCCGGGTAGTCGGTGTTCGGGTTGGCCAGTTCGAGAACGCGCGCGTCGAGGCCTGCACGGAATGGAAACTTGGCCGCTAACCGCATCGCGAAGCCGTCGATGGTCGACAACTTGTAGGCTGAGTTTGGGACGCCTCCTCGCTGGAGCCTCGCGCGTAAAGCGTTGACTCCAGCGTTGGTGTGCGTCAGCACCAAGACTGGCTTATTGTCGGTGTGCTGACTCAGGGAGTCCGCGATGAGCTGGGTCTTGCCACATCCAGCTGGGGCGGTAACTGAGCCTAGGCGCGCCTGAAAGATGTCGATTTCAGGTGGTGGCACTTGTCCACCCCCAAAGCTGCTGGTTCACTATTTGGATGAAGCCCGGTTCTGCATTCGCTATATGAGGGCCGACGATGTCCCTGGCGATTTCCTGGAAACCGCTCACAGACTTGAACCAACCGTTCTTATTGTTGCGAGCGGCAAGTCCCAGCAATGCGCGGCTCTCAGATGTGTAACCGCCATTCAGACGTTCGGCCTCTATGGCATCCAAAGTTACTTGACCGTGCGACTTCGATTTGACGTGCTCAGCCATTAGCTCGCGGCCGACTATTTCGTCCGCCTTATTCAGGAGCGCATGCACGGCGTCATTGCTCGAATGGCGGAACAGTTCGTCCTCAAGTGCTAAACCGGGCCGCCACGTGATGTACTGGCCGCCAGCTGCAGCGAATCTGTTGATGAGTCCAACGGTTGAAACAGGCTTGTCGGCGTCAACGAAGACGAGGACGCGATAACCTAACCTGAGAAACGCCTCCCCCCGTATGAAACATTGGTCGGGGCTCCCTCCGCCTGCGTCCACGTATGAGCCTCCCTGGGCCAAGAATGACGTCGCGCCACAGTGAACCCACCATTGGTCCATCCCGCGAGCGAATCCGACCTCACTGGCGCCTTCGCAGACGATGATTGACTTGGACAGGAAGGCCTCGGCCGCCTTGCGCAGTGTGCCCTGGATGTAGTCGTCCGTTCCGGCGCATGTCGTCGTGTGGATGCCCGAACGCTGGCGTACAACGAAAAGCTGGTCCCCAGCGAGCTCCCTGAGAGTCACCGGTGAATGGGTTGTCATAAAGACCTGCAGCGGTTGAGTCGCGTCCTTCGCACCGAGTGAGTCGAGCAGTCGCATGAGTCGGTGGGGCTCAAGTCCGTACTCCACTTCATCTACTAGGGCAACGGTGGCGGCTGCCGCCGCAGCCCTTTGCAGCCCTGCAACAAGGAGCCGCCCCGAACCGGTGCCCAATGACCGCAGTGGAATGCCAGTCTCGCTATGGAGTGCGATTGCACCATCACCAATCGATACCGAATGTGCATCAAGTAGCGCTTGAGCACTCGCACCGATGGCTACGCCTAGGTTGGTAGCTGTCTGGGTGACCACTTGCAGAGTCTGGGCGAGTTGAGGGCCAGCTTGCGCGCCGAAAGTGGCCCGGGCCGCACGTGCTGCGCTGGCGAGTTCTGAGCCAAGGTTCGCGCGCTCTTCTGTGAGCCGGTTCAACACCGAGCCTCTAGCCCAGGAAAGGTTCGTATTTGCGTAGGTTCCGATTCGTGCTGGTGTCAAGAGGCTGCGGTCTTTCCATACCAGAGACCGTTCCAGTTGCTGTTGGGCGGCTCGGTCGGAATGGAGCGTCCAACTCGGCTCGAGGTCGCTCTTGACCTCAAGCTTCAGTGTCAGAACCGTTTCTAGCCCCGCGCGTGGCTCGTCTTCAAGCAACCCTGTACTGGGGTCAAATCCGCGAAGAAACTCTCCGTAGATGTCAATGTTCTTCAGAGCGTCGGGTAGTGCGCCAAGCGTCACCGCAATCACGATGGTCCGCATGACGTCCAGGCTGAAGAAGTCCGTGTCGCCAAATGGTGCGCTCCTCCGCGCTCCAAGGGACAAGTCAAGGGCATCGAGAATGGTCGACTTGCCGCTGTCACCCGGGCCAATAAGGCAGTTCACACCGTTGGACGGCGTCCAATCGAGCGCCTGTATTGAGCGGAAATTGCGAATTTCAAGTCTACGGACGCGCGTCATGTTTCCTCTTCGTTAGTTTTGTAAATATCCCAAAGGAACGGGAAACTGCCGAAGGCATGCACTGGAACTCGTCAGGCTCCCTCACGTCAGCTTTCTCGGGACGACTGGTCAGCGATAGCCGGCACCGTTGTTCAGGTTAACCGGAATGCGCAAATATTTCCCTCATTTATTTTTTGCTTGTGAAAAATGGATGAGGCGCTGTCAGCAGACCTCTGACGCTGGAGCACGCACCGTTGGTGCCGATACCACCAATCAAAAGAGCCTTAGGTGCGGTGGCTAAGGCCACATGGGGCACATCCAGTTCGACCAAGCGAGTCACCACGGTCTATTTTTCGGATTGACTGGCAAAGCCTGTTGCTGTCGCGTCATCTCGGCCATAAGCCCGTCAAGCTTCGCCAGATGGCCACGAGTAGGAGGGTTTGAGCTACCAGTGCTTGGCGGGGCTTCTGGTGGCTTTGGCCTAGGTATCTTGTCGAGGTAGAAAGCAAGGCTTGCCCGCCTGTTCTTGATAGCTCTTGAGAGCCTTCTCTCAATGGCCTTGTGTTCCATCTCGGAAAGCTGGATAGCGACTGGGGCCGGTTGCTGGGCATAGTCAACAGAAGACGCAAAGGCGGGGCCTTTGAGCCTTACGGCCTTGTCTTCGCCGTGTTGCACGCTTAGGTAGTCATTGCCTTGGCGGGTGACTTTGAAGCCCTTTGCTTCACTCCATTTGATGAGGTCGTCGCGGGTCTTGATGACCCCCATCTGGCTCAACTTGGCGACCACCATTTCAAAGTATTCCTTGAGTTTTTCGCCCTTCCGGTACTTCAGCAGTAGCGGGCTTTTGTGGGGTCTCTTGCTGGTGACTTGAGGCCAGTTGTAGCGATGATTGACCAAGCTTTGAAAGTCTCTAAACATCTGTTGAAACTGCTGGCCAGGTGGGCAGATGTTGACCTGCTTGCCCGTGCGAGCGTCTTGCATAGGGGCCACGAAGTGCAGCTCGGTGTTGCCTTTGTCTCTGTGCAGAACCCAGAGAAGCGGGAACCTTGAGCTATCAAGGTTCGGGGCAAAAGTCCGTTCAAAGGCTCCCACGATTTCGCGTAGCTGCTCGGGTGTTGGGTTCTCTTCGTCCCTGAAGGCCAATACGCCTGACGTGTACTTGTATGCCCGCTGGTTGCTATCAATCAGCACTTGCAGGAGCTTAGAATCACCCGCAAAAATTTTGGCCGCTGGCTTTCTGTCTCGCTTGTTCAGCAGGTAGTTGAGAACGCCTTTTGACTTGCCCTTTCCTGTCTTGAAGGTGCTCACAATCATCAGAGCACCTCATCCATACGAGAATCAGCCAGAAGCCGAAGGTCTATCAGAACCATTCTCAAGCCCGTCAGAACCTCCGTACCTGTTGCTTGATGGCTGTTGAGTTGGAATGCAATTTGATTGACGTTCACGCCAATTTTTTTGAGCTGGTAGACGGTCTCGGCATAGGTCGCAACGGCCCGTTGCTTTTCCAGGCTGGTGCAGTCCTGTAGCAACTTCTCACGCACAAAGCGGGCAAGGGTTCCGCCTTCGCCCTTCATGTCCTGTAGCGCTTGAAGCTCATCTTCTGCAAGCCGTATTTCAAGGCTTTTGGTTCTTATTTTTCTTGCCATATCACTCTCCTTTTTTTGTTCTTCTGATGGCTGTTTGCTGGGTCCTAGGGGTGCAACCCCTAGCAAGGGAGAGGCTTGCCTCGTTATCAAAAACCGCAGGCTTTTTGATTACCCTTGCTCATACCATTTAAGCAAAATATTTTATGAAAGCAACACAGGATAGGTATGAAAGGAAAAAGCACCCAAAGGGTGCTTTTAAGCTACCTACACGGTAGTAGAACATGATTTAAATTTAAGTTGTTTTATAAACTACTTGCACTTTATAAACTATCTAAGCGATAGGACAATCATATTGTATTTTCAAGCCCCACACATGGGGTAAATATGATTATATAATACAAAAATAAAATAGTTTGTCAAGCGTATTTGATTGAATAAAAAAATATTCTTGAAATATTTACCCCTTCCGTCCCCTAAAGGGGAGACACTCTAAAGCCGTGGGGCCAAATATCAAATGACAGGCAAGCAGTCATTTAATATTTCTTTTTGTTTCGTTGCACTTCACTGAAAATATATTTCATTTATCTATATATAGAATATACCCAATAATACATATAAAGTTAGTTAAATCCTTTCCCGATACCCGCTCTTTCCAGAGCGTATATCGGCAAAGTCTTCCCTAACCCGCCAAAAATCATTAAATGTGACTTTATTAGGCTGGCTGGGACTTTACCGATATCACTCTGAAAAGAGCCTTGCTCTTTCCGTCGCTGACTCGGACTGATAACAATTTAAGCTGTATCAAGTTAGATAGTTCGTAGTGCTTTTACTACTCAAGCAGGGTCTATCTTTAGTCTTCCCTGTGGCTTTGCTTGATGTCCATTCTGACCACTTTCACCCCCTTTGGCTTTACTATCTTAATATCATTTAAAGCTTGGCTAGTCCGTTAGCCGATTATTAACAAGGCTATCACGCCTACATCACGAGTTTACCGGGTGTACAGGATGCGTTTCGAATCGAGAGAATAAACTGACGCATAAAAAAACATCCTACAGATTTGGCTGTGGATGTGAGATAGGCATTTGACTTTATATAAAATCTTTTATATTATTCTTACATACACAGCCGCTAAACTGTTGCATATATTTATATTGGATTTTTCTAAAAAGTCAAGTATGAATTAGAAAGGGACCATTTTGGTTCCTTTTTTATGATTGTTTTTTGAGTGAGAAATAGTGCTTGCTAGTTATGCTTGGGTTCTTGTGACCAATTGATTTAAGTATGCCTTGTTGAGTATCAAGAGTAGGGTGCTCTTTCTCTGCCTCTTTAATGGTTTTTTCTAAATGCCTGATGTTTGTGATACCAAGGATTTCTGCAATAAGCAAAGAGTTTTGTCCGCCAATCTGTTCAATGAAGTTTGAAACCGCTTCTTTTCTCAGTTTGTGAACTGTAATGTCTTCCATGTTATGAGATTTTAAAAGCTTGGTGTATGAGCCCTCAAATCCCGAAACAGTGTATTTGAATAATCTATCTTGTCTAGGTGTTTTGGGTATTTGGGTCAGAATATCTTTGGCTTTTTTTGTGAGGAATACGGTTCTTGGGTCTGTTTTTGTTGTCTCCAGTTCGATATAGCTGTCGTATATTTGAGACCATTTTAATAAAACTACTTCGCTTCGCCTCATTCCTGTGTGAAGCATGAGTTTAACGATATGGCTCATGTCTTTATTACTGTATGAGTCAATAACGCTTAGATATTTCTCTAATTGTTCTTCTTCAAACCTGAAAAATCGTTTCTTTGGTTTCTGTGAGAAGCTTAGTAATTTTTTATCAATTCTCAATACGGGATTATCATGCGAGAGATATTTTTCATTAAAATATTTAAGATTTGTGAATATATTGCTGATGAATGTTAACTCTCTCTCAATAGTTCCACGCCGTTTCTGCAATGAAGTGCGATTCACAATGTAAGAGTTCAAAACGTTAGGCGTTATCTCTTCAATCGTACAGTCGTTTAATCGTTTTTTCTCAGTGTTTAGTTTATGAAAAGCGCCGATGCCTTTGTCGGTACCTAATAAGATATATTGGCTTCCAATAATCTCATAAAATTTAACGATGTTGTAATACTGACGATAAAGCTTCTTATCTTCTGCTGTTTTAAATAGCTGAGAGTATCGCTTTGAACTAATCTTATTTATTAGGCGTTTCTTTTGCTCTTGATTGATGACAGGGCAAATAGTAGGGAATTTGGGCTCTATATATGTCTTGAGGTATTGTGTTACGTAATCTGAAAAATTCGGCTCTATATTACCTATCAGACGTTGCAAAATTAGCTGACCCTCATAGCTCTCCAATGATTTATTAACGTCAAAAACAAGAGGAACGGGTCGTAAGCCTAGCTTTTTTCTTTGCAAGTTGAGGAAGCTTGTAGCTGTCTCTAGGTCTGAGAAAAGCTTGTTGACCTTCAGTTCCTTTCGGTTCATCTGTACCCTGTAGGAGGTGACAACGATGCCTTCTAGGGTGGTCCTAGTGAGCTTTTGGACACCTTTCGGCAATTTGTAGATTTGTGAAATATTCATCAAATGTGTGAAATCTTAGTAAGCAATTTGGAGGCATTATGAATGAAATCAATGGCTTAAGTAAAGAAACTATATATCTAGGAGGAGGTTGCTTCTGGTGCACTGAAGCCGTATTCGACCGTGTGCGCGGCATTGTCGATGTGGAGAGCGGCTATGCCAATGGCCACCTGGATCATCCTGGCTACGACGATATCTGTACCGGGCAGACCGGCCATGCCGAGGTGGTGAAGCTCGACTTCGATCCTGCGGTCATCAGCCTGCGCGATGTGCTGCTGATCTTCTTCGGCACGCATGATCCGACCACGCTGAACCGCCAGGGCAACGACGTGGGCACGCAGTACCGCAGCGCGATCTTCACCACCGATGCGCGGCAAACGGCCCAGGCACAGGCCTTGCTGCAGGAAATGCAGAACGAAAAAGCGTTCGATGCTCCCATCGTCACCCAGATCGAGCCCCTGACCAACTACTGGCCCGCCGAAGACTATCACCAGGACTATTTCCTGCAGCACCCCGGCCAGGGGTACTGCGCTTTCGTGGTGGGCCCCAAGGTGCAGAAGTTCCAGAAAGCGTTTTCACGCTGGCTCAAGGATTAAGCCAGTCTGTCAGCGTATGGCCCGGAGTGCAGATACACTCTGCAACCCTTGGCCGCTTTCGCACCGTCCGAGGCCGAACTAGCTCCATAACGTGTCACTTCACTCCCATCTGCGTCGACCCACCCGCTCAGCCCGTGCTGACGGTCGTCTGTATCTGCGCGAAATCTGGGTGATGCGCTGGCTGATGGGCCTGCTGGCCCTGGCCATGGTGCTGGGGCCGACGCTGGGCCAGATGCACCGTGCCGTTCACCTGGGCAGCTCGCCCGGGGGCAAGATCTATGCGGCGCACAGCCATGCGGCACCGGCCCTATCGGCAGCCTCTGCCGAAGCGGCGGGAGACTGCCGGGCCGACCGCAGCAGTTGCGCCTCGGACCTTTCCTGGGTGCATGCGCTGTTTGCCGGTCACGGACCGGCAGAATGCCAGTTGCTGGATCAGGCCAATCATGGCTATGCCGGGCCTGTGGCCGTACTCGCTTTCAGTGCGCCGCCACCTGATAGCTTCATCCCCCGGCCTTTTGCTCCCGCGCCCAGA
The DNA here is from genome assembly GCF_014076415.1 of Comamonas testosteroni. NCBI lineage: Bacteria > Pseudomonadati > Pseudomonadota > Betaproteobacteria > Burkholderiales > Comamonadaceae > Comamonas > Comamonas testosteroni. The sequence continues at coordinate 2,833,379 of NZ_CP043568.1, forward strand.
GTCGTCTTTATTGCAGCACCGCTGGCTGCACGCGCGCCCCCTCTGTCTCTCAGCTCCCTGGCCTAGGTTGAGGCCATGCTGCGGCATGGCTTTCCGCACAGGCCAGAAACTTCAGAATTGATAGCTATAAGCGCTTTATAAATAAGCGATTCAAGCTGTTTTTATTGAATATCCGTGCGTACTTTCTTTGATCGTCTGCGTGCGCACGGTTGTTTGTGGAACTGAGATGTCTCAACGTTTTTCGAATTCTTCCGCCCATTCCTTGCGCCGCTCTCCCAAGTCGGCTCTGGCCCGCGCCATCGAGGCGCTGCAGCCGGCAGGGCGCGGACTGGCCCTGGGCACAGGCCTGGGCCTGTTGGCCTGTTCACCCCTGGCCTTTGCGCAGTCCGATGCGGCCAAGCAGGAGTCCAGCCTGGCTGAGGTGACGGTGTCGGCGACCGGCATGGCCGCCGGCGATATGGCTACGCCCGTTCAGGTGCTCGGCGAAGAGGAGCTGCGCCTGCGCCGCGCTGCAACCCTGGGCGAGACCCTTGCGGCCGAGCCCGGCATCAATGCCAGCCATTTCGGTGCGGGAGCCAGCCGCCCGGTGATTCGCGGTATGGATGGTGCGCGGGTCTCCGTGCTCAGCGATGGCTCGGAGTTGCTCGACGCATCGACCGTCAGCCCCGACCATGCGGTGACCACCGAGCCTTTGCTGGCCCGGCAGATCGAAGTGCTGCGCGGCCCTTCGGCCTTGCTTTACAGCCCTGGCGCCATGGGAGGCGTGGTGAATGTGCTGGATGGCAAGATTCCGACCCAGGCGCCCGAGAAAGGCCTGGAAGGTTCGGCCGAGGTGCAGGCTGGCACAGCTGCAGGCATGTCGGCAGGTGCGTTCTCCCTGACCACTGCCACACCGCTGAAGAACGATAACGGCCAGCTGGTGCTGCATGCCGAAGGCGTGGCGCGCAACGCGGGAGACTATCGCGTGGGCAGTGGCTGGGGCCAGAGCAAGGTTCCTGGCAGTTTCAGCCGCGGCAACACGGGCAGCGTGGGTCTGTCCTGGGTAGGCAATCAGGGCTATCTGGGCCTGGCCTACACGCGGCAACAGGCCAAGTACGGCTTGCCCGGCCATCAGCACAGCTTCGAAGGCTGCCACGCACATGGCGATCATCTGCATTGCGGCTCGCATGACGGGCACGACCACGACCATGATCATGAGGAAAGCGGCAGCGTGCCGGTTGTCGATCTGACCAGCGAGCGCTGGGATCTGCGTGGCGAATGGCGCAAGCCCACCGCCGGTATTGCGGCGCTGCGTCTGCGAGGAGGCCTGACCAATTACCGTCACGACGAGATCGAGGACGGCAGCGTGGCCACCCAGTTCAGAAACAAGGCCCATGACCTGCGCCTGGAGATGGAGCATGAGCCCATCGCCGGCTGGCGTGGCACGCTGGGTCTGCAGACCCTCAAGCGCCGCTTCAGCGCCACCGGCGAAGAGGCCTATGTGCAGCCCACGGACACCCAGCGCCACAGCCTCTATCTGCTGGAGGAATACCGCTGGCAGGATTGGAGCTTTCAAGGGGCCTTGCGTCACGACCGCCAGCGTGTGGAGGCCGAGTTGAGCAACGAACGTCGCAGCCACAGCGCTACTTCGGCGTCGCTGGGCACGGTCTGGAAGTTCCAGCCCGGCTACAGTGCATCGGCTTCGTTCACCAGCGGCAGCCGCATGCCCACGGCGGAAGAGCTGTTTGCCAACGGCCTGCACATGGCCACGGCAACCTACGAGATCGGCAATCCCAATCTGTCGCGCGAGCGCTCGCAGGCACTGGACCTGGGCCTGGCCAAGACGGCTGGTGATACGACCTGGAAGCTCAATGCCTATCACTACCGTATCAAGGGCTATATCTACGGCGCCACGCTGGATGCCCACGAAGGGCTGCAACTGCTGCAATACACCCAGGGCAATGCGCGCTTTACGGGCTGGGAGGCTCAGCTGAGCCAGCGCCTGAGTCGTGAGTTGAGCCTGAGTGTGTTTGGTGACGGCGTGCGTGCGCGTCTGGAAGACGGCTCTGCGCTGCCACGCATTCCGGCCTTGCGTGCGGGCTTGCGTGTGAATGCACGTCTGGCCGGCTGGGACACCATGGCTGAATGGACCCAGGTGCTGCGCCAGAACCGCACGGCCCAGTACGAAACCCAGACGCCGGGCTACGGCATGCTGAACCTGGGCGCCAGCTACCTCTGGAAGACTGGTGGCAACCAGTGGCAGTTCTATGTCAAGGGCCAGAACCTCACCAACCGTCTGGCCTACGCTGCAACCTCGTTTATCAAGAGTGCTGCCCCGTTGACGGGTCGCAATCTGGTGGTCGGTCTGAGAATGGACTTCTGATCCGGCTCTTGGTGAGTCAAGCCGCATCCGGTCCAGGTTTTGGCCTGGGCCGGATACCATGGCTATAGATAGTGCTGCAGATGGCGCAGGGAACGAGTGCTGTCCACGCCTATCCTGGCAATCACCTCCGATTCGGGCACGCCGGCGCGCAGCCATTGCACGATGGCCGTGTTGCGCAAGACCTGCGGCCCCACACGCTGCAGCGGAAATTTCTGGCTGTCCTCGGGCTGGGCCTGATGGGCGCGCTGAATGATCTGCGAAGCCACATGGAACAGCATGCGTACCGACAACTCGCCGCCACGGCGCGAATAGAAGACGATATGGTTGCCGTCGATCACCGACGGCCCGCGCTGTGCGGCGCTGAATCTTCTCCAGCTTTGCAAGGCCTGGGCCACGGAGTCGGGCAGCTCAAGCAGCCTTTGCTGAGCATTTCTGCCGCCTTCTATCTGCAGGTAGCGGGGCAGGGGCGACTCTCCGTTCGCAATGCTTTCCGAGCTGCCAACCCAGACCTGATTTGCGCTTGAAAGCAGGTTCTTCCATAGCAGGCAGCGCACCTCTTCGGGGGCCAGAGCCATCTCGTAGAGCAGCAGCACAATGGCGCGGTCACGTGCGTCCTGATAACCATCTGCGCTGGGAAAGTGCCTTGGCAGTGACTGCCAGAGCAGGGGGGGCAGGCAATGGCCTTTGCCGTCTTCCGAGGGAGGTCGTTCGGCCGGCTCGAGACCGGTTGCAGGGTTGGCGCTGATCCAGCCGTGCTCCATCGCATGGTCGTAGATGCGCTCCAGCAGCCGCCAGTAGCGGCGGCGGGTGACCGGACTGATCTTGCGCTCGGGGTGGTGGTGCGCACGTTGGCCATCGCGTATCTGCAGGAAGCTCTGCACATCCAGCTTGCTTGCCTGATGCCAGGACTTTGAAGAATGCTGCCTGCGGGCAGGGCGCTCCTTGTCTGCGATCGGTGCCTGCCCGGACAGATGCATCAACCATGCCTGCCAGACCTTTTCATAATTGCCGCCTGGAGAGGTGTCCAGCGCATCCCAGCTCTTGCTGCCCTCATGCTCGAGCCAATCGCGAAACAGCTGGCTTCCAGTGGGCAGTGTGGATGGATCTGGGGACTGCTTATCCGGAATGTTCTTGTCTTGCATATGATGAGTTTAATGTAACTTACATGGATTATTTATCACTACCAACAAAAATGCATTCACTCAATCACAAGCCTGCAGTAATCAGCGAAGAGGGCGCTTTCTGTCCCAGCGCCCTCACATTTTCATGACGGAACCATTAAAACTCAGGGCGCCAGCCGTTCGCGAATCCAGTCCTTACCCTCCTGTCGGTAGCTCAGGCGGTCATGCAACCGGCTCTTGCGCCCCTGCCAGAACTCCCAACGCTCGGGCACCAGACGGAAACCGCCCCAGTGAGGAGGTCGGGGGGGATTGAGTAAAAACTGCGCGCTGTATTTGGCGGCATTGGCCATCAGCACGCCGCGACCACTGATGACCTGGCTTTGTGGACTGGCCCAGGCCCCGATCCTGGAGTCAAGCGGACGGCTGGCAAAGTAGGCATCGCTTTCCTCAGCGCTGACTTTTTCCACGCGGCCTTCGATGCGCACCACACGCTCCAGCTCCACCCAGTGAAATTGCAGGGCAGCGAATGGATTGCCCGCCAGTTGCTGACCCTTTCGGCTGTCGTAGTTGGTGTACCAGACAATGCCACGCTCGTCATAGCCTTTGATCAGCACGATGCGCGTGCTGGGTCGCAGGTCGCCGCTCACGGTCGCCACAGTCATGGCATTGGGCTCGGGTACCTGGGCTCTCACGGCTTCCTGCAGCCACTGGTCGAACTGCTGCAGGGGATTCAGGTTGGAAGCGGATTCGCTCAGCTCTGCGCGTTCATAGCTTTTGCGCAGATCGGCAATGGATGAAGATAGGCTGCTCATGTTCATATTGTGCCGCGCAGCCAAAGCCAGCGTTATGCTCGACAGCAATATGAATCAAGAAGTTTTGCCCGCTCCCATGGTTGATCCGGACCTGCCTTGTGTGCTGGTTCTCGCTGCGGGCAGGGGAGAACGCTTTCTCGCATCGGGCGGCTCCAGCCACAAGCTCCAGGCCATGCTGGGCCTGCAAACCGTTTTGCAGACCACGCTGGCTGCGGTGCAGGTCTCTGGCCTTCCCTGGCATCTGGAATGCGGGCCGCATCCCGGCATGGGCGACAGCATTGCGGCGGCCGTCAAGGCCACGGCCGGCGCCAATGGCTGGCTGATCCTGCCAGCAGATTTGCCTTTGATTCAGGCCGCTACGCTACACGAGTTGGCCTTGCAGCTAACGCGGCTGGATAGCCGTGAGCTGCATGTGATTCAACCCTTCTACCAGGGACGGAAGGGCCATCCCGTGGCTTTCAGCCGAGCAGCAGCTCCTGCACTCGCCCTGCTGAGCGGTGATCAGGGTGCGGCCTCCATCGTGCGCAATGCGGCGGAGAATCAGCGTCTGCAACGCTGGGACTGCGATGACATCGGCTGCGTGCTCGATGTGGACACCGTGCAGGCCTTGGAGGAAGCGCGCAGGATCTGGAATGACCGCAATTCACGGCCGCCAGAAAGCCCCTGAAGTAGGGACTAGGACTCGACAACCATTGACTTTGCCGAGCTCGTCTAGGTTTGCCGCTGTGTCTCAGCCAAGGCCTGGTCTTGCTGGCGCGTGTTCGCGGCTCTTTCCATGCGAGGGCGACGGCTTTACGCGCCGCGCTCGATCACGGCACAAGCCAGGCGCGCGCCGGAATTGCCGGTCGGCTGGGTCGTGTAGTCATCCGGATCATTGTGCACAATCAACGATCGGCCCAGAATACCGTTGCCGCCTCTGTCCAGTTTGAGCTCCTTGCTCACAAAATCGATGGTCGCCACGCCCAGGGTATCGGCGTCAAGGCTGGGCAGGTCACCGATGTGATGGGCCTTGGTGTCGCCGAATTTGCCATGCGCCTGTTGTCCAGGGTTGAAGTGGCCGCCGGCGCTCAAGCCATCGCCGCTGGAGCAGTCGCCTTTTTCATGGACGTGAAAGCCATGCTCGCTATTCGGCGCCAGCCCTTCCACGCGGCCTTGTACTCGAATGCTGCCGTCGGGCTGCGGGAAGAACTGCACCGTGCCCGTTACCTGGCTCCCCTTGGTGGCTTCCAGGCGTGCAATCGATTGCACGCCTTTGCTGCGAGTTGCTGCAGGGGCCGTCTCCGAAGAAGAGGGTGCGGCCGTGTTGCTGGTCGTGGAGCAGGCCGTCACGGCCAGGCTTGCGGCAAGCGCCAGACCTGTCCAGGCAGGGCGCGAAAAGAGGGCGGCAACACGGTTAAGGAGCATGGCAGTCTTTCCGAAATCAAAAGGCCATTGTGCCCCGGATCGCCAGAACTTCAAGCTTTTTTGCCTCGTATCCCAATACAGTAGAGCGATGTTAGCTACGTTTCAAATAGCAGCAACAGCTGAGCACCTGGCTTGCTGGAAGTCCGCATAGGCCAGCAGGCGCCTGAGTGCCTTGTCGTCAATGCCCAGCCGTTGCAACTCGTCAAAAGTGGCCTGGGCGTAGTCCAGTGTCGTGCCGTATATGCCCTGGGCCTGAGAGAAGATGCGCCGGTATTCATCCGGCGCCAGCTCGCCGGTATGGTGCGGGCTTTGGCGTGAGAGCGTGAATGCGAGGGCCTTCACAGCCCCATGCGGGGTGCGGCAAGGCAGCCAGCGCGGGTCATAGACGGCATTGGGCATCTCACGCAACCAGAGCTTGCGCATCACGGTATCGCCCTGGTTTCGCGGAATACGGAAGGCCATGCCCTGGCAACTGCCGCCCGAGAGCATGCCAAACACCAGGCCTGGTACCTGGGGCGTGCCACGGTTGATGGTGCTCCACATTTTCAGAGCACGATGCCAGCCATGTACATGGGCTGAACGGCGTTCGCTGAAGTCAAATTCGGGGCGCCAGATCAGAGAGCCATACCCAAAAATCCACAAATCCTCGTCACCTCCCCACTGCACCAGAGCCCGCTCCAGCATCTGGTCAGCATCACGCATGGAATGATTCAACAAAGGAAGGGCGGACATGGAAACTCCTCAAACCGGATTCAGAGCTGAATTGACTTTGATATATAACGCGCGGGCGCGCCTTCGGTGCACCTGTGCACGCACGAAGGCGTAAAAGCAACGCTTTGCCGCTGTGAAGCGGCTGAGATGAATCCTTTTTGCGATTGCCGTGAAGGCAGTCGTGAAGGCCTTTCACGGCAAACCTCTAGAATGCGTGGTTTTGTCGCTTTGTCGGCCTGAAGCATGTAGTCAGGCCGCAAAGTGTCATGAATACAGGTTTCGTACTTTCATAATCACCCGCACATACGGAGATTTCATTCATGTCCTTCAACAGCTCTGACGACGATAGCCAGCAACGCTTTGCCCTGGGTTTTCTGTTTGCCCTGATCGCTCTGGTTGTCTCCACCGTCGTTGGCACCGTCGTCTACAAGCGCGGCATTTCCCACGCTCCCAAGGCTGAAGCCGCTGTGTCCGCACCCAGCGCGACCAACGTACCTGTGGTGGTGGTTGAAGAGGCGGCCCGCGTGATCGTGGAAAACGGTGTGGTCAAGTTCTACTTTGTCTCTGGCAAGGCGGAAGTGGCCGCTGGCGCCAACGAAGCGCTGAGCGATGTGGTCAAGGGCGTGGCTGAAGGCAAGCGCGCCGTGATCTCCGGCTTCCATGATGCAACCGGCAGTGCTGAAATCAATGCGGAGCTGGCCAAGCACCGTGCGCAAGCCGTCCAGGCCGCTCTGGTGGCACTGGGCGTGGCGGAAGACAAGGTCGAGCTGAAGAAGCCCGAGCAATCTCAGGCCGACGGCTCCAATGCCGAAGCTCGCCGTGTGGAAGTGATTCTGGTCGACTGATAGACCCTGTTTTCTTGCACAAAGCCCGATATGGCATTCGCTGTATCGGGCTTTTTGATATTTGCGGCAGAGCAAGGATCAGTTGATTCCAATGAATCCAGCTGCCGGAGGCTTGCCCAGGGCAATGACTCTTTCAATACCGCCGGCATCGACCTGGCGCATGACAAACGATCCCCGCGCGAAGCGCATGGAACGGATCTGCCAGTAACCGTTGATTCGCTCGTACTCATCGCTGTACTGACCTGAGAGATTGACGATGGTGCGTTCCTTGACATTGACCTGGCAGAACTCCAGATCCCACAAGCCTTTTGCACTATCAGCTCCCATAAAGCTGATCTGAGGGTTATGGCCGTGGTGCATGTCCTGGATTGATGGGTTGGCAATTGCCAGTCTGCTGAAGGTTTCAACCCATTCTTCTCGATCCGTAAAAGCCGGAAAACCATCGGCTTCGATGACCGCACCATGCTCCACAAAGCACTCACGCATTGCATTCGGCTGCTTCTGGTCACAGGCTCGCAAGTACCGAGCCTTCAAAGCCTGTATCGACTGAATATCCTCAAGATGCCGCAAACGCTGCTGGAGTTGCTCCAGAACCGAGTCACTCATTGCCTGTCTCCTGATTGGTGTTGGAGTACCGAGTCTGGAATGCCGGCCAATGCCTGAAAACCCATGTTTGAACGATAGGTAGGCCGTTCAGGCAAAAAAAGCGGCACCCATGTGCCGCTCGGTTCAGGAATCTGAAGAAAAATAATCACCGCAGACCGGTGCCGGTGCCCAGGTCGTCTTTGCGTTGGATCAGTTCAATCTTGTAGCCGTCAGGATCCGTCACAAAGGCAATCACGGTACTGCCGCCTTTGACGGGACCTGCTTCACGGGTCACATTGCCGCCGGCAGCCTTGATTTTCTCGCAGGCTGCATAGGCATCGGGCACACCCAGAGCAATATGACCGTAAGCCGTGCCCATGTCGTAGCTCTCGGTTCCCCAGTTGTAAGTCAGCTCAATTTCCGCCTGACCCGGGTTACCACCTTCGAAGCCAAGAAAGGCCAACGAGTACTTGTACTCGGGGTTCTCGGACGTGCGCAGCAGTTGCATGCCGATGACGTTGGTGTAGAAATCAATAGAGCGCTGGAGATTGCCAACGCGCAACATCGTGTGGAGGAATCGCATGGTCTCCATTTTGCCAGCAGGTTCGAAGCTGCATATGATTTGACCATGCCGCGCGCCTTCATGGCCTTTGTGATACGAGCGAATCTAGCGGCCGAGGCGCGTTGTGGGGCGCGATGTATTCCAGACAAGACGGCCAAAAGGCAGCACCAGTTGCAGCGCCATTGCCTCTGCATGCTTCCTGAAACTTGCTGCTATTGCCATGATGCGCCGCCTTGCTTGGGCGGACTACTTGAAGCGTTGTGGTTGGAGCGCAGCAAGGGAGGGATAGGCCAGCTTTTTCGCTTTCTGAGTAGGGCAGTTGACTCTTACAATCTTCTCCTCGAAATCCCTTGGCGTCGGGCAGTCACTCATCCCGTTCCGCGCTGCTACCCCGGCCGCTGCTCGATCACCGGCCTCCACGGAGCCTTCCATAGCCCTTCGGCATGACCTTCGAGCGTCGATTCTCGCGCTCGCTCCGGTGGCACGTTGACGAGATCGGCCATCAGCTGCTGGTAGCTCTTGCGAATCGCGTCCAGCAATTCCTGTTTGCTTTGCGGCACAGCCATGCCAGTCCTCCTGAAGGTTTGGGCGGGATCTTCACTTACCGCTTGCATTGTCGCCCGGCTGCGGGTCGGAGCGCTGCTCTTCTGCAAAGGCCAGCCTGTTGGCTACTTTTTGGATTGGCGCATGCCGCTACGCCAGGCTCCAGAGCGACCACCGCAGACCGCGGCGAAGGACGAAACGCGCCAGGCGCCACAGCATCCCGTGCCGGTCACGCAGCCTGTCCAGCTGGCCCAGCAGCAGAAAAAGGACTTGGAGTACCTGGAGAGCCTGGTCATTCGCAATGCTCAGATACGCTCGAATCTCATGGAATGAACCGCATCAGCCTAGACGCCTGATGAGCTGCTCGCTCGTGTCCAAGAAGACAAATTGGGATTTGAGGTTCATCTATCGTATTTTGTTATCTTTGAATATTGGAAATATTCGTCGTTGTAGAGAGCATTGCGAAGCTTTGCTGTTAGTTCAGTAACCTGCTCATTGAGATGTGCTAAATCAGCATCGCTTAGAGCTCCGTCTTTTGTTGCAATGTTATAAGAAAAAAGACCTGCCCAGTCAAGTTCATTACACGCATTAGCGGCGCGAACAGAGGATAGAAAATATTTTCGATCTTGCTCTTTGCTTACCTTTATCGCTTTCATGAAGAACGTGGAATCGGCGAAAAATACACAGGAACACGCAATGCAAAGAAATACAGCGCCGAGCCCAGTTTGGGTACCTATAAATGCAGCCAGAGCAACCGCCAAAGACACTCCACCCATGACGCATAGAGCAACCCCTTTCATTAGGGAACGGCTTGCTTGTCGCTGAAGATCTAGTTGCTCTGAGGAGTTCCGTATTCCTTGAAGCTTATCGTCGAAGACTGACCAGTAGACGTTGTGGTTCTCGCTCTTCGGGTAGTAGTGGTGCAAGCTCTTCAAATAGAAGACAAGTTTCTCAATTTGATCGGGGCTCAGTCGCTGCAGCGCGGGAAGTGCGCTCTTAACAGCTGCATACAATTCTTGGTCTTCTTCTAAGTAAATGAGGTATTGATTTTCCATTGCCTATTATGTTCTGAACTTTAGCTCTGCATGAGATGTAGTGCACCGCATAAAGTGCTGTGCTCTATGATCTGACTCATAAGTGGAGGGGGAGGGTATGGGGCACTATGATCCTGGGAGTTGGAAGACGGAAAATCCGTTTGTAAGTGGCCGGAATGAAATGAGCTTTTTCACAAAGCTCGTTCTTACTGTTGCAGTGCTTTTGACTGGCGCGCTAGCGTATAGGTACCAGTCCGAAATACTGCGCTTCTTAGTTGGGCCTCCTCCGGCGGCTTCTCAACGACCTGTGCCTCGGCCTCCGCCGGAGCCGACTGTCGTTGCCCCAAGAGTCTTGGTACCTGAAGAGCCTCGCACCGAAGCTACAGGCCAGATTTATCGATGTGGAAATACCTACAGCAATACACCCTGCAAGGGCGGTCAACAGATAACGCAACAGAGCAGCCGTCCGGTGAATAGGTCGGAGACAAAGGAAATTTACCTCTGCAAAGACTTTCAAGATCGGCTCACATGGGAGAGCGTTCCGTGCTCAGCAAACGGTCGTTTTATGGATCGTATTGCACGTGTTCCTGCCCACGTATCTTGGGAAGAGCAGGTGGCAATCGCCAGACAGCAGAGAGATAAAGCCCACGCCATAGCTGCGGAGCAAGTCGTTCCAGTGGCTTCTCGATCTGCTTCTTCAACTCCGAGCGAATGCCAAATGCTTGAGCACCAGATTCGAGTGCTTGATGCCGAGTGCCGAGTGAATGCATGCGGGATGAAGAAACTCGATGACGTTAGGGCCGCACGAAAAGAAGCCCGAGACCGACAATTTCGTATCGGATGCTAGCCAATTTGGAAAATTGGTGCGTTTGCAGACGCAGTTTTATGCCTCGCAAGCTCCTTTTCCATGGTCAAGATTTGCTTGACAAGCCTAGCGTTTTTGCGCTTGATAGATTCAGCTAGTGCGTAGTTGCCCGCTGCATGATTGAAAGCGGTTGCGTCGATGGTAGAAATTCCCCATCGTGATTCCCAAAACAATGCCAAATGAACGGCGCGAGGAGCTTGCCCCACGTGCCGATATTTTTTGATAGTGGATGGCTTGAGGTCTAGGAGCCTAGCGAGCTGTGCATCGCTGTAGCGCAGATCATCAAGGATGTATCGCAGATGCGGCAGATGTGCGGGGTAAGGTGCTCTAAACATCACCCAGCATTTCGCATGCACAACCTCGAGATGCATACAGTGAAAGGGCGTACTGCTACAACTAGCCTAGCATTTATGATTAAACATAATATACATCGTATCTAGTAGATAAGCTCTAAAAATAGGAGCGCTAGAGCTCCAGTTTTTAAGGCTTTCAGTAGACCCATGGGACTACGTTTTTACCTCTTCCTCTTAACCAATTCCGCGAGAGTTACAAATAGCTCCCGTTGACGCACGGTTCGGACTCTAAGGACTTCGCTGCCAACTGTCAAACATTTTTGTTTGACCCGTCATCTTTTTCCGGCATCGGCGCTGCGTCCGCTGCTACAAAGTCGCAAGCACTGGACACGTTTCGAGCCCCCGCAGGAGCCGCACGGCATCCCGTCTGAGTCCACCATTGAATCGTTCACATTGTCGACGTCTCCACATCCAACTGGACACGTGTGTGGATCAAACCCATGGCTGCAAGAACCATCGTCACGCAGCATCTGCACGGTCTTCGCACGTTGAGCAGGCGTTGTGTAGCCGTGTTGAACAGCGATCTCGATGGCGCGATCGAGGTGCAGCTCGGGCACCTGCAGCAGCGCAAGGTCAATGCTGGCCCCCACGCGTAGCTCGTAGGTCTCGTACACCTGGCCACAGCCTTGGTTGGCAGCGTCCGACAAGGCTGCGCACTTCGCTGCCCAGTCGTTTTCCGAGAAGACTTGCGCCTCGCGAGCTGGTGCCACTTCGAGCGCTACGACGCTTGGAGACGTAGTAGTAGTTCTTTGTATAGAAGACCCTTGTATATAGAGTGCAGGAAACGGCAAATCCAGTTTGCAGGTTTCGGCAGACGTTTTGGGCTCAAGTTTGCAGGTTTCGGCAAGCGGTTTTGGGGCTTGCTTGATGAGTTGGCCAAGCCATTGGCCATCGACGTAATCGAGTAGCCCCTCCAGGACGGCATGCCGCTCGTCATCGGTCATGGGGCGACCTGGGCATTGCGTGGGCAAGGCCCCGCCAGATCCGCCGCAGTTCCTGCACTGGGTGCGATCGTGGCCGATGCTGTGGAGTGAGAAAATAGCGACCCGTGGCGCGGGCTGGTCGGAGTCCATCATGGTGCGATCGATGTGCTCAAGCTCGGCAATGACGGCTGGGCAGACCGGCATCAATCCATTGCCCGGTGGCCAGCGCTGCAGCCACATGACCTGATCCGGGTATTTGAGGCCGAGCTTGGCGTGGTGCCAGGTCAAGCTGCCCTCGGCAAAAGCACTGAGCACGTTCCATCGGTGCCGCAGCCGAAACCAGAAGCTACGCGATTTCCATAGCTCTAGGCGCTTGTCTGGCGCGGTGTTGTCGCCAATCTCGTAATCAGTTGAGCAGGTGGATTTCATATCAAACCATCTTCAATGCGGGATTGCTGGGGGGGATGGGCTGGACCCACCGGCCTGGGCTGGTGAGGACAACACAGGACAGATGGGCCACTACGGTGCCGCGGCTGTGGATCTCATAGCGGACGATGTTTGTGCGATTCGCGGCTGGCAGGTGCCAGCCACACTTGATGACCTCCCTCTGGGTCTTGGTGCTGAGCTCGTCGACGGTGAGATCCTCGTGGCCGTCCTCACGGTCGCCATGGCGTGCGTACTCCTTGAAGATCTTGGGCGATACCAGGGCCATGCCCTCCTCCACGAAGTGAATCGCCGCGCCGGTCTCGTTGAACTTGAGCTCGCGATTGACCAGCCCCATTTGCACCCACTGCATGAAAGCCAATGCCAAGGGGCTTGGCTCGGGTGGCGGCTTGTCGGGGTTTGCGTCGATGTCGGGCAGCGGCTGAAGCAGAAGAACCGGCCCTGGTGTCGCTGCGGCCGCCGGCGGCGCACTTGCAGTGGCGGTGCGCCCCTTGAGCACGGGCAGGTCGTCGAGCTCGTCCAGCTCAGCGGCCATGCGCTTGAACTCGGCACTCACGCTTTGAGAGCGCGGCACTTGGTCATGACGTAGCTCTTGGGCGGGATTCTTAGGTGCGCTTGGCGCTGGCGGCGGCGCAGCTGCTGCAGGTTTGACAGAAGGCGGCCTTGCGGCCGTAGTTGCGGCAGCTTGGGGCGGCTGGTGCAAGGTGGCGGGCTGAGGAGGCGCAGCTGGTGGTGGTGGCGGCACCGCTGCGGCATCCTGGAATGGTTGCTCCAAGGGCGCTGCGCCCTTCTCTGCCGGCTGTGGGTTCTTGGCCGGCTTGTTCTTTTTGCCAGGCTTGTCCGATGCTGTTGCAGATTCGGATGGATCGAGGAAGTAGCTGCCCTCGCTGTCGCCCAGCAAATACGCGGCTTCGCCGTTGTCGAGGCTGTCGTAGTCCAGCTTCAATGGGGTGGGCACGCCGGATCTCGATGCTGCCCCAGCTTCAAACTCGTCGTAGGCTGTATCAGCTTGGGTCTGCTGCACTGGCGCCGTAGGCGCCCTAACTGCCATGACTGCCGCAGTTTGGGATGGAGTTTCTGGTGCAGGTGTCTTGGCTACTGCCGCAGTGGTTGCCGCAGGCCTGGGCTTTGCCGCAGCATTCGGCGGCTTGGTGAAAGTAGGCTCCCGCATGATGGCGGCATGCTTTTTTGCTTCTGCCGCATCCTGGGGCCGTTGCTTCGCAGGCTTTGCCGCAACCTGGGATGGTTGGGCTGAGGATGCCGCAGCTGCTGGTGCATTGGCATCGATTGCTGCCGCAGATTCCGATGCACTGAGAGTTGCAGCAGCTTGTTGTTCGTCTTGCCCTGCTCCATCCTTGCGACGGTCGCGGATCTCCAGCCGCCCGCGCATGGCGGCCGGGTACTTGCTCTCGTGGTTGAACAGCTTGGCCAGAGGAAACTTGAGCATGGCAAAGTCATGCATGTAGGCCCCCTGCTCTGACCCATCTTCGGCGTAACCGTGCACTGTGACATGCCAGACGGCCTGGCCGCTGGCAGGGTTGAGCTCGATCGCGCCGTAGTCCTGCCAGGTGTCGAACAGCCGGTCGTTCTTTGCGTTGCCAGGCACGCTTTCATCGGGCTCGTTTGCTTGGATGTGCTCTCGCACGGTATCAGCGAGGCGCTTGGCCACGAACCAGATCGCCCCCTCGAACACCCACCCTGCCGCACCGTTGCGGTTCAGCGGGAGTTGTGTGCCAGCTTGGAGCATGGTCCTCATGGATTGCATCAGCAGCTCGATGAGAGGCACGGCCTTGGCCGTGGCGAAGCGGGCCTTGGAGCCTTTTTGCAAGGCGCGTTGCGTTGAAAGCTGGTCGGCCCGCTTGACGATCTTGGCGACGAGACTGTCCGTGTCCTGGCCGGTGAGGTATTGCTCCAGGGCATCCAAGGCGGTGGGCGTGTGCGCCAGGAATCGCAGCGCACTTTCTGGCGCAATGCGGGGTAGCAGCAGCTGGGCCAGCTTGGCATGGGCGCTGTAATCGCGCTGCCCCTTGGGCGCAAAGTCCACTAGGTACTCGGCAGTGCGTTGGCCAGCGATCTGCGACAGACTTCCGCCTGCAGGTGCCCAACGGATTGGATCGTTCTCGCCCACAGGACGCCACGCGATGCGTAGGTCAGTCATGGGCTTGGCGATGTCATGCAGCAAAGCGCAGAAGAACACCACATAGGTCCATTGATCGCGCTGGGCGTCAACGATCTCGATCTGGCTTCCGCCTGGCAGCAGATGAGCATTGCGCCAGGTCATGGCCGCGAGCAGCATTTCAATGGTGTGCGACAGCAGGCCGCCCGCGTGGGCGTGGTGGTGCGCTTCGGAGGCCGGCATTAGCTGCACGAACTCGGCGTATCGCCGAATCGCCGGTAGCAGGTCCCTCTCCCAAATGGCCTGCGACTGATGCGACTGGCTCCAAATCTGGGTGATAGCCCGTTCTGCGCGGACCGTGGCCAGCAGCTGCTGGGCATTGAGCACGCGCAACCATCCGGGCTCACTGCCCGCGATGTGGATCTCGTCTGGCTTGAGTGGCTGGTCTTGAGCCCCCCTCCCTACTGGCGCATCAGGCAACGGTAGCGGATCTGCAGGCGCAGGCAGCACGGGCTTGGCCTTGCTCCAGGGCACCATGGCAAGCAACTTTGAAGCAATACTCTTCACGCGCACTCCTCTTGGAGCAGGATTCGAGCGAAGTGCTGGGCACGCGCTGACTTGCCATCGGTGGGCGTCCAGATAGACAGCACCTCCCCCGGCTGGCCCAGTGCGAGGAAGTCCATGAATCTCTGCTGCAGCGGGTCCCATTTGATGCGTGAGGCGATGCCGTCGCGGCCCCAGTCACCGCATGTTTGCACGAACGGTTGAGCCACGACTCGCATGACGAAGCTGTGCCAATTCTTCTCTTGCTGAGGTTTGGGCACATGCGGCATTTTGGGATGGTCAGCAACCTGCTGCAGCAGGATTGAGCGCACGCTCAAGATTGGATCAAGCTCCTCTTCCAGATGCTGCTCCAGCCCCTCGAATCTTCCCAACCAGCGCATGAGCGGATTGGTTTTGCTGGCAAGGCCCAGCAGTTGCAAGCTGTCTGCGATAGCGAATATCGAGCAGCCACGATCGAGCGGATCTCTGCCTAGAAATGGTGGATCACTGTTGGCTCTCTGCTGGATGTGCTGACTATGTAGGTGCGGTGCGCGGGCGAGGTCGTCCATGGGGCGCAACCGTACCTAGTGCGCCCTCACCTGTCAGCGCGAAACCCTGCGGTGATGACCAGAGGCTTTTCGCTTGAAACTTACCGTGAAACATGTTAGTGAAATTACAAATAGCTACATGTTTTGTGCTTGATTGATCACCGCGTTACACTTGAGCAGACCACGGAAAGTTGCGGCGGAGTACCTTAAATGGCTAATGAATTATTGAGTCGTGTAATAGCATCCGCGCCGGTTCACTGCAGGAATGGACATTCATAAAACAACCACGACTCCAGGCCACGTAAAGAATGAGTAGAAAGTCTAAGTCGCAGGCCGGTACATCATGGGTACTTGACGAGGCAGCGGCCTCTAGCCATACACCTATTGGTTGGTCAATCCAGACGATTGAAATCAAACCGCGAGGCAAAGCGCCAGCCCACCACGGCCTACACACTTACCGCTTCGGTGCCGCTGAGACCTTAAGCGTCATCCTGCCTAGAAGAGGCTGGACCTTGGTGAAAAAGACTACCAAATACGTTTACCTCATTCCGCCCCCAGAGCAACTCCTCCCACCATTTCACATCTCTATCGCTGTCCCTTCTTCTGAAGAATGTCTAGCCCTTGCATCAAGGTGCTATTTACGTGGCGAAAGCTGGGATTACCAGTTGGGTGAGTGGCCCGCGTCGTATATGCATGAAAGAAATACTGATATGCAACTTTGGTCTCAGGATCCGACCACTGGGCAGCGAAAGATAGAGGTTCTCAAGCACAAGCCCATATCGAATCTGTTCATTGGCCAAGCGGGAGTTTGGGAATGCGTGGTCACAGGGGAAGATGGAGTCTTCGCGATAGGTCATCTACCTCCATCAAGCGCACTAGTTGCACCGCTACTACCCCCAACTTGGCCACTGCCTCCGCAATCACCAGTAAAAAGGGATGACAAGCCTACCTGTCGGTTATCTCCACTGGTGCTTACAGAGGGAACCCCTAAAACGCTGGAATTGACGGCCTACGAGCGCAATGCATCTGCGCGCAAACAATGTATCGCTCACTACGGGGCTACCTGTCAGGCATGTGGCCTGAGCTATGAAAAGAAGTACGGCATCATCGGAGCAAACCTAATTCACGTGCACCACCTCAAACCTCTATCGAGTATTGGTCACTTATATCAGGTCGATCCCATACATGATCTGGTGCCATTGTGTGCGACTTGTCATCACGTGGCGCATAGCCGTGATGACCCATACAGCGTGGCAGAGATTCGCGCAGCAATCGCTGAACAACAGGTACGTACCATAGACCTAGAGTACGGCCAGCAATAGATAGAACTAGCTGGTCTAAAAGCTCACCTGATGTCGGTGTCGGTCGAAAAAATTCTCTGCTGCTCGTAGGCGAGTTTGCGGCTATTGTCGTGTGCTCGATTGCGACTGGCAAAAAGTGGTTATCGCGCAGAATTCATATAAGGTGTTACAGGTTTTTCTGCACTGCTCACTGCGAACAACGTATTTAAGTATGGTTACAAGGACGGTAAATGGTCACGAAGAATGAGCAAGTGATAAGTCGGGGATCTGAATGGCGCCGCTGGGAACCGCATATACATGCGCCGGGAACCGTCCTGAATAATCAGTTTGGCGGCGACTCTCCTTGGGAAACCTATCTCACAAATCTTGAGACTGTGACCCCAAAGATTGAGGCGTTAGCGGTGACTGATTACTACCTTACTGACACCTACGAAGAGGTGGTAAGACAAAAGATGGCAGGCCGTTTGCCAGATGTACAGCTAATTTTTCCTAATGTCGAATTGCGCCTAGATGTCGCTGCAAAGTCTGGCTTTGTCAACGTGCACCTCCTAGTTAGCCCCGAGGACCCAAACCATATTGCAGAACTGCACCGCGTTCTTCAGCGACTTCAGTTCCATGCGCATGGTGACACGTTCAATTGCACCCGGCACGATCTGATGTCACTTGGGAAGAAAGCCGACTCCAGCATCGTCGATGATCGCGCTGCGCTTTCTCACGGTGCCACGCAGTTCAAGGTAAATTTCGACCAGCTTCGCCGCGTTATGCGCGAGAGCGATTGGGCTAAGGCCAACATTCTCATCGCGGTTGCAGGTGCGACAGGTGATGGAACTTCGGGTTTGCGCCAAGCCGCGGACGCAACCATGCGACAAGAGATTGAGAAGTTCGCCCACATCATCTTCTCGAGCAGTTCAGCACAGCGCGACTTCTGGTCTGGTCGCAAGGGCGTGACTTTCGAGCAGCTTAAGGAACGTTATGGCGGCTGTAAGCCCTGCCTGCACGGAAGCGATGCCCACGACCACAAAACCGTCGGTCAACCGGTTGAAGAGCGTTATTCTTGGATCAAGGGTGGTCTAGAGTTCGACGCCCTGCGTCAGGCGTGCATCGACCCTGAGGGGCGAGCGTATGTCGGCAATGAATCGCCGTCCACGGCCATGCCTTCCCAAGTAATCTCGAGCCTATCTGTCGCAGACGCCAGTTGGGCTGCAACCTCGGAAATCCCACTTAATCCTGGACTCGTCGCAATCATCGGCGCGCGAGGCTCGGGCAAGACCGCACTTGCGGACATGATCGCCGCCGGCTGCGACGCAATCACCCCTGATGCTTGGAGCGCGAGTGCAAGCATAAGCCCTTCATTTCTCGTTCGTGCCCGGCAGTTGCTAGGCAGTGCGACCACAACACTGACATGGGGTGGAGGCGCTTCAGTCACGCGCTTCCTGGACGGTCGTGATGCAAATGGCCACCTTGCCTTTCCACGCGCTCGGTACTTATCGCAGCAATTTGTAGAGGAGTTGTGTTCCTCTGCCGGAGTCTCGGATGGACTAATCGCGGAGATCGAACGCGTGATCTTCGATGCGCATCCGCATGACGATCTGGACGGCGCAATTGACTTTGCTGAATTAAGAGATTTCCGTACCGCGCGCTTCCAGCAGGCCCGAGAACGGGAGTCTGAGGCAATCGCCGACTTATCCGAGCGCATTGCCACTGAGATCGAGAAAGAAGCCTCTACCGCAAGCCTCGTGGTCCAGGTGACGCAAAAGACCGGCCAGATCAAGAGTTACAACGAAGATCTTGCCAAACTTATCGTTAAGGGTACGGAGGCGCAGGCTATCAGACACACCCAGCTTGGACAAGTCGTGCAGACATTACGCGGCACGATCCAGGCGTACAGTAATCAGCGCCGGACATTCATTGCTCTGCAAGATGAGGTTGTTAGCACTCGTACCACGAAGGCACCCGAGCTTCTGCGTCAAGCTAAGGAGCGACACAGTCACAGCCGGCTCAGCCAGCAGCAATGGGATGAATTCCTGTTGATCTATAAAGGCGACGTTGACAAGAGTTTGGCGAGCTACGTCGAATGGTCCGATCAGCAAATAGCGTTACTCACCGGCCCGGGCATTCCGGCCGGCGACCCTAACACACCACTCTTTCCAGACACCGCAGACATTTCGAAGTTAACGCTCAATACGCTGCTCGCTGAAATGAATCGGCTGGAGGCCCTATTAAACGCAGATAATGTAATTCGTGGTCAATACTCCACCCTGTCGAAACGCATCGCGCAAGAGAATGCCGCTCTCCTTAGTCTGCAATCACGCTTAGCAGACGCCCAAGGAGCGGCCGCGCGTCGTAAGGAGCTTCAGAACGAGCGCGATGCAGCCTATGGTCGAGTGTTTCAAGCAATCGTCAATGAACAGACTTCCCTTGCTGATCTTTACGCGCCGCTGATGACGCGCCTGACCGCATCGACTGGCACACTTCGCAAGCTCGGGTTCTCTGTTCGTCGAGTCGTTGACGTCACCGCCTGGGGAGCTATTGCCGAAGAAAAGCTTCTCGACAGGCGAAAGTCTGGACCATTTCAAGGCCGCGGGGCGCTAATCGCTTTAGTGGATGCAACCCTGCGTCCAGCCTGGGAAACAGGGTCAGCCGCTGACGTGGAGGCAGCGATGGCGAATTTCATCTCGGTATACATGCGGGATCTTATGAGCCAGGCTCCCTTTGGCCAAAACCAACATGTGGAGTTTCGTGGTTGGTTGAAGCAGTTCGCGCACTGGCTTTTCGCCACCGATCACATTTCTGTGCGGTACGAAATAGTCTATGACGGGATCGATATCCGCAAGCTATCGCCTGGAACACGAGGAATCGTACTTCTTCTTCTTTACTTGGCACTTGACGACGCAGACGATCGGCCGCTCATCATCGATCAACCAGAGGAGAACTTAGATCCAAAGTCTGTGTTCGAAGAGTTGGTAGCTTTGTTTATCGCAGCCAAGGCCAAACGCCAGGTAATCATGGTCACGCACAATGCTAACCTCGTCATCAACACCGACGCTGATCAGATCATCGTCGCCGACGCTGGCCCTCATCCTACCGGTGGCCTGCCCCCACTCCAATATACGTCTGGCGGTCTCGAGAACGCGGTAATTCGTAAGGCCGTTTGCGACATTTTGGAAGGTGGTGAAGAGGCCTTTCGCGAACGAGCACGCCGGTTGAGGGTTCGGCTGGATCGCTAAGCGAGGGATTTATCGGCGCTCTATCCCGGCGTCTTAGCTTTCGCTGCGCTGCTTTGCTCAGAGATGGGGCGATTGCCTTGAATGGTCTGCACAAGCACTCTAGGTATCTGGCCTAGGAAACACAGCCAACCATAAACGCTGTATGCATTTATTTGAAGGCCCTAGCTCTTCCGGAGAGCTGGGGCCTTCCCCGTTCCTGTACAGCCTTTTGTCTTCCCATTACCCGTAAATCCTTTGCGCATGCTCCGATTTTGAGGAGCATGCGCGCCCTTTGGGTAGGTCCTGTACCCAGTAGAGCCGTTTGCCCAGTATGCGAGCGGACCCTGACGCTCGCCTTCCTTTGCGTCCTTAAGTTACCAATCATTTATTCTCTTGTGTGTCAAGCGTAAACCGTTAGGTATGTAACGCACGGTTTCCGCTGGTGACAAAGCGGCAGCTCTAAGAACATTCGGCCCGGCGACTGACGCATTGCGTCGACACCCCCGGGCCACTGATCTTCTTCGCACACCTCCTCTTGGTTGTGGTCCGGGTTCTTTTTACGGAGTTCCTACGGTCCATGACCCGCATGCCCAGATTCTTTGCCAGCATGGCTTTGCTGGCCATGGCCTCAGCCCAGGCCACCCCTCAGCTTGTTGATGGCAACAAACGCCTGCAGTTGGGCCGCTACACCACTGCCGACGCCCTGCCGCAGCCGCATCTGAATGAGCCGCTGGCCCTGGTGGCCCAGCTCACATTCCCGCGCGAACAGGTGACGACCGTTGGCGAAGCCATCGAGTACACGCTGCTTCGCACGGGCTATGCCCTGGTGGATTCTCAATCACTGACTTCCGATGCGCGGCGCTTTCTCGGTCTGCCGCTGCCCGAGGCTCAGCGCACGCTGGGCCCGTTTTCTGTTCAAGACGTTCTGAACGTGCTCGTGGGTACGGCATGGCGCTGGCACACCGATCACATCACTCGCCGCGTTTGGTTCACCCTGGCCAACGCACCCAAGCCTCGCCGCCTGGAGCCCATCGTCAGCCCTAGCACTACGCCTCAGCCGAAGGCATCCGCCAAGGAGTGAGCATGTCGGAACAAAGCACTGTCGATGCAGACGTACAAGTGACTGAGCCAAGCGTGCCACCGCCGCCGCCTCCCGATGCGGCAGATTTGCCGCGCGCGGTTTCAGTGGCACCCGAGGTCACTGGTGTCGATGATTCGGCTGTCGATCATTCTTGGTTGAGCGAGCTTGAGACTGCCGCTCCTCTCAGTGCTGCCACTGCAACTGCGGCGGCAGCTGCTGCGCCTGTAGAGGCTCAAAAACGGCCAGGATTCCTCGCCCGCGCGTTTGGTCGCGCACCGGCTGCAGCAAGGCCACGCAAGGCCGAGGTGCCTGTGAGTGTTGAGTCCAGCGATATCCCCTCTCGACGCAAGCCGACGAACCCATGGGTGCTGCGCACAGTCGGCATTGCGGGTGTCGTGGGAATATTGGCAGTGGTGTACCTTCAGTACGGGCCGAAACGTCTACCAGCACTGGATCTGCTTGGCTCATCGCTTCCCGAGGCCGGCCTGGTGACGCCGCAGCCTGCTTTCGATGCTTCCGAGTTTGATCCGCGCCTGGCTGACACCTCCCCGCTGCCCCTTGCGCCCTTGGCTGATGCGGCTGCGGCACCTATCGGCGGAGCACCAGCTGGCGATGCGGACCCAATCCCCGTGGGCATGCAGCCAGAATTCGATCCAGAGGCGGTTATGCGTCAGTCTGCAGCTGATGCAGGCGTTGCCAGCCTGGGGGACGCGGGCGCTGTGCCGCAAGCCGTGGCCAACGTGGCCCTCCAGCGAAATGAGGCCGCTGCAGCAGCACCGGCTGGTAGTGCCCCTATTACTGCCGCACCAGCGCCGACTATGGCGGTGGCCCCCACGGCAGTAGCGACTGCAACACCAGTCGGCGTCGACCCCCAGGTGCTTGATCGCATGAAGCGCATGGAAGACATGATGTTGCTGATGTCCCAGCAGCTGGCCGCGATGCAGCAGGCCAACGCGCTTGCTGGCAAGACCTCTGCGGCACCGGCTCCCGCTCCTGCGGTAGCGCCTGCAGTGGCTCCAGCAGCCGCACAGGCCGCCCCCGTCGAGCAGCCGTCGCCGCGCCCAGCGCCCAAGCGCGTAATGGTGAAGGCGAAGCCCGCGACTCCCCGCCAAGCAGCAAAGGTCGTTGCCGCGAAGCCAGCTGCAGCTCCTGCAGGTGCCCAGCTTGTGTCCGTCGATATGTGGAACGGCGAGCCGTCGGTCGTGGTCGCGTCGGGCGTGCCCGGTGATCGCCGCGTGCGTGTCTTGCGCCCAGGTGATGTGGTCAATGGTCTGTCGCTCAAGTCGGCAGATCCTGTGTCTCGCACAGCCACATTCGTGGCTCCAGGCAGCCAAGGCCTGACCCTTTCAGTGAGCAATGGAGGCTGATTCATGAAAAAAACTGCCTTTATTGCCACCGTGGTCGCATTGCAGCTGAGCACGGGCGCCCTTGCGCAGCTGCGCACTGGCCGCACTGCAGAAGCGGGCTCGCTGCCCAGCACGACTCAACAGGGCCGCTCGCAACTGGACGAGACAGCGCGTGCAGTGCAACAGATGTGGGGTCTGACTGCCGATGAGATGCAGCGCGCCAAGGTGCTGTCGCTGGGACCTCGTGCTAATTTCTCGGTCAAGGAGCTCTCGCCCCTTGAGGTGCTGGGCATTCATGCTCGCAACGATGCAGAGCGCCGTCAGTATGCCGAGCGCATGGCGCGGATCTTCCACCAAGATGTGGAGCGAAGCATCTTGTGGGACCGTGAAATGCAGGCGGCTATGGCCCGCCTGTATCCCAACGAGCCGATGGTGAACTATGACGGCCTGCCGCGCGTGCAGTCGTCTGTAGGTGCAGCCGACATGCTGAACGTGCCGCGCACGCAGATCATCGAGCGTGCATCGCCAGCTCCTGCCAACCGCGGAAAACGCTGATATGCGCTGCCGGTTCGCCATCCTCGCCCTTGGATTCGCTTGCAGCGTGCCGGCCCTGGCCGGCGTGGAGCTGGAGATGATCCACGACAGCGGTAAGTCTGTGCCGTTGGCGCCCTATGTGGCCCAGATCGTGGGCGGCACAGATGAGGCGAATGTGCTCGACGGGCTGCGTTTCCCGTTTCGCAGCCAATTGCGCGGCGGTGTGCTCAAGCAAGACGGCGTGCAGGTCTTCAATGGCCAATGGCTGACTCAGCCCATGTTCGTGATCGGCGCGGACGACGCGTCTTTGCGCTGGGTAGCCTTCAATCACAAGAAGCTGATACAGCTCAATGCAGTCGGCATTGTGGTGCAGGCAGCAACGCCAGCCGCATTCAAGCTGCTGCAGCAAGTGGCCAGCCCCTTGCAATTGGCTCCTGATACAGGGGCATTCCTTGCAGACACATTGATCGCCAAGGGTGCGCCAGTTTTTCCCGTGCTGGTGCACAGCAATGGCCGCGCCTACCAGATCCTGCCTCAGCGCACGTTTGCGGAGGCTCCATGATCGGACTTGGCCTGGTGCATTTCGGATCGGAAGGCGCTGTGAAAGCATGCGCCAATGCTCGACTGTTGCGTGCTGGGCTGAGCCAGCTTGGAACGCCTTTTGTGGCTGCGCAGTCCCAAAATGTTCCAAGCCTTCACGGCATGTTCCAACTGGAGGGCATGCAGTGACTGACGGGACCATGGAAGGCGTGCTGAGGCCGCCAGTCGAAGCATTGAGCGCTGCCACAGCTTTTGGGATTGCTGGCGTGGCAGCAGCCGCACCATGGGCGCTGATGATGCCCCACTCGCTGGGCGCAGTCTCGGGTGCAATCGCTGCCGGCTTCGGTTGCGTGCGTGCGCGCCAGGCCTTCCAGGTCTATAGCTATCAACGCGGGCTGAAGTTCACCAAGATGACGCGCTTGGCCCCTCACAAGCTTCCTGTCAATCTCAAGGAGCATCTCTACCTGGGCGAAGGCTTTGAGTGGACGCAGTTGCACACCCAGCGCTTGCTGGACGCGCGTGAGACAGATGTTCAGCGCTTCGTGAAGGCCTCGCCAACCGAGCTCAAGCTCGCAGCGACCGGCGAAAAGATGCGCAAGTGGGCGCAGGCCAAGACCGACAGCCTGCTGGCCAGGGTACTGGAGCGTGCGCTTGATGTCGGCGGTACCGCCAACCCCTTCGCCACGGGCGTGGACCTGGGCGGCAACCCTGTGCTTCATGGCGTGGGAGTGCAGAACGAAAAGCCGGTGGTGTTGCGCCAAGGCTCGCGCTCTGGCCACTTGCTGGTGATGGGCACGACTCGCGTGGGCAAGACGCGCCTCTTGGAGCTTCTGTGCTCTCAGGACATTCATGCCGGCCATGTGGTGATCGTCATCGACCCCAAGGGCGACGCGGAGCTGATGCTACGCATGCACGCTGAGGCACGACGCGCTGGCCGCCTGGATCAGTTCTATATGTTCCATCTGGGCTACCCGGAGATTTCTGCACGCTACAACGGCATTGGCAATTTCGCGCGTATCACCGAAGTCGCTGGTCGTGCGACGAATGCCCTGCCCTCCTCGGGCAACTCGGCTGCATTCAAGGAGTTCAGCTGGCGGTTCACCAACATCGTGGCTCAGGCCCAGGTGGCACTCGGCCGCATTCCGACCTACGAGACGCTGCTCAAGGACGTGACTGGCATTGACCCGCTGTTCATGGACTACGCGGGCATGACGTTTCGTAAGCTCGCGATTGACCATCCCCAGCGCTTCGGCAGCTATCAGGACCGCCTGGTGGAGCTGGAGCGCGCTATCGTGGCAAAGAAGGCCCCGGTTCCTAGAAGCCTGCAGGATCGTTCGCCCGATCAGGTGGCGATGTATCTGCTCATCAAGGAAGCACGACTGGACGACAAGGTACTGGTCGGCCTGGCGGCCGCATTCAGCTACGAGCGTTCGTTCTACGAAAAGATCATTGCCAGCCTGGGGCCATTCCTCGAAAAGCTCACCTCTGGCGCAGTTGGCAAGCTCATCAGCCCGGACTACTTCGACCCGAACGACAAGCGGCCGATCTTCGACTGGATGACGGTGTTCCGCCAGGGCGGCATCGTGTATGCCGGCCTGGATGCCTTGTCTGACTCCGTGGTTTCGTCTGCCGTGGGTAATTCCATGCTGTCCGATCTCGTTTCGACCGGCGGCAAGCTCTACAAGACAGGCCTCGACCCACACGGCGACGGGAAGCTGCAGCTGCCGACTGTGTGTTGCCATTTCGATGAGGTCAACGAGATTGCAGGCCCCGAGTTCGTTCCGATGGTCAACAAGTTGGGCGGATCGGGCTTTCGCATCACTGCATACACCCAGTCGATGTTCGACATCGAGGCGAAGGTTGGTGACAAGGCCAAGGCTGGCCAGATCCTCGACAACTTCAACCACCTTTGCATGCTGCGGGTGCGCAGCAAGGCGACCGCGAGCCTGCTGACGGACCAGGTGCCACAGGTCAATGTAACGGTGCTCACGCCAGTATCGGGCGTGTCGGACACGGCTGCTCAGGGCAATGGCGTCGATTTCACCAGCCAGAACAACGACATAGCGAACAAGTCGAAGGCGCCGCTGATCGAGCCTTCGGACGTTCTTTCATTGCCACAGGGTCAAGCGTTTGCGCTGCTGGAAGGCAATCGCTGCCACAAGATTCGTATTCCTCTGGCTGATAGCAAGGACGACCCGTTCATACCAGCTTCGCTCAAGGCGGTTGCTGAGGACATGAAGCGCCGCTATCGCACGAGTGAGACGTGGGCCGCAGAAACCGATTGGCTCAGTACACAGCCCTTGGGCGCTGGTGCAGGTGGGCTGATCGACACGGATCTCGCCTCTGCCTTTGATGACGATATGCCTGGCTACGCCATGGCAGGTGCAACTTCGTCCGCCGTGGCCGGCAACGTGATGGGGCCCCACTTATGACGGCTCCGAACTCGTCCGCCAGAAAGCCAAGCACACACGGCCCTGTGGGGGTGGCCGTGTTGGTTGGCTTTGGACTATTCAGCGTGACAGTGTCCTCGTGGCTCATTGGTCTGGTGATTGAAGTCGGCGGTGGCTATTTCTTCTGGCATGGCCAGGGCATCCGCCATGCACAGGAGATGGTGCAGCAGGATCTGCGCTATATCGCAGCCGCTCCACGCAGTCTGCTAGTGCCAGACACCGTGGACTTTTCGCTGCGCATCGTGAAGTGGGTGCGTATGCCCTACGAGCGTCTTGGCGCGCTGCGCTGGTATCAGCGCAACTTGGCCGCCCAGCAGGCTGGTACAGATGCGGCTCTGCCTAGCTTTCTGGGTCAAAGCGTGCAGCCCCAACTCAAAGGGCTGGCCAAGGCCGGTTCGTCGTTCATCCACATGCTCAGTGAATGGGTGGTCATCAGCATGTTTGTCCTGCAGGACGTTCTGCTGCGCCTCTGCACTGCTGTTTTCGCGCTCCCCGCATTTGCGCTCGCTTGCCTGATGGGGGTGATCGACGGCCTGGTGCGCAGGGATCGGCGCCGTTGGCAAGGCGGCCGCGAATCCTCGTTCGTCTACCACCACGCCAAGCGCTATGTGGGCTGGGCGCTTACAGGTGGCTTTGGCTTGTACCTGTCCTGGCCATTCGGCGGCTTCAACCCGGCCTACATGGTTCTGGTGTTCACCGTGCTTGTGGCATTCACCCTATCGACAACGGTAGGCGCGTTCAAGAAATACGCATGACATTGATTTTGAAGGAGATATTGATGAAACGCTCACGACATTCGTTCTTTGCCCTCTTGGTGATTGGAGTGCTCTCCACCACTGCGATGGCCTGGGCAGATGTTACCGACGACGAGCTGGAGCGCGAGCGCTTGGCGCGCATCGCTGGCGAGATCGAGCAGGTGCAATTGATGGTTGCTGACGCGGAGAAAGCCGCGCCGACCGGCCAGCGCGTGAAGTTCCGCTACGACTGGCTGCAGCGCGACCTGGAGCTGCTGCGCCTCGGCGTAACAAACCACGTGGATGCACCTCGCCAGCCTCGCCCAGTCGCCCCATTGCGTGGTGACTATCGGCAATAACCAAAAGAAAAACAAACCATGCGTTCAGAAATGGCGACGGCATTCGTACAAGGCGCCGGCTTCAATCCTCAAAACTTGAAGTACCTGATTTTTGTCTTGGTGTTTGCGATAGTGTTTTCTGTCGGTGCATGGCTCGGGACACTGATATTGAAGGCCTTTGGGGATGGAGAGCTAGATACATCGGAGGCCATGAGGGCATGTATTGGTGTCGCTATTACCGTTTTATTAGTGACCGGAGTGCTTGGATCAATCATCCTATAGAAATCAATTAATCGACAGGAGAAATCATGAAGAAACACTTGAAAAAAATTAACTCTGGCATCGCATCTATCGCATTGGCTCCGGTTGTGCTGCTTGCAACCTGCCCTGCTTTTAGCGCTCTGCCAACAATTCAACCTCCAGCAGGTGGAAGTATCGGCGGCGGCACCACACAAGAAGGCGATATTCTTGGGATCATAGGCGCTTATCTGAAACTCGGATTTACCATCCTGGGTTTGGTCCTTGCGGTTGCCGCATTTTTATATGTGGTAATTGCTTCGCTGCAACGCTATCGCGACTACACCAAAGGCACTATTCAGCTTGGCGATCTAAAAGAGCACGTAATTGTTAGCGTCATTATTCTCAGCCTCGTGGTGTTGATGGTCAATTACGCTACTCAGACCCTGGCCTGACATGACAGCGAAAGACACCCGTCCTCAAGGCATGTCCATTGCTTCGGCTCCGCTGACCGATCGCGTGAACTCTGAGCCACCTATTATCAATGGCATGGCAGCAAGCGAAGCCGGGTACATTGGGGCCGTGTCTTTCGCCGCCAGCCTGTTTGTCGGAGGCGTGGTTGCATATATCTCGGGACTTTGGATCACTGTTCCAGTTATATGCATTATCGTGCCTTTCACAGTGCTGTGGTATTCATCACTGTACCTGCAAGAAGTAAAGAGAAACCGCCCTGAAGGCTACTACCTTCATTGGATGCATTTTTTTCTCGTGTCGCACAACTTGGCCAAGCCAAAATTTCTGGTTCATGACGGCCGGATGCAATTGGGTTGCAGCTATCGCTTGAATTCGATCAGGGCTGAAGCCAAATCATCGGAAACCAAATAATGAGCAGTGGTGATTATCTGGACGCACTTGCGTCCGAGCGCAGCCATAGCGCAAAGCTTACCAAAATCATATTTGGCATAGTAGGGCTGGCAGTGGCTGGCATGTGGTTCGCTTCGCGCGTTCCAAAGAATATCGACTTGCACGTTGCGCCAGATATTAAGGCGGGTGACACGATACGGGTTATTGATGGGCAGTCTCCAGTGCCGTCTACAAATGCCTACGGTTTTGCGTACTACATCTGGCAGCAGATTAATCGCTGGCAAAGCGATGGCTCTCAAGACTATGGCAAGCAGATTTATGCGATGCAGTTCTATCTGACGCCTCGTTGCCAGGCGCAACTGCAAACCGATATGCAGCAGCGTCATGCCAAAGGCGAGTTGCGCCGCCGTACTCGCCAGATCAGCGAGATCCCCGGATTCCCGTACAGCGAAAACCGCGTGATCCGTGAAGGCTCGGATGCCTGGACGGTGCTGCTGGACATGCAGGTTCAGGAGACCTTCGCAGGGCAGCCGGTCAAGGACGTATTCATTCGGTACCCGCTGCGCGTGGTGCGCTTCGATGTGGACCGTGAGCGCAACCCATGGCGTCTGGGCTTGGATTGCTTCGGCAGTAGCCAGCCCGCGCGCCTCAATCCTGCGGGGCTCAAGCCTGGCGCGCCGGTTCAAGCGGACCTGAAAGCACCGCGTCTGCCCGGAACTATTGCCCCTTCGAGCCTGCCTCGTGACACCTCTGTCGATTGATCCACATGATCCAACGTCGTTCTCTTTCGATCTGCCTCCTGGTCGCCCTGCAGCTTCTGCATGGCAGCGTCGCTGCTCAGCAGGTCGAATCGCTGGCGGGCAGTACCGAGACGCCCGAGTTCAATGAGCCTATTGACCTGGGCCAAACGGGTGCAGCAGCTACAACACCAGCTGCAGGAGCCAATGCAGGACGCGCCCCAGCTGGCGGGCGCATGGTGGCAGGCGTGAGCGTGCCCGCACCGCTGGCGAATACAGCCGTGGGCTCCGCCAGGCGCGCAGCTGCCGAAGCGTCTCTACGCCGCGTTGGCCCAGCTCCTTTGACTTCTGGCCCTGCCGAGCGTGCTGTGTTTGCGCGTGAGCCAGTCCGGGTGAATCTGACGGTCGGCCAGGAGCGCCTTGTGACCCTGCCAGCCGATGCGTTGCTGCGCATGCCCAGTGACATGGATAGCGTGGCGCGTATCGAGTCGATCGCCGGCACGATCTATGTGACTGCGCTCGTGCCATTCACGGCGATCCGAATCATTGCCGAGCTGGTGGATAGCGGCCAGCAGATTCCGATGGATCTGATTGCGGTAGCCGCTCCAGACGCTAAAGACTCCAAGGGCAAGGTCGTGTCCACGCAGTCCGCTAAAGGCGAGCTGCAGGTTTCTGTGATCGAGCCCACGACCGTGCCGAACCCCATTGGTGGAGCTGCATTGTCTGGCGGCCAGTCTCAACAGCAAGAGAGTGTTGCTGCGGACATGGTGCAGCTCACTCGACATGCTGCCCGCCAGCTCTACGCACCTCGACGCTTGGCTGGTGGCATGCCAGGTGTGAGCCAGGTTGGCGTAGGAACCGAGCCCGTGCCGACACTGTTCCGTGGCTCTGCCGTGGACGCTGCGCCCGTAGGCCAGTGGAAGTCGGGAAACCTGTATGTGACTGCGGTGCGCGTCACCAACCGCTCGAGCTTTGCCCTGGAGCTGCCCTTGGAGAGCTTGCGCGGGCGCTGGCTCTCGGCCACGGCCCAACATGGCCGGATCGGTGCTGCTGGCACTGACACCGACACCACGGCGGTCTACCTGGTGTGCGATCGCACTTTCGAGTCCTGTCTGTGAGGCCCCCATGGCAGTGAAAAGCAACAAACTCACCCCTGTTCTTGTCATTGTGGCCTTCGTCATCGTCGGCTCGGTCATCGTCATGCGCCAGAACAATGCACCGACCGCTGCGCCCATGGCAGCCGCCCCCCTGCCCAAAACGGCAGGCGCCGATGAGGACACGCCCAGCGAGACGCTGGCCACAGTGGTGGCCTCCAACAAGGATCTGCGTGCTGATATTCAGGATGTGCTCCGTGCTAACCAGGATTTCAACAAGCGCCTGGAGCGCTTGGAGAAAGGTGCACCTGCAGGCACCTCTTCTGCTGGTGCTGTTGGTGGTACCAGCAATGACACAGATCCAGCCCCAGTCGATGTCTTTAAGCCCATTGGCGACGCTATCGACTCTGTTACAGGGCTTGGTTCGAATGCCGCCGGCGGAGGTCATCGTCCCGCTGGTGGCTCCCAGGATCTAGGCTTGTCCGGTGGCAGCACTGCCTACAAGGTGGTTCCGCCCATGGGCTACACCACCGAGACAACCCAGCATCAAGGGAAGATGGTTACGCGCTACGTGCGGGTAGCCCCGGACGGCACGCAATCCATGCCCAGTGCGGTCAGCGCGGCCCAGGCCGCACAAGCTGCTCAGGCCACTCAGGCGTCCACGAAGCCGCAACCCGTGGCTTATTTCACGCTGCCGGAGAACTCCACGCTGGCGGGCGTCACCGCGATGACCAGTTTGATCGGCCGTGTGCCGGTCAATGGCCGTGTGACGGACCCCATGCAATTCAAAGCCATGGTCGGGCGCGACAACTTGGCCGCCAACGGCTGGGAGTTGCCCGAAGACCTCGCCGGGATGATCGTTACCGGCGTGGCCGTAGGCGATATGGCGCTGTCGTGCACCGAGGGAAAGATCCGCAGCATGACTTTCGTGTTCAACGATGGTGCGATCCATACGGTTTCGGCGCGTCGTGCGCCGCAGACCCAGGCAGGTGCCGGCGTCACAGCCATCGCTACCAATGGTTCCACAGACCTTGGATTCATCAGTGATCTGTACGGCAACCCCTGTATTCAAGGCAAGTTCGTGACCAATGCGCCGGCTTACCTGACCGACATCATTGGTGCCAAGGGCTTGGGCGTGGCCGCCGAGGCCTTGGCGCAGGCCCAGACCACCACCATGGCCAGCAGCAATGGCACCACCTCCTCGATCACCGGAAATGCCGGCAGTTTTGCACTGGGCCGCATGGGTTCTGGAGCCACCGATGAGCTGGTGCGCTGGCTGACTGAGCGCCTCAAGAGCTCGTTTGACGCGGTGGTCACGCCCGCTGGCCAGCAGCTGGTCGTGCATTTGGACCGCCAGATCGAAATCGACAAGCCCGCCGACCCAAGAAAGATCGTGCACCGCACGCAGTCCCCCAATGTCCTGTCTGGAGCCCGCTATGGCCTCGAATAATCCCCTTCTTCTTGCCATCGTGCTTCCCGCGCTACTGGCTGGTTGCACGGCTATTGGGTCGCGCGAGTCTCCGCTGAAGGAGGCTACGGCTGGCAGTCCGACCCTGGTGGATGTGTATCGGGGCAAGTTTCAGCCCCCGCAGTCAGCAGCTTCCTCTCGTGAGACGGCGCGGGACCGCCTGGAGCGTGCGTCGAGTGCGCGCCCGATCGCGCGCGGCGACGAAATGACGCAGCGCTACTGGTCAGCCCTGGAGCCTATGCAACAGCGCTTTGCACGCGTACCCAACCCGGATCTAGTCATGGTGGTCTATCCCCACCTGGCCAAGGGCCGTTACCCCGTGCCTGGCTATGTCACGGTTTTCCCAATGTATGAGTCAACGGAGTACGCCATGCCCGGTGAGGTGGCCGAAGAGCTGCAACAAGGCCGCGCCG
The DNA here is from genome assembly GCF_014076415.1 of Comamonas testosteroni. Classification (NCBI taxonomy): domain Bacteria; kingdom Pseudomonadati; phylum Pseudomonadota; class Betaproteobacteria; order Burkholderiales; family Comamonadaceae; genus Comamonas; species Comamonas testosteroni. The sequence continues at coordinate 2,865,493 of NZ_CP043568.1, forward strand.
CATTCTCACGCGGCCGCACTGCGCGGGAGGCTGGCCAATGAGCGGATTGCTGGAAATGCTGGGCCTGTCTGGGGGCACCAAAGGCAGGCACAAGCGCCGGCTCATGACAGCCGCCGACCGCAAGCAGATGGCCGCCCGTCCGCCCTCCTTCACTGAGCTGCTGCCTTGGGTCAAGTTTTCACCCAAAGACCGCAACTTTGTGATGCGCGACGGCAAGACCTTGGGCGCGCTGTTCGAGCTGGGGGCTGTCGCTACGGAGGCGCAGCCGCTGGAGTACCTGCAAGAGCACTGCCGCAAGATTCAAGAGGCTATCCAGGCGATTCCCGAGGTCGACTCTTCTCCTTGGGTGGTCCAGTTCTTCCTGAGCGATGACCGAAACATCGACGGGCTGAACCAATACCTTCACGACTACATCCTGTCCCAGCACAAGGACGCCAATCGCGCGCAGGCCATCATCGACTCGGAATACACGCAGTCCGTGCTGAAAGAGTTCCGCAGTCACCTGTCGCAGGTTTCCCGAGAGCAAGGGCTGTTCACCGACACCTTGGTGACGGGCCAGACCTGGCGCGGCCAGCAGCGCCGTGTTCGCTGCTGCATCTATCGCCAGTTTGATGACTTGGTCAATGAGCGCCGCCTGGCCGAGCAGCAGATGGAGGCGGTGGCCACAACCTTGCTTGCCACGCTGAACGAAGCCGGCGTGACGGCGCGGCGTGCCAACGGCAAGGACTTCTACGAGTGGATGCTTCCATTCTTCAACCGTAGCGTGCCCTGGGCCAGCACGGGCGCCGAGCTGTTCCGCGGCGCGCCCTATCCGGGTGATGAGGCTCCAGAGGGTATTTATGACTGGGATTTTTCCGAGTCGCTGAACCTTTCGGAGCCCTCGTGCAACCAGGAACAAGGCTGCTTCGAGTTCGATGGCCAGCCGGTGAAGTTCCTCACGCTGCAAAACCTTCGTGCTCACCCTAGCATCGGGCACTTCTCCGCAGAAAGCCGGATCGGGAACGAAGCCTATGCGCGGTTTGACCGACTGCCGCCTGGATCGATGCTGTCTGTGACGGTGACGATTGCAGCGCAGTACCAGGTCGAGCGCCACGTCGAAGACATCAAAAGGGCTTCCCGTGCTCAAAACGCCGTGGCGCAGGAGACCCATAGAGAGTCGGAGCAAGTGCTCCAGCACATGGCCACCGGGGACAAGCTGTATCCGATGTTCATGGGGCTGTACCTGAGCGGTAAGACCCATGCGGATCTGGATGCGGCTGTTTCCGAGGTCAATGCCCAGCTGACGCCGACCGGGATGCGCTTCATCGAATCCCGAGAGGACTTGGTGCCGCATGACGCCTTCCTGCGTGCACTGCCATTTGCATTCGATCCCTCGTTCGACCTTCGCAGCATGCGACGGTCGCGCCTGACTTTTGCGAGCCTGATCGCCGCCATTTTGCCGGTCTATGGGCGCTCACGCGGCACGGCCAACCCAGGCTTTTGGTTCTGGAATCGCGGCGGCGAGCCGTTGTGGATCGACCCACTCAACAAGATTGACCGTAAGAAGAACGCCCATATGGTGGTGTTCGGCCCCACAGGTGCGGGCAAGTCGGCGACGTTGAATTACCTGTCCATGCTGGTGATGGCCATCCACCGTCCACGCCTGGTGATTGCTGATGCAGGCAAGTCCTTCGATCTGATGGTCAAGGACATGGCCACTAAAGGCTTGAGCGTGCATCGCGTCAACTTGAGCGGCGATACAGACGTATCACTGCCTCCATTCGTGTACGGCAGCCAGCTGCTGCAGGACAAGGAGATCATGGAGTCCTTCAAGGCAGCGGAGGAATACTTCGGCGCTGGAGCGGGTATCCCCTCCGAAGAGGATGCTGAGCTCGTCGGTGCCGAGCGACTGATGGAGTCGGTCAATGAAGTGATGGAGCCTGCTGACGCCGACGACGACTCGGACGAAGAAAAGCGCGACTACCTGGGCGAGATGCTCATCTCGGCCATCATGATGATTACGGGCGGTGAAGACGCCGAGCTCAAACGCATGACGCGGGCCGACCGCTATCTGGTCACCAGAGCCATTATTCGAGCCGCAGTGCGCGTGTCCAAGGAAGGCAAGCCCCATCCTCTGACACAAGACGTTGCCCTGGAGCTGACGGCCATGGTCAAGGACGCATCTCTGTCGGAGCACCGCCGCTCGCGTGCCGAAGAGATGGGCCATTCGATGATGAGCTTCACCACAGGCCTGCGCGGCAAGCTCTTCAACCGCTTGGGCCAGGACTGGCCCGATGCCGATGTGACCCTCGTGGAAATGGGCACACTGACCAAAGACGGCTATGAGGATGCGCTTGCTGTGGCCTACACCAGCCTGCTGGACTCGGTGCAGTCGCGCGCAGAGGCCGCTCAGCATGAGGATCGCCCCCTCATCATGCTGACTGATGAAGGGCACTTGATTACCACCAACGAGCTGCTTGGCCCGAAGGTGGCCAAGGGCACCAAGATGTGGCGAAAGCTCAATGCCTGGTTCTGGTTGGCCACGCAAAACTTGAAGGACTTCCCAGGCAGTATGTCCCGCGTGCTGTCCATGTGCGAGTTCTGGATGCTGCTGACCATGGACAAGAACGAGATCGAGGAGATCGCGCGCTTTCGTTCGCTCACACCAGAGCAACGCCACATGATGGAGTCTGCCGTGAAGGAGCCGGCTAAGTACACCGAAGGTGTGCTCATCAGCGCGAACAATCAGTGGCTGTTCCGAAACGTGCCACCGGCATTGCCCATTGCCCTCGCAATGACCGAAGGCCACGAGAAAGCCGAGCGCCACCGCCTCATGAAAGAGCAAGGATGCACCGAGGTTGAAGCGGCCTACCGCGTGGCGGCACGCCTGCAGGAGGCACGCGCATGATGCGGTCATCCCTCACTGCCCTGGTGCTGGGCCTTTGCTCTCATGGCGTCCTGGCCCAAGGCTCCATCGGCCCTTCGGTGACGACGGTGGAAGTTTTCGCCAATTCGGCCACGGTGGTGCGGCCGCCATTTCGCCAGCCTGGCTACGTGCTCAAGGTCTATCGCGTGGACGCCATGGCTCAGCTTGAGCAGCAGCTCAATGCAGGGCTGCCCAAGAACGAGGCCGACGCCATGGCCTACATGCGTCAGCACGAGGGCGAGATCCGCCGCCGCTACAAGGACCAGATCACCAATGCGGCCTCCGGCATGACGCTGGCCGTCCAGTACCGATTGGACCGGCTCCCGGCCATCGTCATCAATCGCGCCAAGGTCATTTATGGAGTTGCGGATGTGGACCGCGCCATCGAACTATTCGCCGCGGCTCAGCAGAGGCCTTCCCGATGAAAAAACGAGCTTCCCTAAATCTCAGGCTGCGCCGTCTCGTCGCGGCCGTCAGTACGGCCTCGATGTGCGCCGTGCTCACACCGGCCACCACCATGGCAGGAACCACCACCCCGGCCATCATCGCGAATACGGCCAAGGCAGCCTTGTCTTGTGTGTCGTACTCCGTCGAGGGCGTGTGCTTTTTCTTGAGCTGCGGCTGGACCGGATGCTGGATTCGGACCTCGATCAAGATCTCCCACTATGTGCCAGACGTGGTGGTCAGCACCTACAACGAACCGCTGCGCCACCCTTGGACCGACATCGGCACGGTCGTGGCCACCACGTTGACAACGGCTGGATCTGCACTGACAGGACGGCTGCTGGACTCGTCCGCCGGCGGCCTGGACAGCAACTCGGCCATGGCGAACTTCAAAGGGGCGGATGCCATAGGCAATCCTGCCGGCATGTTTGCCAGCATGCTCGCGTCTGGCGGCATGTTCACAATGCCGAAGTCCATCGCATTTCCCACGGTTAGCGAGTTGGCCAAGTTCCCCTCGAAGGAGCTACCCAATATTGGGCGCCAGTGGACCCAAGTGCCTGCCAGCATTGCAGAAACTGTGGCATCTGATGCCAAGGGTCTGTTGAGCTCGGAATCATTGCTGGCCAGCCTTGGAACGATCCTCAAGACCATTGAGGGCGTGAAGCAGGTGATGGAGATTGCCGAGACAGTGCAGCAGATTCAGGCAGGCATCGCCGGTCTGCAGCAGCTCTCAGAAATACTCTCGGGCAGCACCGGAGGTGCCCTCTTCTGTCCTGGCGGAGCCAGCTATTTCAACCTGCACTTCCAAAGCGAGCTCGATGCGCCTTTCTGGCGCGGCATCGTGCCCGTGGAAATGATCTACCCGCAGGCCTGGGTGCCCGGATTAGGCGAGATCGGGTCTGGCTACACGCAGACCTGGGGCAACGTTTACCCACGCACCGGAGAAATCATCCAGTCGCACCCCGTGAAGGCCTCAGCCGTGCTGGCTGAGAGGGTCGCCTCGATCATCTACAAGGAGGCTCAGCCGCACATCTATTCGCGTGTCCAGCCCTCCGGTGGCTATCGCTACTTCAACTATGGGGAGAAACGCAAATGGCAGATGTTGTATCCGCAGGCTTGGTCCGGGTGCCAGCAGTTCGGCCAAAACGACTCGCTCTCACTGACCTCCTTTGGGGACGGTGCAACCAGTTCCGATGACGGCTACGCCTGGAATCTTTGGCAAAAGTACACCTGTTGCCGGCGCCGTGGTGTCTATCTCTATTCCGTGCCTTGACCTCCCACTCCAGTATCACTATGACAATCACACATTCCCCTTCTCTGCGCCTCAAGCGGATCTGCGTGGCCGTGAGCCTGGCCTGCGTGCTGGCTCCCTCGGTCGTGGCACCGGCTGCCGCACAGACGATTACGTCTTCAGGTCTTTATTACCGGATGGGAGGCGGCTCTCCAATCAGCGCTGCGCCCCATCGCAGTGCCTTGTCGATGCAGCTGGGCGCTGGCGTCCGCGCAAACTATTCCTGCGGAAAATTTGACATTGGCCTCTCCTGGTCGGATCTCATGAACAGCATTCAGAACCTGGGTGCAACCATCACTGGAGCCGTCCAGGCGGGCATCTCGGCCTTGCCGCTGTACTTCCTCCAGCGCGCACAGCCTGGCCTTTACCAACTCTTTCAGAACTTCAGCCAAAAGGCGGATCTATTGGTGTCCGCGTCGCTCAAGACCTGCGAAGAGATGGAGTCGATGATTAAGAATGGTCAAGACCCGTATGAGGAGTACATTGCTTTGGCAAAGGGCGATGCCTGGAAGGTAAAGGCCAACGCGGGCGGCAGCGTGGTGAATGCCAAGCTCGATATCAACAAGAACGAGTCTGGCCAGCGTGCGGGGCTGCCATGGGTGTTCGGTACCCGCGCTGGGGGTGCTGGCACGCCACCGATTCAGCCGATCCGTGACCTGGCGGTGGCTGGCTACAACGTCACGATCAACAAGGCTGCCAATTCGCTGGCAACGGCGAACTACGGTAGCTCCTCTCTGGCATCGACACGACTGGTCCAGGCTTTCAAGACACCTGAAGACTTAGCCCGTTGGAGTTCTGAGGTCCTTGGTGATCAGAAAATCTATATGTGCACCCAAGGCTCCGATTGCCCGAGCCCCACCATCACCTCGACGGCGACTGGCCTTGCACCGAAGTTTGAGCGCGAGCTGGACGAGGTACTGCCCACGATGCGCAATATGGGCTTCAGCACTTCAAGCAGCCATGCCGACCTGGCCAAGGTCAGCGCTCCCGGCATGGCCGTGAGCCCACAGCTGATGGACGCCGTGCGCAAGCTGCCGACCGATGTGCGGTCCGTGGCCATTAACCGCCTGGCCCAGGAGGTTGCGGTCTACAAGACCATCGACAAGGCACTGATCGCGCGTAACGCGCTGATCTCCGGTATGAGCCTGCCCGAGGCCACGGGCGCTGCTCCCGTTAGATCCGAGGTGCAGACGAAGATTGACCGCCTGACTCAGTACATCAACGACATGATGTTTGAGTTCCGCATTCGGAAAGAAATGACCGGCGAGACAGCTTTGTCGATTATGGGCAACCAGCAGCAAGCCGGGGCCGCGTCGATGGATGTGCAAGGCGGCACGCGTGCAGATCCTGCGCCGTTGGTCTACGGACGTGTGAGCACAAGATGACCGACACCGAAAAAGTCGTGGAAGCGTCTGAGTCGGTTCCAAAGCGTAAGGGGCGGCTTCGTCGTTGGCTGCCCTGGCTCATCTACGGTGCCTTGATCGTTTTGATTGGCGGCACCTTATTGACCTGGCTGCTCAAGCTGGAGCCCTCACAGGTCGTCTCTGTCTCAGCGTGGTTTCGCAAGGGCGCGCAACTCGGGACGCTTACTCAGACCGCCCTGTGCTGCTGGGTGATTGTCAGTTGGCGTCCGATCGTGGCCTGGGGATTCAGACGCGGCTACGTGGCCAAGCATGAGCTGCGGGCGGTGCTGGCGATGCGCTGGCGCGTTGCCGGCATGCTGACGATGTACCTGGCACTCGTGCCAATAGGCGCGGGCAATATTGCCCGATTCATCATGGGCCTTATCTCCTGATCGATATGCAGCTCGATAGCTATCTTGAACTTTTTACGACGCTCTACGGCTGGGCATTCGCCAACCTTCTCGGCGAAATTTTGACCGGAACCGGCCTGGCCGCCCTGCCCTTCGCGCTCATCGCGTTTAGCGCGTGGCATAGCGCTAAAGAAGAAGGCGCAGGGTTTAACGGCGTGCTGGCTCTCATCGAGTCCATACAGACCAAGCTGATTACAGCATTGCTGGTTATGGCCCTGTGCTTCGCCACCACGCCTCTCACCTCGCTGCACAACATCAATCTCAGCTACAAGCCAGAGCGAGCTGCAGATGGTTCTGAGCCTCAGGTCGTGTCGACACAGGGTGGGACGAACTCGGGCTACGACCGAGCGATGGCCGACGCGGTGAATGGGTCTTTTGCCCGATCTGGAAACCTGTCCTATGTCCCCTTGTGGTGGTACAGCGTCATGGGGCTGTCCTCTGGCATCAATGGCGCTTTTCGGGCGGGCATGACCAGCTCTGAACGCGATCTGCGCGTCGTAGCAGATCTGGCCAGGATGGCCACGATTGAAGATCCGGCTCTGTTGCACGATGTGCAGCGCTTCTACAGCGAGTGCTTTGTGCCTGCGCGCAGCCAGTATTTCTCGATGCACAAGAATCAGATCTCAGCAAACGGCCGAGGCATTCTCGCAGAGGGGAGCATCTATGGCCCCACGGATGTGGACTGGGTGGGCAGCCAGTTTTTCCGAACAGAGCCCGGTTTCTATGACGTGATGCGCTCATATAACCCGGTGCCTGGCTGGAGCATCGACTTCAATCGCGACAGCGAATACATGCAAGGTGGCGGTTCGGATCAGGGCTTTATGAACCCGGACTGGGGGCGCCCAACTTGCAAGCAATGGTGGGAAGCTGACGCTGCTACAGGAGGAGTGCGAGAGCGCCTCACCAGCAACACCTCGACATGGCGGAGTCTCTTGCAAGTCGCCCAAAACACTATCACGTTTAGTTCGACAGATGAGGCCAAGGATGCCATGGCAAAGCTAGCCTTTGAGAAGGCCAACCCGACATTTGTTAGTCCTGACAAGATGCTGGGCGACGACTATGGCAAGGGCACGAACGCGTGGCGTACTGTCACAGGGGGGATTAGTACCATCGGAGTAGGTAAACAGGCATTTGAATCCTCACTCGGCATGGTCCCATTGTTGAATATGCTTCCCATGCTCCAAGCACTTGTACTGATGGCGTTGTATATGTTCCTGCCATTGATCGTAGTGATTAGTTGCTACGATTTGAAAGTGATGGTGGTTGGTGGATTAGCAATATTCACAGTTAAGTTTTGGGCCGTCATGTGGTATGTGGCCCGATGGGTTGACGCCCATTTAATCGATGCGATGTACCCAGGTTTGACCGGATCTGCATTGATGCAAGAGATTACGCAAAGCGTGAGCTCCGGTCAGCCGCAACTATACAAGCGCATGATTCTTAACACTTTATTGGCAATGATGTTCATTGCACTTCCACTCATCTGGAGTTCCATGATGGCGTGGGCGGGCTATCGACTTGGGCTTGAAAACTCCAGCATTAACAAAGCAGACAACCTCTCTAACAAAGCTGGTAAGGGGTCTAGCGTTCGATTAAAACGTTGACAGCTAGTTAAAGGTCTTCTTCTTGTTCGCACCAATACTGAAGTTCACCCATACCAATTTCTCCATTTTGGAATGCAGTATGGGCATCGTAAGCGCAGGAGATCGAGGTGCTTTCCTCATCATCCGTCATGGGCGAAGTGAAGAAGGCCCAAGCAGCATTCCAGAGCGAGCCAAGCACTAGGCCTCCAACGATGAGGAGGACTCGCCAAAACAGGCCGATGAGTGCGATAAAGAACTTGAGCATAAGAAGCCCCAACGATGTGAAATGGATCTTCATGTTTCCCTGGGCGATCGTGCATTCCACACGATCCAAATTGAGTGACTTCCACATCCCTCGAAGGCTGGGCGTGAAGCTTCTATGTATCGAACCGACTGAGGTTCAGATTGTCAACGTTGCGCGATCAAATCAGAAGTACCAGTGCAAGTATGCGCAATACACTGAAAGTCCATCATCGATGCAGACGCCGCGTGTAAATCAAATCTCTTTCGAGTCAAACTCTTGGGTTCGCTGAGTAGACGGCCGATATTTTTCATAACATCGTTGGCACCGGACTTTGCAACGCCGACGACAGGCCATCAAGTATTCCACACAGCTCGACGACCTGCCCGGAACAGCATTGCGCTCTAAGAGCGATCAACTGTCCCTCGAGAGCCTTCAGCTCCTCAATGCGTTTGACTAACTGCAGGATATGTTTGTCCAGAAGCTCATTGACCTCGCCGCAAGGTTCACGCTGCCTATCTTTCAATTGAAGTAAAGACCGGATATCGTCCAGCCCAATATCCAACGAGCGGCAATTTCGCACAAACGCTAGTCGCTGGACGTGCGATTCGTCATATCGCCTGTAGTTGCCTGCCGTGCGCGCTGCAGGTGGCAGCAATCCCTCCTGCTCGTAGAAACGAATTGTTGGGATCTGCACCCCTGTCGCGCTGGCCAATTCACCGATCTTCACTCTGTATTCCCTGGCACTAGTTGCGGGTTTCCCTTGACTCTCAATCTGCTTTAGGGTTTTTAATGATGCGCTAGATAGGCTCCGAAGTCAAGTGACGGCGTGATGATCAATCAGAGTGCGCTGTCGCATCTGATGCCGTTACTACGTGCAGCGAACCAGCGATCAGGAATTCAAGGACAACTGACTATGAACAATGCAATGACGCAAGCAACTTGCGGCTCAACATGTGGGTGCGCTACAGGAATCACGAAAGCGACAGTTGCGCCGCTCGTGACGGGTTTTTTCATAGGCAATATGGACTGCCCTAGTGAGGAAGCCCAGATCCGCAAGCGGCTAGCGCAAATTGATGGCATCCAAGATGTAGTTTTTGACTTGCCCGCTCATTACGTGGAAGTAGTGCATGAGCCTGCCGGCCAAAATGCAATCCTGCGTGCACTTCACGACATTGGCATGCAGGCGGTCGTGCAGCCCAGGTCTTCGCAGCTTGTCTATCTCATCCAGCAAATGGATTGCCCCAGCGAAGAACGCCAGTTGCGCGCAACGCTGGAGCCTTTGGAAGGGGTACAGAAGTTGGACTTCGACCTGAAGGCCCACACGTTGACGGTATCCCATACGCTCACCGATACCACTCCGATTGCCCAGGCCATCGTGAATCTGGGTATGCAGCCGGTAGAAAAGACGGCGGGTAGCATGCCAATCGCTGTCGAAGCCCTCCCCCCTCGCATGGTGGCGTCTTCAATCCGGACACCAGTGCCAGGCAACGGTACACGCTTCCTTATTCCGAATATGGATTGCCCCACCGAAGAGGCAACAATCCGTAAGCGCCTGGGTGCAATCAACGGTATTGAGCGACTGGATTTCAACCTGATGGGGCGACGGCTGGATGTGCTGCATCATTTGCCGGACCCTGCGCCGATCCTCAAGGCGCTGAACGATGTCGGCATGAAGGCCAGCATCGAGCGCAGCGGCGACACCGCGCCGCAGGGCCAAGCCATCTACCTCATCGAAAAAATGGACTGTCCAACCGAGGAGGGGCTGTTGCGCAAGGCGCTCGAAGGTATGCCAGGGGTGAAAGCACTGAATTTCAATCTTATGGGTCGTACGCTTACCGTGAGCCACGATCTTGCCGATCTGGCTCCGGTGACGACCGCGATTGAGCGACTCGGCATGGCTCCAGTGCTCCAAAGCACCTCTGACCCAGAGCCATCTGCGCCCCGTGATTTCGGCACCAGCATCTCGCGCGGGCAATGGATTCGGATGGCGGTCTCCGGCGTACTAGCGCTCGGCGCAGAGGCCATGGTCTTTGCGGGGGCATCCGAGGCCTCCTGGCCCATCATTCTTGCGTGCCTCGTGGCCATCAGCTTGGGTGGGGTCGAGACCCTCAAAAAGGGCTGGATTGCGCTGAAGACGCGCTCGCTGAACATGAACCTGTTGATGACGGTCGCCGTCATCGGTGCGGCCCTGATTGGGCAGTGGCCTGAGGCAGCGGTGGTGATCTGGCTCTTCGGTATCGCTGAGATGATTGAGGCCTTGAGCCTGGATCGGGCCCGCAATGCCATCCGCAAGCTGATGGATCTGGCGCCGGAGAACGCATTGGTACGCCAGCCGGACGGGCAATGGCATGAAGTCAAGGCGGATTCCGTGCCACTCGGCAGCATTGTACGGGTGCGTCCGGGCGAACGCATCGCATTGGATGGTGAAGTCGTCGCGGGCCAATCATCGGTAAACCAGGCGCCGATCACCGGTGAGAGCATGCCCGTGGAGAAAACCGCCGGTGCCACGGTATTCGCCGGTACCATCAACGAGCGCGGCACGCTGGAGTTCCGCGTTACCTCTCGAAAGGGTGAAACCACTCTCGACCGTATTGCACGATCGGTGCAGGAAGCGCAGGGGCAACGCGCACCCACGCAGCGCTTCGTGGACAAGTTCGCCAGCATCTATACACCGGCGGTCTTCGCGGTTGCTCTCGCCGTTGCGGTCATTCCTCCGTTCGCTTTCGGGCAGCCCTGGTTCGAATGGGTCTACAAAGCGCTGGTGATGCTGGTCATTGCCTGCCCCTGCGCATTGGTGATCTCCACGCCGGTTACCGTGGTCAGCGGCCTGGCAGCGGCCGCACGCCGGGGCATTCTTGTCAAGGGCGGTCTTTACCTCGAACAAGGGCGACACCTGAAATCGGTGGCTTTGGACAAGACGGGGACCCTGACCCATGGTCGCCCTTCTCTGACCGATGTCGTACCGTTGCGTGGCCAGCCGAGGGAAGAAGTTCTGCGGATTGCTGCGAGCATCGATGCGCTGTCGGAGCATCCTGTGGCCTCTGCCATCGTGGCCAGCTACAACCAACCGCATGCTCAGGTGGGCAAGTTCGAAGCGATCCCTGGACGAGGCGTCAAAGGCAACGTCGATGGAGATGTCTATTACGTCGGCAACCACCGGCTGATCAAAGAGCTGGGACTTTCAACACTCGAGATCGAGACTCAGCTCGATGCGTTGGAGAACGAGGCCAAGACCGTTGTGCTCCTCGCAACTGACCAGCAAGTACTCGCCCTGCTGGCCGTGGCCGACACGGTGCGCGACACCAGCCGGCAAGCAATCGCCGAACTCAAGTCGCTGGGGATCGAGCCAGTCATGTTGACTGGCGATAATTCGAAAACCGCGCAAGCTGTGGCTGCGCAGGTGGGCATCACCGACGCCAAGGGCGAACTACTTCCGCAGGACAAACTGTTGGCAATCGAAGGGCTACTCGCACGCGGGCCAGTTGGTATGGTTGGGGATGGCGTTAACGATGCGCCAGCGTTGGCCAAGTCGAGCATAGGCTTTGCGATGGGCGCTGCTGGTACCGATACAGCGATCGAAACGGCTGACGTCGCCTTGATGCAAGACAACCTCCGCAAGCTTCCTGAGTTCATCCGGCTATCGCAACGCGTTGCAGGCATCTTGACGGCCAATATCGTGTTTGCGCTTGGGACAAAGGCGGTGTTCATGGCCTTGGCTTTTACTGGACATGCAAGTCTGTGGCTGGCGATTCTGGCCGACATGGGGGCTAGCCTGGCCGTCGTTTTCAATGGGATGCGCTTGCTGCGGTCGTCTGAGGAAATCAAGCCCCATGGCCATTAAGAGGACTAATTTGTGGGTATACCTGCTGGCCGTGACTGTGCTTACCGCCGACATAGCGACCAAGGCGGCCATCGTCGCGTGGATTCCTTTGTATGGCTCCCATGAAATCACACCATGGTTCAACATCGGGCATTGGCTGAATCCAGGTGCGGCCTTCAGCTTCTTGGCGCAGGCGGGTGGATGGCAACGCAGCTTTTTAGTTGCTCTTGGCATCGCTGCTTCTGCCTTTCTCACCTGGCTTATTGCCCGCGAGAAGACTGCAACACCTGAGGCTGTGGGCTATGCGGCAATTCTCGGAGGCGCGCTCGGCAATGTTATTGATCGCGTGCGGCACGGGGCCGTGGTGGACTGGCTCGATTTCCATTGGGGTGATTGGCACTGGCCGGCGTTCAATGCAGCCGACATTGGCATCACCCTGGGAGCGGGGTTTCTGCTGATCGCTGCTTTTCGCGGCCATGAACGAAACGGCGCAGATTCCCATACGCCAGCAAGATGATCCATCTTTTCATTGACACATGCGGAGCCGTGAACATCGCTTCGGAGAAACTGATGTCCCACTCGACTCTACCAATGCCGCCTGCAAATGCACGCTGAACTTGTTCTCAAGACGCTAATGATGGGCGTCGTCGAAGGCATCACGGAATTCTTGCCAGTCTCCTCGACAGGGCACTTGATCCTGGCGGGCAATGCGCTCTCATTCCTTGCGAAAGAGAAACGCGACGTCTTTGAAGTGTTCATCCAGTTCGGCGCGATGCTCGCGGTCATCTGGGAATATAGGGCTCGTCTGGCAAACGTTGTTGTCTCAGCGCGTGCCGATCAGGGCGCTCGCCGGTTCTTAGTGAACCTCGCCATTGCATTCATGCCTGCGGCAGTGCTCGGATTGCTGATTGGATCTCATGTGCAGAGGCTGCTATTTAGCCCAGGGCCAGTGGCCGTCGCACTCGTAATCGGTGGTATCGCGATTCTGTGGGCCGAGCGGCGGCCCGTGCATGTAAAGGCCGAGCGTGCCGAAGAGATCAGCCGAATCGACGCATTGAAGATTGGTTTCGTGCAGTGCCTTGCACTTTGGCCGGGTACTTCTCGCTCAGGCGCGACGATTATCGGCGGGCTATGGTTCGGGGCTTCACGCCAGGCGGCGACGGAGTTTTCGTTTTTCCTTGGCATTCCAGTCTTGGGGGCCGCCTCCGGATACAACCTCTTTAAGCACTGGAACGCATTGTCGAGCGACGACATCGGCGTTTTTGTAATGGGTCTCCTTGCCTCTTTCGTATTTGCGCTGCTTGCCATACGCCTTCTGATGCGCTATCTGACCGGACATGGATTTGGAGTTTTCGCGTGGTATCGCATTGCACTGGGAACACTAATCTTGGCAGTGCTCGTCACGTAATCGTTCAGCAACCATGACGAAGATGAATATGTTGCCTCTTATAGGCATTCAGCACAGTTGGCTGTGACTCGATCGATAAATGCAACCTAAGTTATGCGGCGTTTTTGGTTGAGTCATTTTTTGCCTACAACAAGCAAACCTCCTTTTTAGAAACTTATGCCGAACGGCCTTGAGCAACGCCCAGTGGGCCATATCCTGAATAAAATGAGAATCAATAACACTTCCATATCATGAAAATGCTTTCTCTTTACGCCAGAAGATTCCTGGCAATAGCCGCATTGTTTGTGCTCTGGTCTGCTTCTCCCGCCTGGGCTGCCGACCCTGCTGCCAGCGATCAGGCTAAGCAGACTTGGCAGTTGCTGGACTACCTGGCGGTTGACTACGGTGGCGCAGTAAGCAACGGCCAGATTCAAAGTGCGAGTGAATACGAAGAAATGAAGGAATTCGCGGCAACCGCTGTGCTGCAGCTAGCCGCATTGCCGAGCACTGCGGTGCTGCCCGAGTTGCAGCGGCAGGCCAAAGTGCTAGTAGACCTCATTGCCGCAAAGGCGGATGCCAAAGCAGTGGCCGACAGCGCCAATTCGCTGGCAGCGGCGTTGGTCAAAGCCTATCCGTTTCCGCTATCTCCGACTCAGCCACCGGATCTCGCACGCGCTAAGGTGCTGTTTGAAGCCAAGTGCGCGTCATGCCACGGGGCAACTGGTGCTGGCGACGGCCCACTCAGCACCAAGCTAGACCCGCCCCCGATCGCCTTCACCGATCATGATCGTGCCCGTTCGCGAAGTGTGCTCGCGCTGTACCAGGTCATTTCTCAAGGCGTGACCGGCACATCGATGCAGGGCTTCGGCACGCTCGCTGACGAGGATCGTTGGGCGCTGGCCTTCTTCACAGGAACACTGTCGCATGACGATGCCATGCGTGCTCGCGGCGAACAATCCTGGGTTCGAGACACCGCCGCCAAGACTGTCTTTCCCGATCTAGCTGCTGCAGCGACCTTGACCGAAGCCGCTTTATCCGAACTGATAGCACCAGACGCAGCTCGCGACCTCACCGCATATGTTCGTAGCCACCCAGAAGTCACCGCTGTTGCGAGCGGCTCTGGCGGACTAACCCTGGCCCGCTCACTCCTTCAGAAGAGCCTTGCCGCGGCGCGCGCGGGCGACCGGGCCAGCGCAACACGACTGGGCCTGTCGGCTTACTTGGATGGTTTTGAGCCGCTTGAGCCTGCATTGCGCGCACGCAACCAGGCACTTCTCACAGAAGTCGAAAACGCCATGCTGGCCTATCGCGGTGCGCTCGCCGGTGGGCGGTTGGAACAAGCCGATGCCACAGCACAGAAGCTGGACGATCTGTTTGCCCAGGTGGACGCCGAACTCGGCGCTAATAAGGCAGATCCATTAACCACCTTCGTTGCCTCCCTCACGATCCTGCTACGTGAAGGTGTTGAAGCGCTGTTGATCGTCGTGGGAATGCTGGCTTTCCTGAAGAAGGCAGAGCGACGCGATGTGCTGGGCTATGTGCATGGTGGTTGGGTGGCCGCACTGGCTTGCGGTGGTCTGACCTGGGCGGTGGCCACCTACTTCATGAGCATCAGCGGCGCAAGCCGTGAGGTAACCGAGGGGGTTTCATCACTGTTCGCGGCCGTTGTGCTGCTGAGCGTAGGGCTCTGGATGCACCAGAAAAGCGCAGCGGGCAAGTGGCAGGCCTACCTAAAGGACAAACTTTCGGCAGCCATGACGCGGCGTTCAGCGTGGGCATTGTTCGCCTTGTCGTTCATCGCCGTCTACCGCGAGGTGTTTGAGACCGTGTTGTTTTACTCTGCACTGACCAGTGACGGCAACAACAGTGCCTTGCTAGGCGGATTGGTATGCGGAGTGGCCATCCTGGCCGTCATTGCATGGCTTATGCTGCGGAGCAGTGCGCGCATGCCGATTGGTAAGTTCTTCAGCCTCAGTTCGATCCTGGTTGCGGTGCTCGCGGTAGTGCTCGCTGGCAAGGGGGTTGCTGGCCTCCAGGAGGCTGGCTGGTTGAGCGCGAGCCCGATCCATTGGCCGCGCATTGAAGTGCTTGGCATCTATCCGTCAGCGGAAACCGCGATTGCGCAAGCTTTGGTGCTTGCCATTGCCTTAGCGGGCTTTGCCATGAACGCCGTGAAGGCTCGGAACCCCCGAATCGTTTGAGATTAATAGGCCCCCTTGGTAGGGTGCTCCGACTATGCTCCGAGCACCCTGACTCTCAAAGATCTTCAGGCACCGGCAAAAACATGATCCATAGGGGAGTTTCAAACAGCAATAGCCTGAAGCACACACCTGTGCTGCCACTAATGGATGCCTGCTTTAGGCCAATCTTCGGCTGTTGGCAGAAAGTAAACGAAAGCCCACGATGACTTGCGAGTTTGGAGCTCTGCTAGTACGGTCTGCTGCCTAAACGAATGTCTTGAACAAAGAGCCTGCCGTGGACGGCAGGCTCTTTTCTATCAGCGACTTGGTTTCAGCTCCGTCACCATGCCTTGCCATTGATCACCTCTGCTTAGGACTTCACCTTATCTCCAACCTTTAGCATCTTCTTTTCGGATGCCGCGAAGCCCATGGTCATGGTCGGCTTAGCCTGGTTCGGAATATCGCCGTGACGCAAGACGACAAGGTTCCTCGACCCGTGTAACCTAAAACCCTTATCGTGGCAGCAATACAGTGATAGTGGACGAGGTAATGAGCAACCGCTGCCTGTCTTTGCTGCAGCGAATATTTCGGTGCTCTTGGCGCTTGGCTTACTGACAAATCCTGATACTTCAGGAAGTGCTGATACCAGCCTTTCAATGCGTTCTTGATTGGGTATCCCAACTGGCGAATTGTGGCCCTGATACGCAAGCCAAGCTTGAAGTAACGTTCAACTGCACGAATCCTGTCTTCGTATGAGAATATGAACTAAATCCTGGTAGTCCTAGCATTTGTTCGCATCCCCCTTCGGGCTACGCCCCTGTTTGCCACTGATAGCGACAAACCATGCTATGCCTTTATCCAACCAGATAGTCAGAAACCCATTTGCTCAACATCGCTTCAAAAATCAATACTTCCTGCATTTTTTAAAAATATCAAGATCAGGATTGTAGATCTCAGACTTTACATTCATCATTCCCAAAACCGAATGGAAATAATTATCATGACTTATCTTGGCATCAACGTCTAATAGAGCAGCACATCCATTTTCGTCGAATTTCTCGCGCTTAAATGATTCAGAGAACCAAGCGATCCAAGGAATCCGTTTCTGAGCATCGGGTGCCAAACTATAAGGTAGGCCATGGAGGTATATATTATTTTCTCCTAAAGACTCGCCATGATCTGAGACATACATCATTGCAGTTGGTCGATCTGGATATGTTTCCTTAATCCAATCAATTGCATTCGAAATGAAATAATCAGTCTCTCTTATGCTATTGTCATATGCATTAACTACTTGGTCTCGACTGCAGGTTTGCAGAGCTGAAGAGTCACACTCTGGGAAGTAGGCTTTTCTATCTGATGAAGAGCGCTTGTAATAGGCTGGACCATGGCTTCCCATTTGGTGAACTAGAATAACGGTTCCTTTAGCTTTGCCAGGTTTTGGCAAGTCTTCAATTTTCTTTTGGAGATTGTTCAACACTGCTGCATCAAAACAGCCATCATCTCTGCAATTGATATTACCTTCGATAATCTCTTGATTACTAGCAGGTATTCTCGCACATACCCCCTTACACCCTGATTGATTGTCAACCCAAAGGACATCCAATCCTGCCCTTTTTAGAACATCTAATAAATTTTCGTAATTTTCGCTTCGATCAAAAAATTCCTCTCTTGATAAATGAGAAAACATGCACGGCAATGACTCTGCGGTGCTCGTTCCACAAGCCCAGGCATTTTTAAATGACAAAATGTCTTTTCGACTTGATAGCAAAGGTGTGGTATCTCTTAAATAGCCATTCAACCCCAAATGATCTGAACGAGCGGTTTCTCCGACTACAAGAAATACTATAGGGTCTATAGTCCCTTCAATGTATGCTCCTTCTCCTATTTTTACCAAATCTTTAGATTTCCTCTTCTGGGAATCGTCAATTTTCTTGAAAACCGCATATAGTCCGTTGTATGGATTAATCAAATAGCGAATCTCCTTATGGTTCCTCATGGTTGAGGAGAACGCCTGAAAAGAAACAATTAGGCTTACCACTGCTATTGAAATCCCCAGGAGAGCAAGCATCAAACGTTGCAATATCAGTTTGCCAAAAGTAGATTTTGAGAAATTTCTGCGCCATATAAACCACAATGGAGGCAACGACAGCAGCAAGATCACGAAAATCATCTGCAAGTTAATCAGATCCGAGGCTTCATTGAAGTCTGTTTGAAGCACATTAGTTATCATATTGGAATCAATAACAATCCCGTATGCTTGCATGAAATAGGCACCTGAAGCCGCACCGACTACAAAGATGCTGGCAATTGGCCTTAAAAGCCACCCCCATCCCAAAACAGAAATCGAAAAAATATTCACACCAATCAATATAAAAACAAAAGATATTATTAAACTTATATTCGATTCTTCACCTAGTTTAGATATCTTCAGCCAAAGATAATAATTAGAAAAAATAGCAATCCATATACTAACTCCAATGATCATGCGTGTTGATTGCATGCCACTAGAGCGCAGGAATTCACTTATTTTATTTAAAGTCTTCATTTTACGAAAAGAATTTAATCAAGAACTATTCAGCTTCTCAATGAAACTATTTTTGAATTTATATAAACCCACAATCCTAGAGATAAAATCTGATCTGCACGATGACATTCCGATTACATTTTTGTCATTTTTTGAGCGAAAAAAAACGTGGATCGTGTTACCACGAATCCACGCCAAGAAAATATTACTGATTACCCAGCTATAGCTTGGTTACGAGCATCTCGCTGCGAAGGGGTTTCTTTAATCAGTTCGTCGATAACTTGCTGACGTGTCTTTTCGGGCTCCGTACCTTTCGCCTCAGCTGGGTAGTTTCCGCTGCGCAGTCGATTGTCCCCGCCCTCTCGTACGGCATTCGCTGCTTCTTCACGAACTTGGTCACGGGTTCGAGAGCTCTTGAAATGCTCGGGGTATACTTTTACACCAGCCTCATTATTTGTGGGGTGCCAGTACGTATCTGCGACTGCGACGCCAGGCATTGCCATAACGGTTGCCATTGCGGCTGCGGCGGTGAGAGATGCAAAAATTTTACGGTGAGCCATTTAATACTCCTTAAGTGAATTGATTTTCTTCTCCATCTAAGAAAGTCGTCTATTCAGAGAAGATGGCAGATGGCTTAAGTGTAGAAAATACCCACCGACAGATTGCCAACAGGAATGTGACAATGTTGTCATATTAAGTATTGTTACAAGAAAAAAGCCATGGCCTTAGAGGCCATGGCTTTTACGAGGTGAATTGAACTACTTGTATCAGGCTGGCTTTTCCTCAGTAGACGCCAATACCTGCTCATCCTCTGTCTCGGAGAGATCCTTGCGGTGTATCAAGCTATAGAGCAATGGCAACACGAGAAGGGTCAGCAAAGTCGACGACAAGATCCCGCCGATCACCACTGTGGCCAAGGGGCGCTGAACTTCCGCGCCTGTGCCCGTTGCGATGGCCATCGGAACAAAGCCTAGCGATGCAACCAACGCGGTCATCAGAACTGGCCGCAGTCGGGTCAAAGCACCTTCAGTGACTGCTTCATACAGGCGCTTTCCTTCTTCGCGCAGTGATCGGATGTAGGCAATCATCACCAAGCCATTGAGCACTGCCACGCCTGACAGTGCGATAAACCCGATCGCTGCCGAAATGGATAAAGGAATACCGCGCATCCAGAGCGCCAAGATGCCACCTGTCAGCGCAAACGGAATGCCCGTGAACACGATGAGACCATCACGAACATTGCCAAACATTGCAAACAGCAAGACAAAGACCATCAGCAATGCTGCCGGCACAACAATCGTCAAGCGTTTTCTAGCCGACTCGAGGTTCTCGAAGGTTCCGCCCCATCGGGTCCAGTAGCCGGCAGGCAGTTGCAGCGATTCGAGGCGTTGTTGTGCTTCTGTGACGAAAGATCCAATATCACGTCCGCGCACGTTGGCACTCACCACGATGCGGCGCTTACCATCCTCTCGGCTCACCTGGTTAGGGCCTGGTGCGATATCAAAACTAGCCACGGCCGAAAGCGGAACAAAACCAAGTCGGCCATCCGTACCGCGTGGAAGCGCGATAGGTAGGCGTCCTATCGCTTCCATGTCATTGCGCACTTCGTCCGGCAAGCGAACCTGAATGTCGAATCGCTTGTCGCCTTCGAAAACTGTGCCGGCTTCACGACCGCCCAGTGCCGTACTGATGGTGTCTTGCACGTCACCCATGTTCAAACCATAGCGCGAGGCCTTCTCACGGTCGATTTTCACGGTGAGCATTGGCAAGCCTGTGGTCTGTTCGACCTTGACTTCAGAGGCTCCAGAAATTTGCTGCAACATGCCTGCGACAGCTTGTGCGTTCTTCTCCAGCACGGTCATGTCGTCGCCAAAAATCTTTACAGCGACATCACTACGCACACCCGATATCAACTCATTGAAGCGCAGCTGAATGGGTTGAGAGAACTCGAAATTGTTGCCTGGAACTCGATCTGCGGCGGCCTGAATTGCTGCCAGCAAATCGTCTCGTGTACGTGCCGGATCCGGCCATTCGGACTGCGGCTTAAGCATGATGTAGCCGTCCGAGATGTTCGGTGGCATCGGGTCAGAGGCAATCTCCGCGGTACCTGAACGAGCAAATACCCTGTCGATCTCAGGAAACTCTTTCTTCAAGGTTTTCTCGATCTGCATTTGCATCTCAAGGGACTGGGTCAGGCTGGTTCCTGGAATCCGCAGAGCCTGAATGGCGAAGTCGCCCTCGTTGAGGTTTGGTGCAAATTCACTACCAAGACGCGTTGCCAGCAGCAGGCTTAACACCACCGCCACACCAGCGGCAGTCAGAACAACTGCAGGAGCTCTCATGACGCGATGAAGGGCTGGTGCATAAACGCGACGCGCCCAAACCATGAGGCGATTTTCCTTCTCCGCAACCTTGTTGCCCATGAAAAGAGCAATCGCCGCAGGAATGAAGGTAATGGACAGCAGCATTGCGCCAGCAAGCGCGATCACCACAGTCAGCGCCATGGGATGGAACATCTTGCCCTCTACACCCGTGAGCGCAAAGATTGGCAAATAGACCACCATGATGATCAATTGTCCAAACAACAATGGCCGACGCGCTTCCTTGGCTGCAGCAAATACTTCGTGGAAGCGTTCACTGCGCGTCAAAGAGCGTCCGCGTGCTTCTTGCGCGTGGGCAAGACGACGCACGCAGTTCTCCACAATGACCACCGCGCCATCAATGATGATGCCGAAGTCAAGAGCGCCCAGACTCATCAAGTTGGCACTGACTTTGTATTGCACCATGCCAGTAAAGGTGAACAGCATGGACAACGGAATGATCAGCGCTGTAATCAGGGCCGCGCGGAGGTTGCCTAGGAAAAGGAAGAGGATGACAACAACTAAAGCCGCACCTTCCACCAAATTCTTCTTGACCGTTGCGATGGCTTTATCGACGAGGTTTGTGCGATCGTAGACCGTGATCGCTTTCACGCCTTCAGGAAGACTGCGGTTAATCTGCTCCATACGTGCAGCCACAGCCTGCGAGACCACACGGCTGTTCTCCCCGATCAGCATGAAGACCGTGCCAAGCACGACCTCTCGGCCGTTATCCGTGGCAGCTCCAGTGCGAAGCTCACGACCCAAGCCAACCTCTGCCAAATCACGAATACGTATGGGCTGGCCTTGAGCCGAACCCACGATCACTTCTCGAATGTCAGCAATGCCAGAGACTTGACCTGGGGCACGGATCAAATACTGTTCACCTTGACGCTCAATGTATCCAGCTCCCACATTGGTATTGTTGCGTTCCAACGCAGCAACCAGGTCAGCAAGAGTGAAACCATAGGACGCCAGCTGTTCTGGGCGTGGCGAAACCAGATACTCTTTCGCGAACCCGCCAATAGAGTTGATTTCAGTGACACCAGGCACATTACGCAGTTGCGGTTTGATCACCCAGTCCTGTATCTCGCGCAGATCCATAGGTGTGTAAGGCGTTCCATCTGCCTTCTTTGCACCGTCCTCGGCCTCAACGGTCCAAAGATAGATCTCACCCAAACCTGTAGAGATAGGTCCCAGCGTGGGAGTGACACCAGCGGGAAGATTGTCACGGGCCTGTTGGATGCGTTCGTTGACTAACTGGCGAGCAAAGTAGATGTCAGTGCCATCTTTAAACACTACTGTCACTTGCGACAGGCCGTAGCGCGACAGCGAGCGAGTCTGTTCCAGATTGGGCAGGCCGGCCATCACCGTTTCAATTGGGTAAGTGACTCGCTGCTCAGTCTCAAGCGGTGAGTAGCCGCTGGCCTGCGTATTGATCTGTACCTGAACATTGGTAATGTCAGGTACAGCATCAATAGCGAGGCGTTGATAGTTGTATACGCCAAGAGCCGCTAGGGCCAGAACGGCAACCATGACCAGCCAGCGCTGCTCAATGGCAAATCGGATAATTCGTTCGAACATTTGCAGCCCTTGCTTAGTGTGCGTGCTCGGCTGTAGCCTTGCCCAGTTCGGCCTTAAGCATGAAGCTGCCTTCAGTCACATAGGACTGGCCGGACTTCAGCCCTTCAAGAATTTCTGTTGTCTGGGGATCTGAGCGACCAACGCGTACAGGTTGAGCTCGGAAACCCCCCTTGACGGGCACAAACACAACACTGTTTTGGCCGTCCAGACGCTGGATAGCACTGGAAGCTACCGCCACTGGCACTTGTTGCGAAGAGGCCGTCAACTCCACATTAACGAATAGACCTGGGCGCCACGCACCTTCAGGATTCTCTAGAGTGATTCGAGCAGGAGCGGTACGTGTTTCCTGGCCAATCAGAGCACCCACGTAAGCAACCACCCCAGTCGCAGACGACGAGAATGCTGTCGCTTTGACAGTTGCTTTTTCCCCTACCTTCACGGCGGGCAAGTCAGATGCTGCAACCCTCATTTCAGCCCAAACGGAGCGCAAGTCTGAGATTGTGAAAACTTGGGTAGTGTCCTGAACAGCTTCACCGACGGCGAGATGCTTCTCGACGATCACTCCGTCAAAAGGAGCCCTTAATTCAAATCGGTTTAGTGCACCGCCACCGCCTCCGGCGCCGTTGGCTGCCAATTTCTGTTGAGCATTTGAAACGGCAATTTCTGCCTCGCGCAGTGTCTGCCGAGCCTGCAAGTAATCCTGTTCAGCCGATACCTTCTCCTCCCACAGCTTTTGCTCTCTGGCATAGCTTGTACGCGCCAGTGCTAAGCGTTGGCTAGCGGCTTGAAGTTCACTTCGTTGCTCAGAAACAGCCGCACTGCTCAACACAGCCAGCAACTGCCCCTTCTTTACAACCTGCCCGAGATTGGCGGGTACCGAGTCGACGACGCCAGGGACTCGAGGGACAACGTGAGCCGTTTTGTCTTCGTTGAAGCGTATTTCCCCCGGAAGTTGCAGTACTGAGCGAACAGTTGCAGCGCCGACCTCTGCGGTTCGAATGCCTGCAGCCTGCATACGCTGCGAATCCATTTGGATTAGACCTTCATCGTCATCATGAGCACCTTCGGCGCTTTTCTTCTCTGCAGACTTGGCTCCGTCCTTTTGCTCTTTTTCATCATGGTGCTCACCATCTGCGTGTCCTTTTTCATCTTTGTGATCACCGCTTTGCTTCTCGCCGTGATGTTCTGTGTCTGCGTGGCTAGCGGCTTCTGAGTGCCCCTGACCTCCGGCACCTTTAGCACTGCTGCTGTCTGGACCACTGCGAAGAATTAGTGCAGCAGAAAGAGCGCCAACTACTAGGATTGCAGCAATTGCAATCTGAGTACGCCGAGTCCCAAATGGAGATGGTTTTGTATCGTTCATGTTGATGATCTGTGCAAAAAACTTACTCGTCTGTTGTGCCCAACAAGCGTTCGATATCGGCCGAAGCACGATGTGTGGCCATTAACTGGTCCAGGTATTGACTACGTACATCAAACAAAGAGCGTTGCGCGTCAAGTACGTCCAGATAGCCGAATTTCCCTAGCGCAAATCCTTTGCTTGCCGCCTCATAGGCGACTTGTGCAGTCGGCAGCACGCGTTCAGACAGTTGGATAGCTTGTTTACGACTTGCCTCTAGCGTCTCTCGCGCCGCATAAAGTTGAGACTGAAGTTCCAACCGGGTAGCTAGCAAGCGCTCTTCAGCTTGGTCAGCCAGGCGGAGGGCTTGCAACTGATTTCCTCGATTGGTATCGAGCACAGGCAAAGGAATGGAGACGCCGACTACGAGTTGATTGCCGGTCTCTTGAGCGCGCTTCATACCTAGACTCACCGTTGGGTCAGGAATTCGCTTTGCGCGCTCCAGATCTGCGGTCGCCCGGCTCTGTTCAACAGTGAAGCGAGCTTGCTGAATGGAAGGCGACTGCTCCAAGCGGCTTTGAAGAACCCCAATTTCCGGAACAGTAGGCAACGCGTCAAGTTTGCCTTGCGCATCACCAAATACAGGGCCTCCCTCTCCTATAAGGGCCTGTAATTGTTGACGAGCCACTCGTTTTGCGGCCTGAGCTTGGGCTTGCTCCAGCTCTGCACTGGACTCAGCGACACTGGCCCGGTTGGCCTCTAGGGGCGCTGCCTTGCCCGCTGCTACACGCTTCGATGCAGCCTCACGCGCGCTTCGAGCGATGTCAAGAGTTTGTCCTGCGAGGACTTCACGCTGCTGTGCGACTAACAACCCGAAGAATGCGAGTCGGACATCTGCGACAAGATTAGCTTTGGCGGCATCCAGCTCCGCCTCAGCCACATCTCGGCCACGTGCTGCAGCACGCATGCGCGCATCGCGCTTGCCACCGATTTCCAGCATTTGGGTCCATTGAACCGTCGTGGTACGTTTATCTCTGCTCGTATCTTCTTGTGAATACGAGAGCGCAGGGTTAGGCCTCGCCTTACTTTGCAGAACGGCTCCATCGCTTGCCTCAAGACCGCGCTGGGCAGCTCGTAAACGAGGGTGTTGGTCGATAGCGCGTGCTACTGCAGTGTCCAGAGTCAGTGGTGCCAGAGACGCCTTATTGGCAGGATTGTCCTGCGCTATGCCTGTCACGCCAGTTAAAGCCAAACTGGTGAACAACAACGCATGACGCAACGCACTAGCTGCTCGGCCAGCACGATGAGACGACGAAGAAATCATTGTTAAAACTCCTACCCGTGCAATCCAAAGTCAGCCGGGCGTTACATTGCCCAGGTGAGGAATAGAAAGCGGGTGGGCGCTGCCACTCTAATAAAGTGCTCCCCTCACCATCCTGACAGCCAGATGACAAATTTGTCATTTTCAAAATGCGTGCGCCTATCTCAGAATAGTCAGCATGAAAATCCTGGTTGTAGAAGATGAGATCAAGCTCGCCGATTACCTAAACAAGGGTCTGGCGGAAGAGGGCTTCACTGTGGATGTAGCCCACAACGGTATTGACGGTCTGCACCTGGCCAGTGAAATGGACTATGACCTGATCGTGCTTGACGGCATGCTTCCGGGCATCGATGGCCTAGCCGTGCTAGCTGCGCTGAGGCAAACGAAACAAACACCTGTACTGATGTTGACTGCCCGTGGCCAGGTTGAGGATCGCGTCAAGGGACTGCAGTGTGGCGCCGATGACTATCTCGTGAAGCCATTTGCATTTTCTGAACTGGTCGCACGCCTGCATGTTCTATTACGGCGCAGTGGCCCCAGCGTTGCCCAAGCCGCCCCCGAAGCGACGACTCTGCGCTTAGCTGACTTAGAGTTAGACCTAATTCGTCGTAGGGCCACGCGGGCGGGCCAGAGAATCGAGCTCACGGCCAAAGAGTTCAATTTGCTTAGCCTTCTATTACGCCGCCAAGGGGAAGTGTTAACACGAACAGAGTTGGCATCTCAGGTTTGGGATATGAATTTCGACAGTGAGACCAACGTGGTAGAGGTCGCTATCCGACGCCTGCGGCTAAAGCTTGATCAGCCTTTTGAGCAACATCTCCTCCACACCGTCCGTGGCATGGGCTATGTGCTCGAATCTCGCACAACATGAGCAAGACCGCTGCACCACATTTAGCTCGACGTTTAGCCCGCGCCTTAGCACTGCAAACCATTGTTGGCCTCGGTTTTGTATGCATTGCTGTCTATTTCGTGATCTCCGTCACGCTGTCGGAACGTCAGCAAGACACCTTAGATCACAAGAAAACAGCAATCGAGCACCTGTTAAGCGAGAGCCGAGGGGTTCACTCCCCGGAGGCCTTGAACCACATGCTTAACGACTTCGTCACGGGGCATGACGAACTGTCTTTACGCCTGGTGCCAACCTCCGGTAAAAGCGCATTTGAACTTTTGCGCCAACCTGAAGATGACGACCGGGTTGCAGTTCGCAAATTTTCAGTGGAAGTTCCGACAGTTAACGACGGCCTGCAGCCAATGCAAGCGGTCCTGTTGCTAGACCGTAGACCAGATGACCGACTGCTTAATCGTCTGGCCTGGACCCTGGGCATTGCCGCCGTGGCGGGTGCATTGCTGGTCTCATTTGCGAGCACATGGCTTGTTCGCATAGGACTCAAGCCTTTACGCCTACTGGTGGATCAAACGCGAAGCCTTTCTGCGCAAGACTTGCATCGCCGTTTAGATGATAGCCATCAACCTCAAGAATTAAGACCATTGATCGCACAGTTCAATGCATTGCTTGACCGACTGGCCATCGCCTATCAACAAATGGAGGCGTTCAATGCTGACGTGGCACACGAACTAAACACACCGTTGACCACCTTGATCAGTAGTTGCGAGTTGGCGCTTCGTAAACCGCGTAGTGCTGTTGAACTACAGGACATCTTGGCCTCCAACCTAGAGGATCTACAGCGCATGGCCGGAATCGTGGCTGACATGCTGTTTCTGTCACACGCAGACCGCGGTACTGAAGCGCGGCGATCCGCCAAAGTGAGTCTTGCAGAGCTTGCCTCAGAAGTGGCCGAGTTCCATGAGGCAGTGCTTCAAGAAGCGCACCTTCAAGTTCTAATCGATGGAGATGCAAGTGTTGCTGTGGATGCGCGTTTGGTTCGCCGTGCACTATCCAATCTTTTAGGCAACGCTTCACGCTATGCAGAAGCCGGATCAACGATCACTATCGAGATCTCCCAAAGCGTAGTGGAGACACCCGATGGCAAACGTGACAACGTTAGCATTGCGGTGATCAACCGAGGAGCGGAGATCGATCCCATCCATCTGCCACGCCTGTTTGATCGGTTCTATCGTGCTGATGCGTCCCGCGCACATGCAAATCTCAATCACGGCTTAGGACTGGCCATCGTTGCGGCTATAGCGCGGATGCACGGCGGTACCGCTTTCGCGACATCCTCAAGCGGGATCACCAAAATTGGGATCTCATTACCTGCTTCACCTAAGGCAACGCCACACATCTTTGAATCTCAGTCGTGAGATTCCAATTTGGATCGACCTGAGTTTCATAGCTAGTTCAGAGCCTCCTCGTTCCATCAGGAGTCCTTATGAGCTACCAACGTTGTCGAGAATGAAGCAGCCAGGCAAATCCTGGAGCACGACTGTTGATTTCCACTCAAAAGTGACCCACTGGGGGTGCGGATAAAAACTTGGACTGGTTTTATGCGGCTAGGACAAGTTTGTGCCGGTATTCCACAGGACTTAAACGTCCCAGAGATACCTTGATACGTTTTTCGTTGTACCAACGAATGTACGCATCGACAGCTTCGATGAACTGCTCAATCGTCGTTGATTGCCAGTTGCCGGGATAGAACAACTCTATTTTCAGCCTTCCAAAGAAGCCTTCGCATGCAGCATTGTCTGGCGAGCAACCTTTGCGAGACATCGAGCGAATCAGCTTTGCATCATGGATCCTCGAGAGCCAGCCCGGCCAGCGGTAGTGAGCTCCACGATCAGAATGAATCACAGGGCGGCTCTCACTGCCTTGAGCAGCATCAATGGCCGCATCCAGCATTGTGTTGACGAGATTTGCGTTGGGATGAGTCCCAATCGACCAGCTCACCACCAGCCCGTCAAAGCAATCAATGACTGGCGACAGGTAAACCTTGCCAGCAGGGATTTGGAATTCAGTAATGTCTGTGAGCCACTTCTCATTGGGCGCAGCAGCATGGAAGTCTCGATTGATGAGGTTTTGCGGGGCAGCACCTATCTCTCCAAGGTAGGAGTTATATCTGCGGCGTTTGGGCTTGGCCACGATCAACCCCTCCTGCTTCATCAGCCGACGAACCACCTTCTCTGAGATGCCCGTGCACTCCTTGAGCAGAGATGCCTGTGAAGCCTCCTCGAATCTTCGCGCCACTCAAAAGTAGAGAATCCACCCCCACGGAGGTCTCTGCATGAAGAAATCCAGATTCAGTGAAGCGCAAATCGTCGGCATCCTCAAAGAGGTCGAGCTCGGCGCCAAAGTCGGTGACACCTGCCGCAAGCACGGCATCAGCGATGCCACGTACTACAAGTGGAAGAGCCAGTATTCAGGGATGTCCGTATCCCATCTGGCCCAGATGCGGCTGCTGCAGGAAGAGAATGCCAAGCTCAAGCGCATGTATGCCGACTTGGCACTTATGCACCATGCGCTAAAGGATGTCGTTGAGCGAAAGCTCTGACCCCGGAGCGCCGTCGGTCCATCGTGCATGCGCTCATGAGCGAGCATCGCCTGAGCCAGCGCAGAGCTTGCCAAGCTGCGGGCCTGGCTCGCTCCACGCAGCGATATGCACGTGTGGTCTGCGACGACTCCGGGGTAATCGACTTCATCCAAAGATACGTGGCATTGAATCCTCGCCACGGGTTTGGGCTGCTTTACGACAGTGCCCGCTATCAAGCGCAGCCCTGGGGCAAGACTGTGCTTTGGCGTGTGTATTGCCAGCTCAAACTGAACCTGCCCAGGCGAGGCAAGAAGCGTTTGCCGCAGCGCATCAAGCAGCCCTTGGAGGCAGCCCCAACACCGAACCAGGGCTGGAGTTGTGACTTCATGTCCGATGCCCTGTGGTCAGGAAGACGGTTCAGAATCTTCAACGTCATTGACGAATTCAACCGGGAGTGCCTGCGTATCGAGATTGACACCAGCTTGCCCGCCGCTCGGGTGGTACGTGCCTTGGAGGAACTCGCTGAGGTCCGTGGGACACCGCAGTCCATTCGCCTGGACAACGGGCCCGAGTTCATCGCCCAGGCTTTAAAGCAATGGGCACAGCGCAAAGGCGTAGAGCTGCGCCACATTCAGCCGGGTAAACCGACGCAGAACGCTTACGTAGAACGTTTCAACAGAACCTATCGCACGGAGGTGCTCGACTGCTATGTCTTTGAATCGTTGCAGGAGGTGCGCTCGATGACCGAGGACTGGCTGCATCGCTATAACCACCATCGTCCACATGAATCGCTGGGCCGGATTCCGCCGGTCGCGTATCGTGTCAAACGTTTCCCCAACCTCTACTTTTAGGTGGCGCAGGAAACGAGGAAGCTTCACCTGTACCCTGCGGTACCCATAGCAACGGTAGTTGTTGTCGAAGATCTCTGTGATGCTTCGGCGTACATCCAAGTATTTGTCAGCCAGCTTCAGCCGGGCACGATGGTAAAAGTACGAGCTTCTAGCAAGGCCAACAAGAGAAAGCAGTTCTGGCAATTCATACTGACCGCGCAACGCTTCAACCAGCACAGCCTTATCTTTGTTTGCCAGGCTATGCAGATCAATGCCAGCCCCATTTTTTAAGATTTCATGGGCCTGTTTGAGAAGCTCCCGCTCTATCTTCAGCCGCCGAACATCCTGGCGCAATGATTCAACTTGGCGCCTGAGTGCTGCTTCATCCAACACTGGCGATCGCTTTGGACTGTGTTTCATCGAGGCAGGGGCACAAGGGCCAAGCAACTGATTTTTCCAGTTGTACAAGGTCCCCCTACACACCCCTAACTTGTCCGCAATCTCCTGTGCAGTTGATTGACGGGTACACAGTTGCACCACGCCCTCACACATCAAAGTATCAGGCTTTGTAGCCGGCCAAGATCTGCCTACTCTCGATTTGCAGGTGTCAGGGCAGTCTTGCCGAACCCACGCAGTCAACGTTCCTCGACCCGGATAACCCAAAGCCCTCATCGTTGCAGCAATACAGCGATCATGGGCGAGGTAATGAGCAACCGCCACCTCCCTTTGCTTCAGAGAATATTTTGGTGCTCTTGGAGCTTGGCTTGCTGGCAAATCCTGATGCTTCAGGTAGTGCTGATACCAGCCTTTCAATGCGTTCTTGGTTGGGTACCCCAACTGGCGAATCGTGGCTCTGGCACGCAAGCCAAGCTTGATGTAAAGCTCAACTGCACGAATCCTGTCTGCGTATGAATACATGAACTACCTCCTGGTAGTCCAAGTTTTTGTCCGCATCCCCACTAGCCCCCGGCGGGTCACTTTTGAGTGGAAATCAACAGGGGAGTGCATGGACAGCCCTAATGGCGGTATCGACGCATCTTTCTTGCTAGAGGCCAGCGCTTTGAAAATGCGAGCCATTTCTAATGCCCAGAACTCAAAAAAGGCTATGTTCCTCAAGCATTTTGATCGCTTGTAAGCTTTAGAGCCGCTAACACTACTTCCCATTGAGAGCGGCATGAAGCATTTATGCTTCATGCCCTCATGGCAATACAACCCGTTAGCAAAGAGCTGTGGCGACAGCTGCAGCCCCTGATCCCCGCCTTCAAACCTTCCGCACGCAAGCTCACCGTGAGCGATGAGGCAGCTCTCAACGGCATCCTGTTTGTGCTGCAAACAGGCATTCCTTGGGAAGATCTCCCCCAGGCCCTGGGCTACGGCAGTGGTATGACTTGCTGGCGGCGCTTACGTGATTGGAATGCCAACGGCGTCTGGCAGAAATTGCATCTGGCGATGCTGGTGCGACTGCGCGAACATGACCAGATTGATTGGAGCCGGGCCAGCATCGATGGCCCATCGGTACCAAGCCCCCGGGGGGCCAGGAAACGAGCCCCAACCCCACGGACAGAGGCAAGCTCGGCT
Organism: Comamonas testosteroni; assembly: GCF_014076415.1. Lineage (NCBI taxonomy): Bacteria > Pseudomonadati > Pseudomonadota > Betaproteobacteria > Burkholderiales > Comamonadaceae > Comamonas > Comamonas testosteroni. Next base: position 2,896,121 of record NZ_CP043568.1, read on the forward strand.
CCAAACGACACCTCGTTGTAGATGCCAGAGGTATCCCGTTGGTGCTCCTCGTCAGCGGTGCTAATAGGCACGACGCCATGATGTTCGAGAAGTGCATGAATGCGATTCCAGCTATTGCTGGCCTGCTGGGGCGGGCACGCTAGCGACCTGCAAAGCTGCACGCGGACAAAGGCTACGACTACAAGCGCTGCCGTGCTTACTTGAGGCAGCGCGGTATCGCCAGCAGGATTGCCAGGCGTGGAGTCGAGAGCAGCGAAAAGCTGGGCAAACATCGCCGGGTCGTGGAGAGAACACACGGATGGTTTGCAGGCTTTGGCAAGCTGCGCATTCGCTTTGAAAGGCGACTGGATATCCATGAAGCGTTGCTGAAACTGGCCGCTGCGATCATCTGCGCACGCTTCGTGGATCGGTGGTGTTAGCCGCTCTTAGTCCCCTTGGGGAGTAGCCTGCTTCCACCCTGGAAGCGCATGCGTCAACATACTCGGCATTCAATTTGCTGTGGCGTATGCATCCGTTCTTCGGTTGGCGAGACCATCGGCATTTCATCGCGACGAGCTCGGGCCGCGGTGAGATGCCGTTGTGCTCATGCCCGACCGTTAAGAATGAATTCCCCATGAATGCCGCTTCTATCTTGCTCCTGGCCTTTGCCATGTCCACCGATGCCTTTGCCGCAGCCGTCGGCAAAGGTTCTGCGCTACTCAAACCGCGCTGGTCTGAAGCATTAAGGACTGGCGCCATCTTCGGTGTCATCGAAGCCATCACACCTTTGGTAGGCTGGGCGCTCGGCTATGCGGCTTCAGATTACGTCAAGGCCTGGGACAACTGGATCGCCTTTGTGCTGCTTCTGGTGCTAGGTGGAAGAATGCTGATCGGGGCAATCAAAGTGCCTGATGGTGAAGAGCCCAGCAAACCTGCACGACATGGCTTCGGCTATTAGTTGCAACTGGATTTGCAACAAGCATTGATGCCATGGCCGTGGGCGTAGGACTTGCTTTTCTGGACGTAAGCATCGCCACCGTTGCTCTCGCTATCGGCTTCGCAACATTCGCAATGGTGACGTTGGGCGTGATGGTCGGGCGTGTACTGGGGAATATTGCTGGGCGCTGGGCCGAAGCCATCGGCGGTGTCCTGCTGATCGGTATTGGCTCGATCATTTTGTACGAACATTTAGTCGCTATCTAATTCAATTGATTGAGATTTAGATGCCAGCTTCAGTTCGAGTGGGGTCGGCCACTCAGTACAGTCAGAGTAGGCAGTGAGCTAGGGCAGGAGCGGTCCACTTTTGCCCTAGCCAGTAGTATCTTCCTTGCCTACAACTGGCTCCGCTTCTGTTTGGAGCAGAGCAAATTCAGCACAGATATGAAGGCTCGGACCCTTTGTGGCACTGAGGAGTACAGCCACAAGTAGAAAGGTTCAGTAAAGCCGCTTCGGCCAGCGTGACCGGCACCGAGCCTACACCGGCGATCATCCACTGCGCCCACAGGTGCGATCACGCCAAGCCCAAGTTTCTCAGGCGCGGCACATGCTTTAAACACTCAAGGGTGCCTCTGGTCAGTCAGTTCAAAACCACCGGGAGGAGCGATACATATGGCGAAGCTCATCGCAGGCATTGCAAACTTTGCATCGAGTTAAAGCTCTGCTGCTCAGTGCAGGATCACCTTCATCGGTCTTTCCGTCACGGGCAACACGATGCCACTGCAAAAAGCAGCCGGCCTCACCGCGCGCAGAAATCCGTGAAATCTTCGCGAGGCATGAGCGGACATATTGGATGCTTTGCCCGACGAACAAGAGTTGGCATCACCCTGTAAGCGTGAAGACGCATGTTAAGCGATGCATGAGCTGCATCCCTGTAATGCATTCCAGCTGTTAGGCAGAAAATTAAATAAAGTTTTTATAAATTAAAGAAGACCAGATTATCAGACAAAAAATAATTGTCATTAATACGGAGGCACTTCCCAAATCTTTGGCTTTCCTGGAAAGTTCGTGATGTTGAAGTCCTACTCTATCTATTGCGGACTCTATCGCAGAATTAATTACCTCAACTATCATCAAAAACCAGATACAAGAGATCAGGAGCAATTTTTCCATCATGGATCTCCCAATCAATTGAGCCAATGGAAGCGAAATCACAAATAATATTACCTCAAGGCGGAATGCAGGCTCTAGCCACGCATCTTTTATGCCTGACCATGAGTATTTTGATGCATGCCAGACTCTAGAAAATCCTTTTCTATTCTTTTGAATATTATTAAAGATGTTGGATTTTGAGTTGTTTTTCATTTTTAACAGTATATTTCTTGATACTAAAGAATATAAACAAAAGAGTGGCGATCAACCAACAAATGAGAATCGTGACAATGTCATGAGAAATGAAATGGGCTCCTCTCAATTGTTGAGAGATACCAAATGTCAATCCAACCATAATGCCGCACAGCAATCCTAACCATCGATACTTAGGGATGATCATCTTAAAGAAGAAATATAAACCAACCCAGGCATAGCCAGCGCTCGCATGACCAGCCGGAAAGCATTTTCCGCTCCCCATCTCTTGAGGCCTGTGTTCGAAAAGACCAATAAAAGGGCGATCGCCACCAAATTGATTTAAGTTCCACGGGCAATCCATATTTGTCAATACCTTAAGAAGGCTCACCAAAATTACACTGACCAAACTGGATAAAATCAGGTAAAGCAATGGGGACCGCCATTTTTTCCGCTGTTCAGATTTGGAGGCAAGTACAAATATATATAGTGCAATGATCACAACGATTGCTAGGGTGCTCAGATGCTTCCCACCCTTATGAAGCAATTTGTTTGTAACCCAATGATCATTCAAAGACCATTCATAACCCTGCAGGGCATATATTTTCTCGGCAAAGAAAAAGTCCCCTCCAAGATACATGAAATAATAAAAAATTAGCGCCAGGAAAGTAATCGGAATCAGTAAGTGATTTACAAAGAATTCTCTATTTATATTATTTGGCATCTTCCAGCTTGTCACTTTTTGAAAATATTCATTATTTCAACCAACGAAATAGTTGGCAACTACTTTGTCGCGAATTTTATTCTTCTACTACCAGAATTAAAAAAAGAGCGCAAATAAATGCGCTCTATGAATGACCAACTAAATAAAATTAAACTAATTTCGACAGCATTTGCCCCATCTCTACATATTCATCGACAGCTTGATTCATAGCGAATTGTGTACGAATAGCATTAGCTGTAAATGATGCCCTCTCTTGATCGAGATCAACCGTATTTCTATCCATTGCATTCTGAGAGACAGGGCGAAATGCAATCTGAGGATCAATTGATGTTGGAGCAATGTTCCCAAGGTGGGACTTATTCGTAGACTGCACTGTCAGCATTTGCCTTTGCGTCTCTTCAAGCGCAGCCTTGAAGTCTATATCTTTCGCTTGGTATCCAGGAGTGTCAGCATTCGCAATATTGCTTGCTAATACTTCCATCCTCTTAACTCTAAGATATAGAGCGGCATCCTCGAATCTAAGAGAATCCATAGGATTTTTCTAGTAAATTTCGAAGCTTCAATGGTAGCGAAGTTGTCCTCTCAGCAAGATTACATTTTTGACACTATTCAGCCATTTACATGGTCTGAAGATTACATTTCTGACACCTTCTTGTAATCTGAGATCTCAGGAGAACAGAGATCACCCAGCCGATCATCTGCTCTCCCTAAGTTCTAAGCAGACTTTCCGCAGTTTGAGCAAAAACGCGATCCAAGCGCCATCTGCACGCCGCATGCGTTGCAGGCCTGGGGGGCTAGGCCGCTTCCGCACTGTTGACAGAACCGTGCTTGGGGAGAGCTTTGAGTTCGGCAGTTAGGACAAATGATCCCACCGGACACTCCTGGATCGTTGTAGGAGGCGGGTGTCCGTTTTTGATGATGACCATTCCCATGATGATCGCCACCAGATCGGTGATGGCCTCCGAGTAGGCGTTCAAAAAAGCTCATAACTATCCTCACAATTCAAGCTAGTGCACACGAAAACTCTCTGTCGAATTCAGGACTTGGGCACTTTTCCAAGCAGCCTTAGCCCATTGACTACAACTAGGAGACTTGCCCCCATATCTGCGAATACCGCCATCCACATGGATGCATTCCCGAACACTGCCAAGACTAGAAATACGGCCTTGATGCCAAGAGCAAGAGTGATGTTTTGCCAAAGGATCGCATGGGTGGATCGAGACAGCTTCACTGTCTCAGCAATCCTTCGCAAGTCATCATTCATCACGACGACGTCGGCTGCTTCCATAGCGGTATCTGTACCGGCGGCACCCATGGCAACCCCGACGTCTGCTTGGGCCAGCGCTGGGGCATCATTGATACCGTCGCCCGTCATTGCTGTGAGTCCATATTGGCCCTGGAGCGTTTTGATGGCAGCTAGCTTGTCCTCCGGCAACAAGTTTCCTCGTGCTTGCTCGATACCAGCTTCACTGGCTACTGAAGAGGCGGTGGCTTGGTTATCTCCAGTCAGCATGACTGGGGTGATACCAAGCGCTTTCAATTCAGATATAGCTTCACGAGAGGAGCCCTTAATCGTGTCGGCAACTGCAAACAGTGCGATGACTCGTTCCGGGTCGGCAAGCAATGTGACAGTACGGCCGGATTCTTCATGCCGCTTGAGCGTGGCTTCAAGCTCTGAGGAGCATTGGCCACGTTCCTCAATCAAGCGATGATTCCCTAGTACATAGACTGTTCCACTCAGTTCGGCCTGCACACCTCGTCCAGCAAGTGCCGTGAAGTTCTGAATGTCTGCGTTGTTAGGCTTCAGGCCCGCTGCGATGGCGCGCGACACAGGATGATCTGAGTGGCCAGCGAGAGCTGCTGCCACCGACTCCGCGGTATCAAGGCTGCTCGCGGCATCAACCAACGACCAGTCCACAAGGCGCGGCTTGCCCTCGGTAATTGTTCCGGTCTTGTCCAGCGCGATTGCCTTAAGCTTGCGCGCCTCTTCCAGATAGATACCGCCTTTGATCAAAATACCACGGCGGGCTGCTGCCGCTAAGCCGCTCACAATCGTCACTGGTGTGGAAATTACGAGTGCGCAGGGGCAAGCAATAACTAGCAGAACCAGTGCCTTATAGACGGCCTGCATCCACGTCCAGCCGAGTAGCCAGGGGCCTACCAATGCTACGACGACGGCGATAACGAAAATTGCAGGTGTGTAAATTGCAGCAAATCGATCAACGAACCCCTGAGTAGGCGCTCGAGTCGCTTGTGCTTGCTCAACGGCATGAATAATCCTCGCCAACGTCGAGTTGGAGGCCAATGCAGTAACTTCAAACTCAAAGGTTCCAGACTCGTTGATGGTGCCTGCAAACACTGGGTCACCCGCCGCCTTGTCAACGGGGATACTTTCACCAGTTACGGGGGCCTGGTTGATGCTCGTTTGTCCTGTCTGAACGACTCCATCCATAGGAACGCGCTCACCTGGCTTGACTCGCAGCGTCGAGCCCACTGCGATTTGTGCAACTGCGACGGTTAGCCAACTACCGTCACTTTGGAGAACCGATGCTTGGTCCGGAGCCATCGCAAGCAACCCCTGAATGGCATTGCGGGCCCGATCGACTGCTCTCGCCTCGATTGCCTCGGCGATGGCATACAACGCCATCACCATCGCCGCTTCAGGCCATTGACCGATGACGAACGCACCAGTCACTGCAACAGTCATTAATGCATTGATGTTCAGCTTGCCACGACGAAGTGCTCCAAACCCTTTTTTATAGACGTCAAAGCCCGCAAGCCAAATCGCAATCGCGGCGACCGCAAAGCCGGCGACTTTCCAAGCCATGGTTTCTGGCGCGAAGTAGCCGACACCTTCAGCAGCGATAGCAAGAGCAAGCGCCGCGACCAACTTTGGAGTTGTGCCACGCACAAGCTCATGGTCGTGGCCATCTCCAGCCGCATGGCTTGAGTCCGCCGTGTTTGATGAGATCAGCTTTGGCTCAAAGCCGGCTTCAGTGATGGCCAACAATGCGGCAGCAAGGGCATCAGTGTCCGCGTCAATTTTGAGAGTCCTCTGCGAGAGCTGGAATCGGAGTCCCCGGATACCTGGAATTGGTTCAAGTGCACGACGTATCTCAGCTTCCTCGCCCGCGCAGTCCATTGTCGGAATGCGGTAAGTTAGCCCTCTATCCAACGGAGCTGCCACCGGGCTCGGGGTAGTGTGTGAGCTGCAGCAATCCGTTGTGGCGGTACTAAGCGTGTTGTCATCAATGTTTGGGTGCTTCATACTCGATCTCCTGTTGACCATGTGGCAATTTAAAACCCTGTAGTTGGTATAGAGTCAACTCATTTCGAGGTGGTCCATGAAGATTGGTGAACTGGCTGAGGTCACTGGTACGGCGGTTGAGACCATTCGCTTTTATGAACGCGAGAAGTTGTTGCCTTCGGCTGCTAGAGCTGAAAACAACTACCGGATGTACTCGACGGAGCACATAGGCCAACTTGCCTTCATTCGACGCTGCCGATCACTGGATATGACACTTGATGAAGTACGTGCTTTGCTCTTGCTACGCGAGTCATCTGCGAAGGACTGTGCGGAAGTCAATGCACTCTTGGACACACACATAGAACATGTCACTCATCGCATTCAGGAACTGAATGCTCTCCTCACTGAACTCCAGACCATTCGTGCAAGCTGCAGCGCTCCAAAGGCGCTTTCTGAATGCGGCGTTCTCTCAAGACTGGAGACAGGCTCCACGACAAGCAGCGCGTCTACTCGCCCCCAGCGCCATATCGACGGCGCGCACTAGGGAGCCATGCGCCGACCAATTGACCGAGTGGATGCGGCAGGCGCTCATCGCTTTCTATTGTGGTAATCAAGAGGAGCATTCAATGGCGTTCGAGCTCATTGTTTGCAACGTAGATCTTTAGCGTGCTGCCTGCAAACGCGGCAGGTGCGATCTTCGACAACTCGATGGGCCTGTGACCCATCACATCAAATTTCCAGATGAACTGTTCCCCACCATTGGTGAACGCGACCGTCTCTCCACACACAAGATTGAGATATTGAGTGCTTCGTGTTGTGTCAACAACGCGTGTGACCTGAGACGCAGCACCTGCTCGTCCAAATGTTTTGTCTGCACCGCGTGTAGTCGAGTTGGTCTTTGCAGTCGTGCTTCCAGACTGACCGACGAAACTGCTTTCATTTGCCGATGCTGTCATCACGACGGTGGCTGAGGACAGCAGGATCGAAGCCAGAATTGCGAGATTAGTTTTCATGATGAAGAGTCCTTGATCAATTACTTGAAGAGTGTCTGAGCGCCTTTCTGCCCAGACACATCAAATATATAGACAGGCACGTTACGCAATATAGTCTGCAACATGATACTTTTGTAATCTACAGCGTAAATTAACCTGATTACTAAAATGTAATCTGGATGTCAGATTTCTGTCGGTATTGCACACATAGAGTTCTGTGCCCCTATTTCAAATCGAATTTCGATATTTCCATTAGGGTTAATAGGATTTCTATGAGCGCACCAGCATCCGAAGAGAATCTTAAATCTCACCGGTCAAGAATAGCATTGTTGTTTCAAAAATCTACCGATCGCCATAAGCTATGGGTAACTATTATTGCTCTGCTTGTGATGCAATTTGTTTTTGCATCTCTAGGATATGAAGGCAGAAAAATATTACAGATAAGCGTCCTACTTATACCGACTCTATTATTATTACTAATTCCAATCAATAACTCTAGATTAAATCTAATTAGAGCATTTATTGTTTGGAGTTTTGTTCTTGTATTTCTATTAGACTCAGCCGTCCGAGCGCATCTCATCTCAATGTATGCTGCTGCGCCAGATAGTACGATGGTGGTAAGTGCACTTGCTAACACAAATACATCGGAAATTGGAGGCTATATCTCCACACACATCCGTGATTTCAGTGGATCTAGCATTATTTTATTTATTTCAGCGGGTGTTGCTCTCTGGTTATCTTTAAAAGGGGCAAGAAAAAGAACGAAGGTCTCGAAGATTGAGCTGATTGCTTTATCCATCATCATTTTGATATCCGCCGTTTCATACATCAGCAAACCATGGAGAAGGATAAATCCTCTAATTTTTTGGTCTAATTTAGCTGGATCCGTAAAGAATACGAAAGATAGCTGGGCATCATATGGAAAAGAGCGCGCCTTAGCACAAAGGTCAGCAAAAAGTGAGATTCCTTCGATTGCTAGAAAAGACAAATCCACCGTAGTTCTTATTATTTCCGAGAGCATAAATCGAGATAACATGGGTATTTATGGCTACGAAAGAAATACGACACCAAGGCTTGAAAAGCTTCAAAAAGATATAGGCGATAAATTTCTCGTCATTCGTAATTCATGGTCCACGGAAGCAACTACTATTCCTGCCATTGATAGCATGATGAACTTCACAACTGGCGAAGGAGATAAAAAATTAAATATAATTGCCCTCGCAAAAGAAGCAGGATATAAGACTTGGTGGATAAGCAACCATGATGATATTGCAATTACGCAGAAGCATGCTGCCATGGCCGACGTGGTTTCCATGGAAAATAATAAGCCAGGGAGATCCAGCAATTCACTTGATGAAATTTTACTGCCTTCGTATGAGAGTGCCCTGAAAGATTCACACCCTCAAAAATTGATTGTTTTACATATGCTGGGAGCTCATCCTCATTATCGACTCCGGTACCCAGAGAATCAACCGAATTTTCCCGATGATGAAGTATCAAAAATAATGTCGGCGGCTGAACGATCAATGTGGGTTCAGCAGTTTAGAAATGACTACGATTCCGCTATTCTTTATCAAGACACTGTAGTTTCATCTGTCTTTGAAAAATTAAGAAGTTCCCCATCCAGTGCAGATGACTATAAGTCCATTATTTACGTATCAGATCACGGACAAGAAGTTGGGCATCAAACAAATAAAGTTGGTCACAGTCCAAGTACTGCATCCGGTTATAAAATCCCCACAATAATTTGGACATCGACTGGAACTGATGTTGCTTCTAAAATTATATCTGATAGACCATTTAGAGCTGACTGGCTCGCTTGGACCATGTCGGATCTAATGGCATTAAGATGGAATAGTTACGAGCCATCTCGAAGTATTATCAACCCAAGCTATAGCTGGGTTAGCCCAAGCTTACCTATAAAAGACCCAATAACTGGGGCGTTGTTGCACATATCAGCCCCAGGCCAGATTTCCCCAACCCCAGGCGTGGCTAGGCCACAGCCACCGTCTGCGGGCAGCCCAGTTCAGTAAACCGATTGGGGATGACGGCTCGAATGTGCAGTTCGGCAACTTGGCGGCGACACTCTGGCCCATGCTTTTTGCACTTCCACTCGGCTTCGTCCAGGAACTTGATGTCCGTGGAGTCGACCAGTAGGCGCAGGCCGGCGGAGCTGGACCGGTAAGACTGCGTTGGCGGTTGCACAACGTGCTGAAGTCGGGAACTGGTCACAGCAGTCCAGACAACGCCAGTAGTGTCAGAACAAAGCATGTGGTCTGCCGCAAGGTCAATCCAAAGAGGTTTGATGGTCAGGCCGTACTGGATGGCCGCATCGGAGAACTTCGGGCTGTGCCCGCGTTTGCCGCTGGCAGCTGCAAACCAGCCATGCCCTTGTCCAGCCAGATGGTCGGTGAGCCCCGCGCTTTGAGCGCTGCGTTGTATTGCTTCCAGTTGGTGGTGCGATAGCGGGGTTTGGACGACGGGGACTGACACATCGCACGAGGCTACCTAACCTTAGCCGGCAATTTGAATACGAAGGACTTCCCGCCATCTTGGTCTGCTGGATACGCAGTGTCACGTTGGATCGGCAAGCCAATTTCTTCGTCATTCATCAGGAGTCGTGCCATGCAAAACATCGTCCGTGTTGGGGTAGATCTCGCAAAGAATGTGCTGCAGGCCCATGCAGTCAATGCTCAAGGGAGGATGGTCACTAACCGGGCCATCCAGCGCAGCAAGTTCTTGGCATGGTGTGCGCAATTACCTGCAGGGTGCCTGATGGTCATGGAGGCTTGCGGTGGTGCGCACCACTGGTGTTCGGCAGTTGCTGCGCATGGACTTGGATGCACGCATGATGGCAGCAGCATTGGTTGCACCCTATCGCTTGCAGGGCAAGAGCGGAAACAAAATGCCAATTATGCCGCTGCCATTTGCGAGGCAGCCAGCCGTCCTCAGATGCGCCTTGTTCCCGTTAAGACTTCAGAGCAGCAGGGCATACTATGTGTGCATCAGCCGCGCGAAGGGTCAATGAGGAACGCACAGCATGCATCAAACGTATTCGAGAAATGCTCGCCGAGTTTGGCATCGTCCTGCCGCAAAGCCCCAGAGGCTTGCGCACCTATTTGCACGATATCTTGGAAGATGCGAGCAATGACCTCGCAGGCGCAGCCCGCATTGCGCTACAGCGTGCACTCATGCATTGACAAGAGCTCGATGAACATCTTCACTGGTGTGAGCAGCGTATTACAGCTCACTGTGAAGAAGATGCCCAGGTGCAGCGAGCTGCCGCCATCAAGGGCTTGGGATCACTCACTGCATTAGCGATGGTCGGCGACTTCAAGCAGTTTAGGAAGGGTGCACAGTTTGCCGCCTGGCTTGGGTTGACGCCCAGACAGAATTCCAGCGGAGGCAAATTCAACCTCGGAGCCATCACCAAGCGAGGCGATAGTTACCTGCGCACTTTGCTGGTGTAAGGAGCCAAGGCCGTAGTGCTGACCGGCAAACACAACCTCGACCCTATCTCCCAATCGGTAATGGCCTTGAGGCCGCGCAGTGGCTGGCAAAAGGCCGCCGTGGCTTTAGCCAACAAAAATGCACGCATCCTGTGGGCGCTCATGACACAGGAGCGCACCTGTAACGCAGGCCATGCCAGCGAACGCCCTAGACCACCCATTTCTGCCGTTGCCTGAGGCAAGCACTTCAACATGCCAGACGTGAAATCAAAGATGCAATGAACAGGTTAGATCAGCAGCAGGCAAGCTCGGTTGTTGCATTGTGAGTCGCAATACGTCACGAGATTTGAATAGCACCCTGCTGCGCGGTTTGTTTCAGGGGGCGCACACCTCGTGCCTAACACCGTCTGTAGATGTGCAGTCTGTTTCTCGTTTCAAGCACCTTGATCGTCTTGGCAGTCAGGTTAGTCAAAAGTTACTGATCAGCGCTTGCGTTGACGGGAAGTCCCTGTAGTGCAACAACGCCAATGACAGTCCCTTCTTCTATCAATGGTTCGGTTTCAATTCCGTGACCATAGCTTTGCCATTGATCGACTCTGCTTGGAACTTCACCTTATCGCCAACCTTTAAGCCGTCGAGCATCTTCTTATCGGATACCTCGAAGCCCATGGTCATGGCCGGCATCGCCAGGTTCGGAATATCTCCGTGACGCAGGACGACAAGGTTCTTTTGGATGTCAACCTTGCGGACTTCACCATCAACTAAGGGCATGGTGGAAGCTGATGCACTTGCAGCTGGCTTCTTTGGCATTTTCACGTCCTGAGCATGGACTGTTGTGAACGCTGCACATGTGAGGGCTGCGGCAAGTAAGTGAGTTGTTTTCATGGGTCTTTCTTTCAAAAAAATGGTTATGAAGCCTCGACTGAGGACGCTTTAAGGTTCGGAGAGTGGTGTTTAGTGATGGGGCGCTTCCGATGGATCAAGTACCAGGCAGCGGGGATGACAAGCATGCTCAATAGCGGGGCCGTGACCATCCCGCCGACCATGGGAGCAGCGATGCGGGTCATGACTTCAGAGCCGGTGCCATGTCCGATCAGGATGGGCAATAAGCCCGCCATAACCACGGCAACAGTCATGGCCTTCGGCCGCACGCGCATGACGGCGCCCTCGCGAATGGCGGCCAGTAGCGTCTCTTCATTGTCCGGCTCGCCTGCGGCCAGATGCTGTTTCCAGGCGTTCTGCAGGTAGACGAGCATCACGACGCCAAACTCGGCGGCAACGCCGGCCAGGGCAATGAACCCCACGGCAGAGGCCACCGACACCGCGTGACCGAGCGCCCAGATGAACCAGAACCCACCGACCAGCGAGAATGGAACCGCTGCCATGACCAATGCGGCATCGCCTCCACTGCGAAACAGGACGTAGAGCAGCATGAAGATGACGGCCAGAGTGAGTGGTACGACGACTTTCAGGCGTTCCGTGGCCCGCTCCAAATACTCGAACTGGCCAGACCACGACAGGGCATAGCCGGCAGGCATGGCCACCTGCTTGGCAACAATGGCTTGCATGTCATGGACGACGGAGCGCAAGTCCCGGCCACGTACATCGACATAGACCCAGCCCGAGAGCCGTGCGTTTTCACTGCGGATCATGGGTGGGCCTTCTGCGATGACGATCTTGGCGACGTCCTGCAGGAGCACGGTGGCACCCTTGTCTGTCACGAAAGGCAGCTTGCGCAGGCGTTCCAGTGAATCGCGGATTTCGCGCGGGTAGCGGACGTTCACCGGAAAGCGCTCTCGACCCTGAATGACTTCTCCGACATTCTCACCACCGATGGCTGTAGATATGACCGCCTGCACGTCTGCCACAGAAAGTCCGAACCGTGCAGCGGCTTGTCGGTCCACATCTACGTCAATGTACCGGCCCCCTGTCAAGCGTTCGGCCAACGCGGAAGAAACACCAGGCACTGCGCGCACGGCGGATTCAATCTGTGCCGCGAGCTTGTCGATGGTGGCGAGGTCTGGTCCGGCGACCTTGATGCCGACGGGACTCTTGATGCCGGTGGCCAGCATGTCGATGCGGTTGCGGATCGGGGGCACCCATACGTTTGATAGACCCGGAACCTTGACCACCCGGTCCAGTTCTTCAACCAGCTTCTCCGAGGTCATGCCAGGACGCCATTGCTCACGTGGCTTGAACTGGATGGTGGTCTCGAACATCTCCAGCGGCGCAGGATCGGTCGCAGTATCTGCTCGTCCTGCCTTGCCGAACACACGCTGAACCTCGGGCACTGTTTTGATAAGCCGGTCTGTCTGTTGCAACAACTCTGCGGCCTTTGAGACCGAAATACCAGGCAACGCCGAGGGCATGTACAGCAGGTCGCCTTCGTCCAGCGGCGGCATGAACTCACCGCCCAGCCGCATGACCGGAATTGCGGTGATGGCCAGGGCCAATGCCGCTGCCAGCAGCGTGGACTTAGGAAAACGCAAAACCAACTCCAAAGCAGGCCGGTAAATGGCGATAGGGCTTCTGTTGATGGGGTCGTCTCAGAATTCGGAAAATAAAGCACGCTAAGGCGTAGTCACCCCGTGACTCCCCCGCGCCGATGCAGCGAGCTTCGTTCCGTCTTGCAGTGACGCAATCAGCGGGCAGGAAACGTTCCCTTTCCGCGCATGGCAGGCGCACACCAGTTCAGACAGCACGGCCTCCATGCGTGCCAAGTCGGCCATCTTCTCGCGCACATCCTTGAGCTTGTGCTCGGCCAGGCCGCTGGCTTCCTCGCAATGGGTGCCATCCTCCAGCCGCAGTAGCTCGGCGATTTCGTCCAGGCTAAAGCCCAGCCGCTGGGCCGATTTCACGAACCGCACTCGTGTTACATCCGCCTCGCCATAGCGGCGAATGCTGCCATAGGGCTTGTCTGGCTCCGGCAGCAGGCCCTTGCGCTGGTAGAACCGGATGGTCTCCACATTGACCCCGGCCGCCTTGGCAAAAACGCCAATGGTCAGATTCTCAAAATTAATTTGCATATCGCTTGACTCCGTACATAACTACGGAAGTAAGCTTAAGCTATCCAAACCAAATTTGAAAGGACAAGCGTATGTCTGAACCACAAAACGGGCGCGGCGCGCTCTTCGCCGGTGGGCTGGCCGCCATTCTTGCGTCGGCCTGCTGCCTGGGGCCGCTGGTTTTGATCGCCTTGGGGTTCAGCGGGGCATGGATCGGCAACCTGACGGTGCTGGAACCCTATCGCCCGATCTTCATCGGCGCAGCGCTGGTCGCGCTGTTTTTCGCCTGGCGGCGCATCTACCGCCCGGCGCAAGCCTGCAAACCGGGTGAGGTCTGCGCGATTCCCCAAGTGCGAGCTACTTACAAGCTCATTTTCTGGATCGTGGCCGCGCTGGTCCTGGTCGCGCTCGGATTTCCCTACGTCATGCCATTTTTCTATTAATCACAGGAGTTCATCATGAAAAAACTGTTTGCCGCCCTCGCCCTCGCTGCCGTTGTTGCCCCCGTGTGGGCCGCCACCCAGACCGTCACGCTGTCCGTACCGGGCATGACCTGCTCCACCTGCCCGATCACCGTCAAGAAGGCGATTTCCAAGGTCGAAGGCGTCAGCAAAATTGACGTGACCTTCGAGACACGCGAAGCGGTTGTCACGTTCGATGATGCCAAGACCAGCGTGCAGAAGCTGACCAAGGCAACCGGAGACGCGGGCTATCCGTCCAGCGTCAAGCAGTGAGCCACTGAACCCGAACCTGGGGCGATCATGGGACTGATTACACGCATTGCCGACAAGGCTGGCGCGCTTGGCAGCGTTGTTTCCGCGATGGGATGCGCTGCCTGTTTCCCGGCTATCGCCAGCCTGGGCGCGGCCATCGGCCTTGGCTTTCTACAGGAATACGAAGGGTTGTTTATCTCCAAGCTGCTGCCGCTGTTCGCAGTCGTGGCTTTGCTGGCGAATGCACTGGGCTGGCTGAGTCATCGGCAATGGTACCGCAGCCTGCTCGGGATGGTCGGCCCAGCCATCGTGCTGGCGGCCATGCTCTTGTTTTTTGGCAATTGGTGGACGGCGAACCTCCTCTATGTCGGTCTGGCCTTGATGATCGGGGTGTCGATCTGGGATCTGCTCTCACCGGCCAACCGCCGCTGCGAACTACCACCCAAACACGGCTAACTGCATTGGCAGTTGCCGAAACGAAAAGGAACGATGCAATGTATTTGAATATCACCGGAATGACCTGCGACTCGTGCGCGACACATGTCAAGGACGCCCTGGAGAAAGTGCCGGGCGTGCTGTCGGCGCTCGTGTCCTACCCGAAAGGCTCCGCGCAACTCGCCACCGATCCCGGCACCTCGCCAGAGGCGCTGACCGCCGCTGTGGCCGGCCTCGGCTACAAGGCCACACCCGCCGATGCCCCATCCACTTCAGCGCGGGGCAGACTGCTTGGCAAGGCGCTGGGATGGCTGGGCGGTGGCGACAAGGCTGGTGGTGATGGGGACGGACTGCACGTCGCCGTTATTGGCAGCGGCGGAGCCGCGATGGCGGCGGCGCTGAAGGCCGTCGAGCAAGGTGCGAACGTCACGCTGATCGAGCGCGGCACCATCGGCGGTACTTGCGTCAATGTCGGCTGCGTGCCGTCCAAGATCATGATCCGCGCTGCCCATATCGCCCATTTGCGCCGTGAAAGCCCATTCGACAGTGGCATCGCGGCGACTGTGCCTGCGATTGATCGCAGCAAACTACTGGCCCAGCAGCAGGCGCGCGTCGATGAGCTGCGCCACGCCAAGTACGAAGGCATCCTGGACAGCAACCCGGCCATCACCGTGCTGCATGGTGAAGCGCGTTTCAAGGACGACCAGAGCCTTGCCGTCCGTTTAAACGATGGCGGCGAGCGTGTGGTGGCGTTCGACCGCTGCCTGGTCGCCACGGGTGCCAGCCCGGCCGTGCCGCCGATTCCGGGCCTGAAAGAGTCACCCTACTGGACTTCCACCGAGGCCCTGGTCAGCGACACCATTCCCGAGCGCCTGGCCGTGATCGGCTCGTCTGTGGTGGCGCTGGAACTGGCGCAAGCCTTTGCCCGGCTGGGCAGCAAAGTGACGATCCTGGCACGCAGCACGCTGTTCTTCCGCGAAGACCCGGCCATCGGCGAGGCCGTTACAGCCGCGTTCCGTGCCGAAGGGATCAAGGTATTGGAACACACGCAAGCCAGCCAGGTCGCGCATGTGGACGGCGAATTCGTGCTGACCACCGGGTACGGTGAAATACGCGCCGACCAGCTGCTGGTCGCCACTGGCAGGGCACCGAACACGCGCAGCCTGGCATTGGAAGCGGCGGGAGTCGCTGCCAATGCGCAGGGGGCCATCGTCATCGACAAGGGCATGCGCACCAGTACGCCACACATTTATGCGGCTGGCGACTGCACCGACCAGCCTCAGTTCGTCTATGTGGCGGCAGCGGCCGGCACCCGTGCTGCGATCAACATGACTGGCGGCGATGCGGCCCTGGACCTGACCGCAATGCCGGCCGTGGTGTTCACCGACCCGCAGGTCGCCACCGTGGGCTACAGCGAGGCGGAAGCACATCACGACGGGATCGAGACCGACAGTCGCACCTTGACCTTGGACAACGTGCCGCGTGCGCTTGCCAACTTCGACACACGCGGCTTCATCAAGCTGGTCATCGAGGAAGGTAGCGGACGGCTCATCGGCGTGCAAGCGGTGGCCCCGGAAGCGGGTGAACTGATCCAGACGGCGGTGCTCGCCATTCGCAACCGTATGACCGTGCAGGAACTGGCCGACCAATTGTTCCCCTACCTGACCATGGTCGAAGGGCTGAAGCTCGCGGCGCAGACCTTCAGCAAGGACGTGAAGCAGCTTTCGTGCTGCGCCGGATGAGGAAAAGGAGGTGTTCAATGAGCGCCTACACAGTGTCCCGGCTGGCCCTTGATGCCGGGGTGAGCGTGCATATCGTGCGCGACTACCTGCTGCGCGGATTGCTACGGCCGGTCGCGTGCACCACGGGCGGCTACGGCTTGTTCGATGACACCGCGTTGCAACGGCTGCGCTTTGTACGGGCTGCCTTCGAAGCGGGTATCGGCCTGGACGCACTGGCGCGGCTGTGCCGGGCGCTGGATGCTGCGGACGGTGACGGTGCGTCTGCGCAGCTTGCCGTGTTGCGGCAACTCGTCGAGCGTCGGCGCGAGGCCCTGGCCAGCCTCGAAATGCAACTGGCCGCCATGCCAACCGAACCGGCACAGCACGCGGAGAGTCTGCCATGAACAGCCCAGAGCACTTGCCGTCTGGGACGCACAAACCGATCACCGGCTACTTGTGGGGCGCGCTGGCCGTGCTCACCTGTCCCTGCCATTTGCCGATTCTCGCCATTGTGCTAGCCGGCACGACGGCCGGCGCGTTCATCGGGGAGCACTGGAGTATTGCAGCCCTCACGCTGACCGGCTTGTTTGTCCTGTCTGTGACGCGGCTGCTGCGGGCCTTCAAGGGAAGATCATGACCGCTTCCCAGCCAGCCGAGAGTGGGCAGCTTTGAGCTTCGCTACCAATCTGGAGGAGTACCACCATGAACGCAAACGCCCCGAACACTGCCAGTTGCACCACCTGCTGCGTATGCTGCAAAGAAATTCCGCTCGATGCCGCCTTCACCCCGGAAGGCGCGGAATACGTCGAACATTTCTGCGGGCTGGATTGCTATGAACGCTTCCAGGCACGCGCCAAGGCCGCGACAGAATCTGACATTGCGCCTGTCCCTGGCGGTTCGCAGCCGTCAGATTGAGGCATACCCTATCCTGATGTCAGGAGAAGCCACCCAGCAACGTCAGAATAGAGTTAACTTTTGTGTTTCTTGACACCTGCGGCGAAAGGTCATAGATTTCTTCCTGACACTTTCGTATTTGGAGGTATCTTGCAGGGTCAACGCATCGGCTACGTCCGGGTCAGCAGCTTCGACCAGAACCCGGAGCGGCAACTGGAGCATGTCGAAGTCGGCAGGGTGTTCACCGACAAGGCGTCGGGCAAGGACACCCAGCGGCCCGAGCTTGATTCGCTGCTGGCCTTCGTGCGCGAAGGCGACACCGTGGTGGTTCACAGCATGGATCGCTTGGCGCGCAACCTCGATGACTTGCGCCGCCTCGTACAAAAGCTGACCAAGCGCGGCGTGCGCATCGAGTTCGTCAAGGAAAGCCTGACCTTCACCGGCGAGGATTCACCGATGGCGAACCTGATGCTGTCGGTCATGGGGGCATTCGCCGAATTCGAGCGGGCCTTGATCCGTGAGCGGCAGCGCGAAGGCATCGCGCTCGCTAAGCAACGCGGAGCCTACCGAGGCCGAAAGAAGTCTCTGAGCGGTGAACAGATTGCTGAACTGAAACGGCGCGTCACGGCGGGCGAGCAAAAAGCGAAGCTGGCCCGTGAATTTGGTGTCAGCCGGGAGACCCTGTATCAATACTTGAAATTGGATCAATAAATATGCCTCGTCGTTCCATACTGTCCGCCGCCGAGCGGGAAAGCCTGTTGGCGTTGCCGGACACCAAGGACGACCTAATTCGACATTACACGTTCAGCGATACCGATCTCTCCATCATCCGCCAGCGGCGCGGGCCTGCGAATCGCTTGGGCTTTGCCGTGCAGCTCTGCTACCTGCGCTTTCCCGGAATCTTCCTTGGTGTCGATCAGGCGCCGTCTTTGCCCCTACTGAAACTGGTCGCCGACCAGCTCAAGGTCGGCGTCGAAAGCTGGGACGACTACGGGCAGCGGGAGCAGACCCGGCGCGAGCACCTGGTCGAGCTGCAAACGGTGTTTTGCTTCCAGCCGTTCACCATGAGCCACTACCGGCAGGCCGTGCACACGCTGACCGACCTGGCCATGCAAACCGACAAAGGCATCGTGCTGGCTAGAACCTTGGTTGAGCATCTGCGGCGACAGTCGATCATCCTGCCCGCGCTCAACGCCATCGAGCGCGCTAGCGCCGAGGCCATCACTCGCGCCAACCGGCGCATCTATGATGCCTTGGCCGAACCACTGTCGGACACGCATCGCCGCCGCCTCGACGATCTGCTCAGGCGCCGGGACAACGGCAAGACGACCTGGCTGGCCTGGCTGCGCCAGTCGCCGGTTAAACCGAACTCGCGGCACATGCTGGAACACATCGAACGCCTCAAGGCGTGGCAGGCGCTCGATCTGCCTTCCGGTATCGAGCGGTCGGTGCACCAGAACCGCCTGCTCAAGATCGCCCGTGAGGGTGGCCAGATGACGCCCGCCGACTTAGCCAAGTTCGAGCCGCAACGGCGCTACGCCACCCTCGTGGCGCTGGCCATCGAGGGCATGGCCACGGTCACCGACGAAATCATCGACTTGCACGACCGCATCCTGGGCAAGCTGTTCAACGCCGCCAAGAACAAGCATCAGCAGCAGTTTCAGGCATCCGGCAAGGCGATCAACGCCAAGGTGCGGCTGTTCGGGCGCATCGGCCAGGCGCTGATCGAGGCCAAGCAAGCTGGCCGCGATCCGTTCGCCGCCATCGAGGCCGTCATGTCCTGGGATGCCTTCGCCGAAAGCGTCACCGAGGCGCAGAAGCTCGCTCAGCCCGATGACTTCGATTTCCTGCACCGCATCGGCGAAAGTTACGCCACCTTGCGCCGCTACGCGCCGGAATTCCTTGCCGTGCTCAAGCTGCGGGCCGCACCCGCCGCCAAGAACGTGCTCGATGCCATCGAGGTACTGCGTGGCATGAACACCGACAACGCCCGCAAAGTGCCTGCCGATGCCCCGACCGACTTCATCAAGCCGCGCTGGCAGAAGCTGGTGATGACTGACGCGGGTATCGACCGGCGCTACTACGAGCTGTGCGCGCTGTCCGAGCTGAAGAACTCGCTGCGCTCGGGCGACATCTGGGTGCAGGGATCGCGCCAGTTCAAGGACTTCGAGGACTACCTGGTGCCGCCCGCGAAGTTCGCCAGCCTCAAGCAGTCCAGCGCATTGCCGCTGGCCGTGGCCACCGAC
This sequence comes from Comamonas testosteroni, assembly GCF_014076415.1. Classification (NCBI taxonomy): domain Bacteria; kingdom Pseudomonadati; phylum Pseudomonadota; class Betaproteobacteria; order Burkholderiales; family Comamonadaceae; genus Comamonas; species Comamonas testosteroni. The sequence continues at coordinate 2,915,806 of NZ_CP043568.1, forward strand.
TGCGACCGGTACCTGCACGACCGCCTGACGCTGCTTGAAGCGCAGCTTGCCACGGTCAACCGCATGGCAGCGGCCAACGACCTGCCGAATGCGATCATCACCGAGTCGGGCCTGAAGATCACGCCGCTGGATGCGGCGGTACCCGACACCGCGCAGGCGCTGATCGACCAGACAGCCATGATCCTGCCACACGTCAAGATCACCGAACTGCTGCTCGAAGTCGATGAGTGGACGGGCTTCACCCGCCACTTCACGCACCTGAAATCGGGCGATCTGGCCAAGGACAAAATCTGCTGTTGACCACCATCCTGGCCGACGCGATCAACCTGGGCCTGACCAAGATGGCCGAGTCCTGCCCCGGCACGACCTACGCCAAGCTCGCCTGGCTAAAAGCCTGGCATACCCGCGACGAAACCTATTCGACAGCGCTGGCCGAGTTGGTGAACGCCCAATTCCGGCATCCCTTCGCCGAACACTGGGGCGACGGCACCACGTCATCGTCGGACGGCCAGAACTTCCGAACCGGGAGCAAGGCCGAGAGTACCGGTCACATCAACCCGAAATATGGCAGCAGCCCTGGGCGAACCTTCTACACCCATATATCCGACCAGTACGCGCCGTTCCACACCAAGGTGGTCAATGTCGGCGTGCGCGACTCGACCTATGTACTTGACGGCCTGCTGTACCACGAGTCCGACCTGCGCATCGAGGAACACTACACCGACACGGCAGGCTTCACCGATCACGTCTTTGCCCTGATGCATCTCCTGGGCTTCCGCTTTGCGCCGCGCATCCGTGACCTGGGCGACACCAAGCTGTTCATCCCCAAGGGGGATACCGCCTATGACGCGCTCAAACCGATGATTAGCAGCGACAGGCTGAACATCAAGGCTATTCGTGCCCACTGGGATGAAATTCTGCGGCTGGCGACCTCGATCAAGCAGGGCACGGTGACAGCCTCGCTGATGCTTCGGAAACTCGGCAGCTATCCGCGCCAGAACGGCTTAGCCATCGCCCTGCGCGAGCTGGGGCGCATCGAACGCACGCTGTTCATCCTGGACTGGTTGCAAAGCGTGGAGCTGCGCCGCCGCGTCCACGCTGGACTGAACAAGGGCGAAGCGCGCAACGCGCTGGCCCGCGCCGTATTCTTCAACCGTCTGGGCGAAATCCGCGACCGCAGCTTCGAGCAGCAGCGCTACCGGGCCAGCGGCCTCAACCTGGTTACGGCGGCCGTCGTGTTGTGGAACACGGTCTATCTGGAGCGCGCAGCACATGCGTTGCGTGGCAACGGGCATGCTGTCGATGACGCGCTATTGCAATACCTGTCGCCGCTCGGCTGGGAACACATCAACCTGACCGGCGATTACCTCTGGCGCAGCAGCGCCAAGATCGGCGCGGGCAAGTTCAGGCCGCTACGACCGTTGCAACCGGCTTAGCGTGCTTTATTTTCCGTTTTCTGAGGCGACCCCGAGAAGGGCTTCCCGACTCTCAATGCGTTGGTATGGCATAGGCCACGCCAAGCTGAGCGGCCAACTCAGCAAGGCGTCGATCTGCAGTCCAAAGCAAAGCGCCTGGTGTGATTAGCGTCGAGGCGAGCAGCGATAGATCGACCAAGCCGCAGCCCTTACCGAATAGCTTGTTCTTCTCAAGGAAGGCCAAAGTCTCGGGAATTGAAGCTTCCTGGCTCGGCCGCAGCATGGCCAGGGCTGCGAGCGTATCGGCACGCGGCGCTGGCGGCGTGCCGCAGGCCAACTCTGCATGCACCATGGGATGCATCAGCACGCTGTCTTGCAACAGGAGCTCCTGCAGGTGAATGTCGGCCTCCCGAAAATGCCTCACCCACACCGATGTATCGACTAGAACGGACACCGGCATCAGCGAGAGCCTTCTGCCTCTGCCGCGCTGCCACGGCGTGGCACGTCAGGCATGTCTGGCGCGCTTCCGCCCAGGGCAGCCAAGCGCTTGCCTGCCTCGACGCGAGTGAAGGTCTCAAGTGCCAGGCGTACCAGTTCAGGCACAGCAATACCGGGCGCTGCAACAGCGCGGGCACGGTTCACGACTTCGTCGTCGATCGTAAAGGTCGATCTCATGGCTACTCCTTTAACATCAAGTTTGATGCATTGTCGCATCAAATGGGATGTTTGCGAATGATAATTTGTATTGCACAATACAAATATGACCCAGCAGCCAAACCAGCTTGACCTTGTGCCCACGCCCTCACCCCGCTTGGCACCTACGCAGGAAACCTACAACGAGCTGCAGATGGCCTACGACCATTTCAACGAGCGGCTGTTTGGGGGGCAGCTCCCGAGTTGCTTGATTACGCTGCAGCGGGAAAAGCGGACTTTCGGCTACTTCTCTGCAGCTCGCTTTGCCTCGTTGGACGGCTCAACCACAGATGAGATCGCGATGAATCCGACCTACTTTGCGGTCGTACCGATCATCGAAACACTCCAGACCCAAGTCCATGAAATGACGCACTTGTGGCAGCACCACTTTGGCAAGCCAGGCCGAGGCCGCTATCACAACGAGGAATGGGCACGAAAGATGGAAAGCATTGGGCTCATGCCCTCTTCTACCGGGCAACCTGGTGGTGCGCGAACCGGTGATAGCATGGCGGACTACGCCGTCGAGGGTGGCCGCTTCCTGGCTGCATGCGACGAGCTGCTGACCGCGAATTTCACACTCAGCTGGTACGACCGATTCCCCTCTGCAGATCATGTAATCGCTGGCCAAGCCAGCATGGCCAACCACATTCAAGGCATCGAAGGGACCAAGCCTCCAATGGCCAGCATCCCTGCCCTCGCCGAGGCAGTGAAGCCCACGGGCTTAGCTGTTGCCGCCACTGCAGGGGAAGACGGAGTGCTTACTACGCCCGCCAACAGATCCAATCGGGTGAAATACAGCTGCAGCGGATGCAAGAATCCGGTCTCAGTGTGGGGAAAGCCGGGCATTAAGCTGATATGTGGTGAGTGCAGAAAAAGTTTTGACGTTCAATAAATCATCAACGACTGGAGATTCATCGAGCGCGCACATAAACTTCGCTCGTTTGACCGGACTGGCTAACATCTGCCTGCATTCCATTCTGGCTTGCCTTAGAAAGAACAACTGACAATCATTCGGTTTCCTGTATGGGGACCGACTGGACTGCCCCGCTACAGTAGATAATTCCCAGCCTCTTGCCCAGGCACGCTCAAACGTTTTGAGAGCAGTCCGGCACCATCAAGCTCAGTGCTTGTATTCACCCGATGAATGACCCCGAGGCATTGAGCGAAACGGCCGCGTAAGTAGACTGAAAATCACCAATGCAACCGCTACCTTCTTAAACGCAGTGCATTGAAGATTACAGACGCCGAACTCAGGCTCATAGCGAGTGCTGCGATCATTGGCGACAGAAGCCACCCTGTGAACGGATACAGAACTCCCGCAGCAATCGGTACACCAATTCCGTTGTAGACGAAGGCAAATAGCAAGTTCTGACGCATGTTCCGTACTGTGTCAGTTGAAATTTCACGTGACTGTGCAATGCCACGCAAATCACCCTTGACCAGCGTGATCTGACCGCTGTTCATTGCTACGTCAGTCCCTGTTCCCATGGCTACACCTACATCAGCTTTTGCCAAGGCCGGCGCATCGTTGATCCCGTCACCAGCCATGGCAACCACATGGCCTTCACTTTGCAATCGCTCCACGAGAGCTAGCTTGTCGGCGGGCTTGACTTCGCCATGGACTTCATCAATTCCAAGCTTGGCACCAACAGCCTTGGCTGTGGTCAGACCATCTCCCGTTGCCATGACAATTCGCAAGCCGCTTGCATGAAGCGTTTGAATAGCATCCAAAGTGCTAGCTTTGATAGGGTCTGTTACTGCCAGGATGCCTGCGAACTTCCCATCAGCCGCTAAATGCATGATGCTTGCACCCTCTCCTCGCAGGCGTTCTCCGTCCGCTTGCAAGGAAGATACAGAAACGCCTTCTTGAGCCATCAGTGCGGTGTTGCCTAATGCCAAGCGCCGCCCCTCAACGGTTCCACGTACACCAATACCGCTGGCGGAATCGAAGTCCACAGGTTTAGCGAGTTGCAAGCCTTGTTCGCGTGCAGCTCGGACGATGGCATCCGCAAGCGGATGCTCGCTACCCTGATCCAAGCTAGCGGCAAGCCTCAAAACTTCGTCAGCCGTGAAATCTGGAGCAGGAATCGCTTTATCGAATGCAGGCCGACCTTCTGTCAGGGTGCCCGTTTTATCTACGATGAGCGTATCCACTTCACGCATTTTTTCGATGGCGCCTGCGTCACGGAACAAAACGCCTTGTTCTGCAGCGCGCCCTGTGGCCACCATTACTGACATGGGTGTGGCCAAACCTAGCGCGCATGGGCAGGCGATGATGAGTACCGCGACGGCATTGATCAACCCAAACACCCAACTGGGCTCTGGGCCAAAAATTCCCCAGACGAAGAAGGTGACTACAGCGACTAGCACGACAACCATAACGAACTTTCCAGCCACTACGTCGGCCATTCGCTGCATCGGTGCCTTCGACCGTTGGGCCGATGCAACCATCTGAACGATCTGGGAAAGCATGGTGGCAGCCCCCACCTTTTCTGACCTCATGACCAGAGCTCCACTCGTATTGAGTGTGGCGCCGATCAGTTTGTCGTCAACGCGCTTTGTCACAGGTATTGGCTCGCCCGTGAGCATCGATTCATCAACGGCGCTTTGACCTTCCGTGACAATGCCATCCACGGGTACTTTCTCGCCTGGACGTACGCGCAGCAGGTCTCCGACATGCACGTGGCTGAGGGGAACATCTTCCTCACTGCCATCTGCATTGATACGCCTTGCCGTCTTAGGAGCTAGGCTAAGCAATGATTTGATAGCGGCCGAGGTCTGAGAGCGAGCCTTCAGCTCAATGATCTGCCCCAACATGGTCAAAGAAATGATGACCACCGCTGCCTCGAAATAAACAGCTACACGGCCCATGGATACGAACGAGTCGGGAAACACACCAGGTGCCAGCGTCGCTACGAGGCTGTAGACAAAGGCGGCTCCCGATCCCAAGCTGATCAACGTCCACATGTTCGGACTGCGGTGGATGATTGACTGCCAGCCTCGAACAAAAAAGGGCCAGCCCGTCCATAGCACCACGGGCAGGGAAAGAGTCAACTCGACCCATGTTTGGGTCTGCATAGTGAACCAGCCGAACTTGTGTCCGAACATGGCCAGAGTGGTAACAATCAGGGTGAGTGGTAGCGTCCACCAGAATCGCCGTTGAAAGTCTTGCAACTCGCTGTTGTCCTCTTCTCCAACCGGGATCAGTGGCTCCAGAGTCATTCCGCATTTAGGGCAGTTTCCGGGATGATCTTGCCGGACCTCCGGATGCATCGGGCAGGTATAGATCGTTCCGGCGGGAACCACGCCCGAGTCATCAAACGATTTCTGATCTGAATGACTTGCAGCCACATGAGCATGTTCGTGCGAGCTGAGCAACTGGGCCTCAGGCACTAAATGCATTTGGCATTTAGGACAACGCCCCGGATGATCTTGATGGACTTCAGGATGCATTGGGCATACATAGACTGAGCCCTCTACTGCGTGATCCGCCTGCCCGCTACTCGATATGAATTGCGCAGGGGCATGAGCAAATTTTTGCTGGCAATCGGCACTACAGAAGCGATAGGTCCGTCCCTCGTGAACTATCTGATGGGCCGACTGTGGAGAGACAGTCATGCCGCAAACAGGATCTTGCAAAGGCTCGGCGTCAGTTTTGGTGTTTTCCAACTCTACTGATTCTGAAGAAGATCGATGCTGATGATGTTGCATGCAGATGGCCCTTCGCGATGTTGGATCGATTCTTGGCTCTTACACCATGTGAATGTCAAGCCAGAATCTGCTTGAGAAATAACTCTGTCCACCTCTTCTGAGGTACCGCAACCTGAGTACGGTGCTTGTGGCCATCTCAATCCAAGAAATGATTCTGGGGTTGAGGTGGCCTTTGTCATGACTACATGGCACGGAGATCATCCAAGCATGAATCCTCCGAAGCGATGCACCCTTCCTCTCCGTGTGCAGTCCCCGTGTCAGCTGTCGGTGGGTGATCTAAAGGTTCAAATTCCTTTTGGCGAAAGAATCCCTAACCAAGCCACACTCGCCAAAACCAGAACTGCCAGTGTTGCTTCCATGAACAGGCTCTGGCGTAGCTTAGAGACTGCTTGCGCGCGATTCCCTGAGCCCAATGATGCCTCCAGACTTGGACTAAGCCGGAATCGATTTGCTGCTGCCAATGCAAGCATTCCGAGAACCAGCATTAGCTTGCCTAGCAGCAACTGACCATAGAGTGTTGAAACAAGCGGATCAAGCGAAGGCCCTGCGATCAATACATAGTTGACTACGCCACTGGCTGCAAGAACGAAAACGATCAGAGTTCCGACATGGGCAAAGCCGTTTGATGTGCGGCTCAATATGGCTACGGTGTCCTGTGTCGCATTTGCCCTACTTGTGGCTAAGATCAAAAAAGCAAGCAACGCGCCGACCCATGCACCTGCTGCCCAGAGGTGGGAGATGTCTGAAGCAAGGTGGATGTATCCACGCATTCCGTCGTCCATCGCTCCATGACCAGCCCAGGCCAGTGTCGCCAGCGCTACACCGCTAGATACGGACATGGCAACGAAGCGAAACGTTGGATTGAACTTCACTAGGGCAATCAAGATGCAAAGCGCTAGCGCAAGAATACGAATGCACCAAGCAAGGCCCATGTGAGTGCCGGTGATGAGCATCTCGAAGATATGCGTTGACAACTCGGAGTAAGTTTGCGCACCGGACATGGCCTTGGCAAGGACTGTCATGCCAATCACTGACAGTCCAATCCCGATTACTGCACATACACCAACGCAAACGCGATAGCGACGCGCAATTGCCAAGGATCGCTCGTCGTGGCCAAGGGCATAGACGCTGAACATGGCGACGCCAAAACCTGCAGCCATGTCCAGATACAGCGCAAGGCGCAATACGATGGTGAACCAATCCTCGGCCATTTGCTTACTTCACCTGGAATGTGACGTTGCCATTGATAGGGTGTGTGTCTGACGACACTGCACGCCAATCCACGCGATAGGCACCGGGTTGAAGCGTCTGAGCGGGAGTAATGACCATGGTTTTGCCATCGCTAGCGCCAGAGACGCTTGCGCTGACCTTCATTGCGCCGTGGTTCGGCATTCCGGGCATCCCCGTCATGATCAAGTTCGCTGCCGAGAACTGAGGAACCAGCGTTTCCGAGAACTTCAACTCAATCGTGGCAGGTGCCGCGACCTGCGACTTATCCGCAGGAGAGGAGGAAACTAACGAAGGATGTGCAAATGCTGCGGAAGCGAACAGTGTTGCGGCAATTGGCGCGATGAACTTAGCGACCAGGTTTGAGCGGTTCATGAGAGACTCCTATCTAAGTGTGATGGTGGTTTGAAAACAGATGTCGAATCTAGGTCTGTAGAGTTGGCGCTCCCAAGGACGCGCCAACTAGGAAGGGGACATTGGTCTGGCTAGAACCAGAAGCGGACACCGGCCACCCAACGTGTTTGCTGAGCACGGCCACCGTCGGCACGAACGAGATCAGCGGTTCGCCCGAAACTTCCCGCACGTTCCACTCCGATATATGGAGCGAACTGACGGCTGAACTCGTAGCGCAGTCGCAGGCCCGCAGATGCTTCGGCTAGGCCCTTGCCGATATGCCGCTCTGGATCATCCTTGCCGTAAAACTGCATTTCAGCTCTTGGCTCAAGGATCAGGCGCTGAGTCAGCAATAGTTCGTAGCTTGCATTTAGGCGAAGCGCAGTTCTGCCGCCACTGCCAACATAGGCTGTGGCCTCCAGCTCGAACCAGTAAGGGGCCAGGCCCTGCACACCAAATGCCAGCCATTGACGGCTAGGTCCCACGCCGTTGTCTAAGCGCAGACCCAACTGTGTATCCCAATAGGTTGTGGCAGCACGGCTCCAAAGCAGTTCGGTGCGAGACTCTTCGAGCTTTCCTTTGGCGACGTCACCTTCTGCCTTCAAGACAGCTTTGTTGTATGAGGTCCCGTACCATGCTTGCAAGTCATAGGCCGTTGAATCATCACCTCTGCGTGAAAAACGGCGTTCCAGGGTCTCACCACGCAGCGAGGCAAAGGTATGCTCGTCCGCAAGCATCAAGCGCGGGACGCCAGGCACCGCGTAATCGCCCGATCCCAAGGTCAACCCATTGGAATACCCATGTGGGTCGCGAGCATCTGGAGGTGCGGATCCCCCTTGCATCTGCATGCTGCCGTGATCCATCGCAGGGCCGCTTGCAGCGCTGCCAGTCATAGCACCATGACCTGCATGTGGATCAGCTGCAGTTGTGGCAGGGCTTGCCGGTGCTTCCATTTGCATATTCGCTTGGCCATGCGATGAATGGTCGCTTTGCGCCTGGGCCGCAATACTCACCAGAGCGAGGAGCGCAGTGGACAATGCACGAATAGGGAGTGCTTTGGACATTTTTGATCTTCCTTGTGAGGTTTGTTCAAGACACTACGACTTCGCGGAACATGCCTGCATCCATGTGGAACATCAGGTGGCAATGCCATGCCCAGCGCCCCAGAGCATCTGCCGTCACCAAGAAGCTGATGCGTTGTGCAGGCTGTACTGGCAAGGTGTGTCGACGGGCGAGGAATCGACCATCAGGGCTCTCCAGTTCACTCCACATCCCATGCAAGTGCATAGGGTGAGTCATCATCGTGTCGTTGTGCAGGATGACTCGCAAACGCTCGCCGTGACGGAAGTGAACAGGCGTTGATTGCCCGAACTCCAATCCATCAAGAGACCAGGAATATCGCTCCATATTCCCCGTCAGGTGCAACTCCACCTCTCGTCCAGGACCGCGCGAGTCCATCGGACCTGAAGGTGTATGCAGATCTGCCAAGGTCAGCACCCGTCTGCCGTTATTGCGCAGACCGATACCGGGATCGTCAAGATTGGTGCGGGCCATATCGACTCGCATATCTGTTCTTGCGCCATATTCAGTGCGAGCATGGCGTGCGGTGGTGCTGGGCACTGCCAAGCTCCCAGCAGGCTTGACATGCTGACTATGGTCCATCGCCATACCACCGTGATTCATGCCGGCCATCGCACCATGATCCATGCCGGCCATTGCCCCCGACATACCAGCCATCCCGGCCATACCCGTCATCCCAGACATGCCGGTCATCCCAGACATGCCGGTCATCCCAGACATGCCGGTCATCCCAGACATGCCGGTCATGTCCATGTCGGCTCCAGAACTGCCATGGCTCATGGCGCCCATCATGTCGCTCATACCCAGCCATTCGACGGGATCGAGTGCGGGGACTGGAGCCTGCAGGCCTTCGCGCACTGCTAACGTAGCGCGTGCGTAGCCTGTTCGGTCCATCGACTGGGCAAAAATCGTATAGGCGTCATCACGTGGCTCGACAATCACGTCTATGGTTTCGCCAGGGCCGAATCGGAATTCATCGACAGTCACAGGCTCTACGTCGACACCGTCAACATGAACCACCGTGAGCTTCAGGCCCGGTATACGTACGTCATAGAAGGTATTGCCCGCGCCGTTGACCATGCGCAGCCGGACACGCTCGCCCGGACGGAAAAGAGCAGTCCAATTGCCTGCAGGTGTGACGCCATTTGCGAGGTAGGTCAGGGTCGCAGAAGAGAGGTCGGCTAAATCCGTTGGATTCATGCGCATCTCGTTCCACATCTTGCGCTTGTCTAATGCCGCTGACACGCCATCACGCGATGCATCACGGAAGAAATCAAAGACCGTGGGCTGGTTGTAATTGTAGTAGTCGCCCTGAACCTTGAGCTTTGCGAAAACGCGCATGGGGTCTTCGTCAGTCCAGTCAGAGAAGAGCACGACATGATCACGATCTGCACGGATAGTCTCAGGTCCTGCGGGATCAATGATGATCGCTCCATACATGCCGGTGAGTTCCTGCATGCCTGAATGTGAGTGATACCAGTAGGAACCGCTTTGCTGAACCTTGAAACGGTAGGTAAACGTCTCTCCAGGAGGAATGCCCGCAAAGCTGATGCCTGGAACTCCGTCCATCTGGTAGGGCAAGATAATGCCGTGCCAATGAATAGAAGTGGCCTCGCGCAGCTTGTTCGTGACGCGAATCGTCACCGTCTCCCCCTCTCGCCAGCGCAGGGTTGGTGCAGGAAGCGATCCATTGATCGTTGTCGCCATCCCTGGCTTGCCCGTAAAGTTCACGGCGGACTCGGCGATCACCAAATCGAACTCGTTACCCTTCAGCACCGGAGCGGCCCCGCGGACTGTGGAGCTCTGCTGTGCGAATGCCATGAGCGACTGCGTTGACAGGCCCGCCAGAACGCCTCCTGCGGCCAGCCCCTGAACGAAGCGCCGACGAGAGAACCCTTGAGTGGGAGTGACAAAAAATGGCGAATGACGCGGCATAAGGTGAAATCCTCCAGAGCTTCCAAGAAATTCGTTTTCGGCGACGCTTGCCTGATGCAATGAGCGCTCGATATGTTCAGTATGCTAGGGCGTGCTGAATTTCGGAGGAGTGACTCATTCATTACATTCATGTAATGCTCGCGTCATGTTTGGTGCGACGGAGGGCTTCTATCCAGAAATGCCTTCGATGCAGTCAAAAGGTTCACTCTGCTAGCCACGCTTGATGACTTCCCAGGAAGGAACAACGAGGCAGTGTTGGCCTTTCTATCGCCAGGATTTCAGGAACATTACATTTTTCTTATCTTCATGTCAGAGGGCTTCAAACTCGGCACACTCTTGATCGTCCACTGCAGCGGAGCGAGTACATGAGGATTTTGATTGTTGAAGATGAGCCTAAAACAGGTGAGTACCTGCGCCAGGGATTGACCGAGGCTGGCTACATTGCTGACCTCGTCCCAAATGGCTCAGACGGCTTACATCTGGCTTTGCAAGGGGAGTACTCCTTGGTGATCTTGGATGTTATGCTGCCGGGCCTCAATGGTTGGCAGGTGCTCCAGTCTTTGCGTGATCGAGGACTACATATGCCGGTCCTGTTTCTTACTGCACGGGACCATGTCGAGGACCGTGTCAAAGGACTAGAGCTCGGCGCTGATGATTACCTGGTAAAGCCGTTTTCTTTCGCAGAACTACTCGCCAGAGTTCGCATCATTCTTAGACGTGGACATCCGGCCAACGAAGGTACTACTCTGACTGTTGCAGATCTCGAGCTAGACCTGCTGCGTCGTCGCGTATCTCGCAATGGCAAACGTGTTGACCTCACAGCCAAAGAGTTCGGACTCTTAGAGTTGCTGATGCGCCGACATGGTGAAGTGCTGCCACGTTCATTGATCGCATCGCAGGTATGGGACATGAATTTCGACAGCGACACCAACGTCATTGAGGTGGCCATGCGCCGTCTGCGAGCCAAAATTGACGAAGGCCACTCGATCAAACTGATCCAGACCGTACGGGGAATGGGCTATGTGCTTGATGTCCCCGAGGAGGAATAGGTGCAGCGTCTCACTCGCAAGGTAAAGCTTTCTTTAACGAGTCGCTTGGCCCTCTGTTTCACGGTTGTTGCGGCAGCCGTAGTGCTAGGTTTAGGCGGCCTATTCCTAGTCGTTACAGAAGAGCATTTCGTGGAATTGGACCGAATGACGCTTCAGGACAAGCGCCATTTGATCGAGAAAATTCTCCAGAACACGAAGTCGGTCGATGATGCTCGTTGGCGTTTAAATGAGGCACTGAACTATCACGAGGATCTTCAAGTCCAGGTGAAAGATGCCCAAGGAGAAACCGTATTTCAATCGCCCGCATCCGGCTTTGCAGTGCCGGATCGCAACTCGGCTTCTATCGACAAGGAAGGATCGTTTGGGGTGTGGCGGCATGCAGACGCAGAATTCCACATCTTGAGCTTTGAGACGCTACCGGCCTACGCACCGTCACCATTAAAGGTACTGATCGCAGCAGACACCAAGCATCACATTCAATTCCTCAACGGAATTCGCACAAGCTTTGCCATTTATGTGATCGCAGCAATTTTGCTGTGCTCACTTCTGTCTTGGCTCGCCGCTCGACAAGGGCTGGCACCGCTGCGAGAGATGAAATCACGTGCGGCCGTTGTGACGGGACAGAAGATGAGTGAACGCATGCCGGTCCAGGCTGTACCCGTAGAAATGGCCGATTTGGCGCATGAGCTCAATCGCATGCTGGATCGGTTGCAGGACGATTTTCAGCGACTGACAGATTTCGCGTCTGATCTGGCCCATGAACTACGCACGCCCATCAGCAACCTGTTGACGCAGACTCAGGTTGTGCTGGCATCCAAGCGTGACGCCGCGACATACCGAGACATTCTTGCCTCTAATGCCGAAGAGTTTCAGCGTTTGGCTCGTATGGTGTCAGACATGCTTTTTCTGGCCAAAACTGAACGGGGCGTAAGCCTGCCGCGCAAGGAGCAATTTTCGGCACAGCAAGAATCGTATGCATTGCTGGAGTTCTACGAGGCTGTCGCTGAAGAAAAGCAAATTCATTTGAAGTTAAAAGGCGATGGACTCGTTGATGGTGATCGACTGATGTTCCATCGTGCTGTGAGTAATTTGCTATCTAATGCTTTGCGCTACACGCCGCATGCAGGCATGGTCACCATCGACATTGAGACCGCAGCTTCCTGGACACTTGTCACTGTGGAAAATACAGGGCAGGACATTGATCCCAAAGTCCTGCCCAGGTTATTTGACCGCTTCTACCGAGCTGACCCTTCCAGGGCTCATCCGGACTCAGACGGTAGCGGATTGGGTTTGGCCATCACCCGAGCAATTGCCGAAGCTCATGGAGGCTCCATTACCGCCACTTCAGCCGATGGACGAACTCGCTTCACCTTGAAATTCCCCACTCCGCAGCCGACTTCCTAAGCAGATCAGAAAACAGGCTTTTCTTGAAAGCAAGAAGACACTATCCGCAGCAAGATGTCTTTGCTGAAGTTGAGCCGCAGCATTTCGTCTGCGGCTTCTCAGCATTTGCCTGCTCGGCTTCGGCTAACGCCAATAATTCTGGAGTGTATCCAGCGGTCTGGATGGCCAACATGTAGTCGGCGTCGCTCAGATCGCCAGAGACTTGCACCGTTTTATCTCGCGCATTCACTCCGATCTTTGCTTCATCATCGATCGCCAAAATGGAGCGCTGAATCCGCGCGGCACAGGCACCACATTTCATGTCATTGATGCGAAAAATAGCCATTACGTACTCCTTTAAAGCTTGTGGCTAAAGTTTCATCCTTCACATGATGTGAATGTCAAGTATCTGTCTGCACATGCACTGGAGCACGCTGTGTACGTCAACTACGTTGGTCTTCGCTTTTCGCTTTGGGTTTATTGGTATGCAGATTTGGGGTAAGAGCTGCCGCGAAAAAGCTGACAACAATGTCACCGGACAGACCTGATTTTGTTGGGCTCCGACTCCTAAGATCAACCCATCTTCTCCTCACCTTGATCAAGGTCCAGGAGATGTGTTCATCAACTGTCTTAGGAGCCAACCATGTCTCAAAACCGCATCTCCATTTCCTCCGTACTCGCAAGCGTTGCTGCCGTTGTCACCCTGGCTCTTCCTGGAATGGCCTCTGCAGCCTACGAGCATCCAGCCAACAATGAACAAGGCGTGATCGTGCATCCGCAGCACTTTGAAAGCCAGAAAACCCGAGCTCAAGTCAAGGCAGAGACTGAAGCCGCCATGAAGCAGGGCCGCCTTTCTTACGGTGAAAGCAATTTCCCACGTGGAACTCCCGAGACAGGATCGAGCAAAACCCGCGAGCAAGTGATCAACGAAATGCGTAATGAAACGCCAACTGAGCGAGATGCTCGCCTCCAATCATTTGCAGGCTGATCTCCATCAAAGACGCATGCATCGCGGATGCAGCTCTTTCCTGCATTTTTGTTCCGATCTACCGCAGAGGCCTCAAGCAACAGAGGCCTCTGCATGTAGAACATCAGCTTGAGCGAACTACAAATTTCCCGGAAGAATTTCGGCCCAGATGATCGCAATCATCACTTAGGCGGGCGACACTGGGTTCAACGATGCGCGGACTCACCGAGGCGGATATCGCTACCGAGCATCACATTGCATGTTTCCTCATCCATTAACTTGAGGATGGGACAGGACACCGCCTTCTTCAGAACTGAGTTGTGCATACGGTGTCGCGCTTCCTTCAGACACAGCTGTAGCGTTTGCTCCTAGGATGCGAGTTAACCACTGGCTTGCCGAAGATCTGTAGCATTTAAAGATCGGTAGCAACGTATGGCCTTCACCGCGTACCCCTGGTAGATTGACTACACTAACTGCTGCCATGCTACGAAGTCGCATTCACCGCCTATCCACCGCAGTCCTTGTGGTGCTTTCGCTGCTGTTCGCACAGCTGGCGTTGGCGGGTTACGTCTGCCCACAGGAGGAAGGCGTTGATGCAATGACGGCCAGGATGGAGGCCGGCATACCATGCGAAGGTATGGACCAACAGCAACCGGTTCTGTGTCATCAGTACACCAATGCCCCGGATGTGACCTTCGAAGCAGTCAAACTGCCCGTGGCGTCATTACCTGCCATCGTGCAGGTGTTGGAGCTGCCGCTAGTGCTCGAATTTGATGCTGCACTTGCAGTGTCCTGGCCCATCACCTTGGAGGTTCGACCGCCTCCGGACCCTCTTTTTCTCTCTACTCTCAGACTCAGAGTCTGATCACTCCGTCGACTGACTGGTGCTGGCGTGGCTTGTCCATACGCCGGCAATGCCCTCGTTCGTCCACGGAGTTTCCATGTCCCCTATTTTTTTGCGAGCAGCCTCCTTGGCTGCCGTATTTCTGCCGGCCGTTGCTGCTGCAGAATCGATTTCATTCGACCAGGCAATAAGCTTGGCCGTCCAACGCTCCGAAGCAGCCCGCGCAGCCCAGGCGGCGATGCAAGGCTCTGTCCATTCCATACAGGCTGCGGGTCAGTTGCCAGATCCCATGCTGCGGGCCGGCATCGACAATTTGCCGGTTACCGGCTCAGACCGCTTCAGCGGTACCCGTGAGTCCATGACGATGAAGCGCATCGGTATCAGCCAAGAGTGGCTCTCCGCCGATAAACGAGCCGCACGCGAAGGTGCGGCTCGTGCACGGGCCGACCGCGATGCCGTACAAAAAGACATTGCCGAAGCCGAGGCTCGCCTGCAGGTCAGCATGGCGTATGTCGATGCTTGGTTCGCCACTGAAGCACTCAAGCTAACCACACAAACCGAGCATCACTTGCACGAGGAGCTGAATGCGGCAAAAAGCCGCATAGCAGCTGCCACAGGCAACAGCGCAGAAGCGTTGCAGCTCCTATCCGCCAAAGGGATTGCAGAGGATGAAAGCGAAGAGGTTCGCCAACAACAGTCTGCAGCCATGGTCAGTCTGCAACGCTGGATCGGCATTCTTCCCGATGCCCTCAACAAGCCACCTGCCTTCCCTGCTCCCGAGGAATGGGACTACGTGGCGAGATATCCAGCCGTCGCAGGCTTAAAAAGCGACGTCGAAATTGCTCGCCAGAGTGCAAACGTCGCAGCCAAGGAGCGCTCTCCCAACTGGACCTGGGAAGTGTCCTACGGCCAGCGCACTGGCTATTCCGATTTGGTTTCAGTCGGCGTCAGCATCCCGCTCCAAATCGCACCAAGCCAGCGCCAAGACCGCGAAACCTCGGCCAAGCTGGCCATGGTCGACAAAGCAGAGGCTGACCTGACGGAGGGAATGCGCGCAGCCATGGCCGATTACCGCACCTTGACTAGCGACGCCGCGCGCCTGCAGCAGCGTATCGAGAGATACCAAGGCTCCGTAGTGACTCCGGCCAGACAGCGCACTTCCGCCGCCCTGGCCGCCTACCGCTCAAATCAATTGGCCCTGACCGCCGTGTTTGAGGCACGACATGCCGAGGTCGAAGCTCAGAGAAAACTCCTCGCACTGCAGCGTGATTTGGTACGTACGCAGGCCCAACTAAACCTCAAACCCATCGCTCAGGGAGGTGCCCAATGAAGCGCACAGCACTGGTCACTTCATTGGTTACGGCAGGCGTACTGCTGGCAGCCGGTGGCTTCTTTATTGGCCGCTTGACCTCCGAAGGCGCTGCCCCCCAGGCCGTAGCCGCCTCGGAATCCAAGGCTCCCACAGGCGAGCGCAAGGTCCTCTACTGGCATGACCCCATGGTGCCGGGACCACGCTTTGACAAACCGGGCAAGTCGCCATTCATGGACATGCAATTGGTGCCCGTCTATGCGGACGATGCCAATGACACAGGTGTCAAAGTCAGTCCAACGGTGCAGCAGAACCTCGGCATTCGGACCGCGACGGTCAAGCGAGCCGACATCGGCGCGTCGTTCGACGCCGTTGGAACGGTGCAGTTCGATGAGCGTCTGAGTGTCGCCGTTCAGACCCGTGTTGCCGGTTATGTCGAGCATTTGGCTGTGCGCGCTCCCATGGAGCAGGTTCGCAAAGGTCAGGCTTTGGCCACCATTTTTGCGCCCGAGTGGCTGGGGCCACAAAACGAACTGCTCGCACTCAAGCGTTCAGGTGTACCTCAGGAGCTTATTACGGCAACCCGTGAGCGCATGCGCGCCATGTCCATCCCCGCAGAACTGGTACGCAAGAGTGAGGAAACCGGGGTCGCCCAAGCTCGCTATACCTTGCAGGCTCCGGTAAATGGCGTGGTGACGGAACTTGGTGTGCGAGATGGAGCCCAGGTGTCACCTGGCCTTACGTTGTTCCGTATCTCCGGCCTAGAGAAGGTCTGGGCCGTGGCTGAAGTGCCGGAAGCACAAGCCGTACGTCTGACGCGTGGCCAGAAGGTCAAGGCCGTTCTGCAAGCCGATGCATCCCAAACCTTCGAAGGCGAGTTGAAGGAAATCCTGCCACAGGTCAACGCCAGCACACGCACCCTGCAAGCGCGATTCGAGGTCGTTAACCGCAGCGGCAAACTGATACCCGGGTTGCTGCTGCGCCTGCAGGTCGGCGACGCTCCAGCCTCGCGCCTAGTCCTGCCTTCCGAAGCCGTCATCCGTACCGGCACCCGTGCATTGGTCATCGTCCGCAAGGAGTCTGGCAACTTCGAGCCTCGGGAAATCAAACTTGGCGAGGACTTGGGTGATCAATTGGAGGTGCTGCAAGGCTTGCGCGAAGGCGAAGAGGTGATTGCCAGCGGCCAATTCCTAGTGGACTCGGAAGCGCGGCTCAAGTCAGCTCTGGGAGCCATGGAGGCCGGGCAATCCCAGCCTGTGCCCGCTACGGCCACCGAAGCCCCCGACATCTTCCGCGCCGAGGGCAAGGTGGAAAGCATGGATGACGACGGGATCACGATCTCGCATGGCCCTGTGCCGGCTCTCAAGTGGCCCGCCATGACAATGAGCTTTGGCAAGGCCGACTCGATGACGCTCACGGGCTTGAAGCCAGGAGATCTGGTGCGCTTCGAGTTCCGAAAAGGCGGGCCCATGGATTGGGAAGTCATCTCCGTGCAGAAAAGCGGCAGCGCCGCTGGAACCACCGGAGGCGCCAAGTGATTGCTGCTCTGATCCGTTGGTCCATCACCAACCGCTTTCTAGTGCTGATTGCCACCGCGTTCCTCGTGGCGGTAGGCATCTGGTCGGCATCTCGCACCCCGGTCGATGCATTGCCGGACCTCAGCGACGTACAGGTGATCGTTCGCACCACCTACCCAGGCAAGCCGCCCCAGGTGGTGGAGGACCTCGTGACCTACCCGCTGACCACAACCATGCTGAGCGTACCTGGGGCTAAAACCGTCCGAGGCTATTCGTTCTTTGGCGACTCCTTCGTCTATATCCTGTTTGACGACAAGACCGATCCATACTGGGCACGGTCACGGGTGGTGGAGTATCTGAACCAGGTGCAAAGCCGCTTACCAGTAGGTGCGACAGCCGCGCTAGGCCCGGATGCCACTGGTGTGGGCTGGGTCTACGAGTACGCGCTGGTCGACCGCAGCGGCCATAACGATATTGGACAGCTGAGAGCCCTCAACGACTGGTTTCTGAAATTCGAGCTGAAAACCGTTCCGGATGTGGCGGAAGTCGCCAGCATCGGCGGCATGGTCCGCCAATACCAGGTGGTGCTCGACCCGGACCGCATGCGAACGCTCGCCATCACACAGTCCATGGTCGTGCAGGCCCTGCAGAAGGCCAATCAGTCGTCTGGCGGCTCGGTAGTGGAAATGGCCGAGACCGAGTACATGGTGCGCTCGCGCGGATTCCTTCAATCACTGGAGGACTTCCGTACCATCCCGATCACCCTCAGCGGAGCGACACCCGTGCTGCTGAGAGATGTGGCCATAGTCCAGATAGGCCCGGAAATGCGACGGGGCATCGCCGAACTAGATGGTGAGGGTGAAGTCACGGGAGGGGTAGTAGTCATGCGCTCCGGCAAGAATGCCCGAGCCACTATCGAAGCCGTCAAAGCCAGGCTGGAGACGCTCAAACCCAGTCTGCCCAAAGGCGTTGAGGTGGTGGAAACCTATGACCGCTCCAAACTCATTGATCGTGCAGTCGACAACCTGCGTGTCAAGCTTCTGGAGGAGTTCGCCGTCGTCGCCGTCGTCTGTGCCATCTTCCTATTCCACCTGCGCTCCGCGCTGGTGGCAGTTGTAACACTGCCTATTGGGGTGCTAGCGGCTTTTGGCGTGATGCACTGGCAAGGCGTGAGCGCGAACATTCTCTCGTTGGGCGGTGTGGCCATTGCTCTAGGGGCTATGGTCGATGCCTCGGTGGTCCTGGTCGAAGCTGCGCACAAGCATCTGGAGCACTTTGAAGAACGACATGGACGCCCATCGTCCGTGGCCGAGCGCTGGGAACTGATCGCGCAATCAGCCGTGGAGGTCGGTCCTGCGCTGTTCTTCTCGCTGCTGGTCATCACGCTGTCGTTCCTGCCCGTGTTCACCCTGGAGGCCCAGGAAGGACGGCTGTTCTCGCCACTGGCCTTCACCAAGACCTATGCGATGGCGGCTGCTGCTGGCTTGTCGGTGACTCTGGTTCCAGTGCTGATGGGATACCTCATTCGAGGACGCATTCCAAAGGAAACTGCGAACCCTATCAACAGAAGCCTTATCGCCATTTACCGGCCTGCTTTGGAGTTGGTTTTGCGTTTTCCTAAGTTCACGCTGCTGGCAGCGACGTTGGCCCTGGCCATCACCGCAATTCCGGTCATGCGGCTGGGCGGTGAGTTCATGCCGCCGCTGGACGAAGGCGATCTGTTGTACATGCCCTCGGCGTTACCTGGTATTTCGGTCTCAAAGGCCGCAGAGTTGTTGCAACAGACAGACCGGCTTATCAAAACAGTGCCCGAGGTTCAGCGTGTGTTCGGCAAGGCGGGACGGGCAGATACTGCGACCGATCCTGCGCCGCTGGAGATGTTCGAGACCACGATCCAGTTCAAGCCACGTGAGCAATGGCGTCCTGGCATGACCCCGGAGAAGCTGGTTGAAGAACTGGACCGGGTGGTCAAGGTTCCGGGTCTATCAAACGTGTGGGTGCCCCCGATCCGCAACCGCATCGACATGCTGGCCACCGGCATCAAGAGCCCCGTCGGCATCAAGGTCGCCGGACCAGACCTCGCCACCATCGACAAGCTCGCGGCACAGATTGAATCCGCCGTGCGCGGAGTGCCTGGTGTTTCTTCCGCGTTAGCCGAACGCTTGACAGGGGGCCGGTACATTGACGTGGATGTGGACCGACAAGCCGCTGCGCGGTTCGGACTTTCTGTGGCAGACGTGCAGGCGGTCATATCCACAGCCATCGGTGGTGAGAATGTCGGAGAAGTCATTCAGGGTCGAGAGCGTTTTCCAGTGAACGTCCGCTACCCGCGCGAAATCCGCGATTCGCTGGAACGCCTGCGCAAGCTGCCTTTCGTGACAGACAAGGGTGCCACTGTGCTCCTGCAGGACGTTGCCAAGATCGTCATCGCAGAAGGCCCACCCATGATCCGCAGCGAAAACGCAAGGCTCTCGGGCTGGGTCTATGTCGATGTACGTGGCCGGGACTTGCGCTCCGTCGTCCATGACATGCAAGCCATTGTTGCCAAGCAGGTGGCCATGCCTGCCGGCTATGCCTTGTCGTGGTCTGGCCAGTTCGAGTACTTGGAGCGGGCTACGGAACGCCTGAAAGTCGTCGTACCACTCACTCTGGCTGTCATCTTCATGCTGCTCTACGTCCTGTTTCGCAGTGCAGGCGATGCCGCATTGGTCATGGCAGCAGTTCCATTCTCGCTTGTCGGTGGATTCTGGTTCATCTGGGCGCTCGGTCACGCGGTGTCGGTGGCCTCTGCCGTGGGGTTCATTGCCCTGGCCGGCGTTGCCGCCGAGTTTGGCGTCGTGATGCTGGTCTACCTGCAGAACGCCTGGAGACAGCATCTAGCCTCAGGCGAGCCGGACAATGAAGAAACGTTGCTGGCTGCCATTCGCGAGGGAGCCGTCATGCGCGTGCGGCCAAAGGCCATGACCGTGGCTGTAGTCATGGCGGGTCTGCTTCCTATTCTGGTCGGACATGGCACGGGCTCGGAAGTCATGACCCGCATCGCCGCACCGATGGTCGGCGGTATGGTCACGGCCCCCCTCCTAAGCATGCTGGTCATCCCAGCTGCCTGGTACTTGATCCATCGCAGGCGTCCATCAACTGGGCGCCACGCTCCAAACCAGACCCCTCCCGCAATCGAAGCTTCCAAACCGCATTTTTGAAAGACAGACTCATGAAGGCAAACCACATTCTTGCCACAGTTCTCGCTCTGGTCGCGTTCGCGGTAGTCCACGCCCAGGACTTGAAAATGCAGATGGCGCCTGGAACTGGAGCCTCTGCAGCCACCATGCCCCTCGTTGATGGCGAAGTCCGCAAGATCGACGTCCAAAAGAACCTTATCGTCTTGCGTCATGGAGATATCCCGAACCTGGCTATGCCCGCCATGACCATGGGGTTTGAGGTGGCCGACAAAAAGATGCTCGACGGCCTGCAGGTCGGTGACAAGGTGAAGTTCCAGGCCAAGGTCATCAAGGGTAAGGCCATAGTTACGGAATTGAAACCGAGCCGCTAATAAAAAATAGACTGCCCTACCCATGACAGTCTATTTTCTGAAAAGCCTCGTTTATACCGCAAGACACAGCAGATACGCTGCATTGCCACAAATTGGAAGAATGGCGCTACACATGCTGATTTGCTGACAGTGCAGCGGGTAGTGCTTTGAGACAATGGCTCTGCGATATTCAAAAGCTCAGGCGCGTAGAAAACGCGGAAATGCTACCGATTCAGCCTCAACGGGACAAGACTACCAACGCACATAGCGCTCGAAATTCGCGCCACGTGGATGGTGCTGATCCGCCATGGCACGAATATCCTCATGCAAGATAGAGACATAGTGTGCAGTCGTCTCTTGACGCTCATGACCCAGCAGTAACTGGATAGTGTGAAGAGACGCTTTTCCCTGGTGCAGATGCGACGCAAAGGCGTGTCGCAATGCATGGGGTGTCAAGCGAAGGCCGCATTCGCGGCCGTAACGGCTGACCATTCTGCGCAACTGGTAGTAACGGTAGTCTGGATAGCGTCCGCTACTAACAAACAGTTTGGATGTGGATCTTTTGCCATGGCCTCCGGCTGCAAGGATCGCTTGTCGCGCCGCTTTGTATTGAGCAAGCCAATACCTAGCATGTTCTCCAACGACAACCAAACGCTCTTTGCTCCCCTTTCCCCATATCTGCATGGGCTTGCCGCTGGCGGGGACCTGATCGAGCGTGATGTTCAGCAGCTCTCCTGCACGTAGTCCAGATCCATAAAGCAGCTCCAAAGCTGCGCGATCTCGCATGCCGTTGGCAGTTTTCGTGTCCGGTAGCTCCATCAGCTTAGCGATCGCGTTACTCGATGGTGGGCGACGTGGGCGGCGCAAGCCTCCGCGCAGTGGTAGCAGCGCGCGGTGAACGCCAAGGTCCACGATGCCGGACTCTTTCGCCCAACGGTACAGCCGCTGCAGCATCCATTGTTTGAGTCGTAGCGCCGACACTGATCTGGTGTCTTTCCAGCTAAGTAGGAATACCTGCAAGTCGTCGACCGTAGCATGTTCCCAAGAGCGGCCGGTCGCTTCAAACAGCCATGCGTTGAAAGCTCGCAACTGGATCTGGAGCACCTGAAGAGTGCTATCTGCCAGGCCCTCTTGAAAAAATAGATCGGTTAGAAAATCTCCAAAACGGAAATCCCAGCCGGCGGGAACATCCATCGTGCCGGCAACAAGCAAATTATTCATTCATCTACCCGTGTGAATGCCCGCACGAAGAAGCCGCCTCATCGGCGCCTTCTTTGGCTGGCGAGACACACACCTCGACAGTTCAAAATATAGATCAATTCGGGTTTGATATGTCAAGCGGAAACCGTGATGTATGTAACGCACGGTTTCCGCTGGAGGCAACGCCGACCGCTCCCTACAGTGCGGTCCATGCAAAAGCAATCACATATCAAAGCAATGCCTCGCGTAGTGAGAGGCAGGCTTGCCGCAGCCGCGGCTTTGTTCGTTAGCCTGACGGCTGGAGCAATAGCTGCAGACGTATCAGAGAAGGTTGCGGCGCAGATCAAGGCTGGCGTCAACGCAAACACGAACGGAGCGGTGCGTGTAGAGCAAATCAATACAACACCACTCACCAACATTTATGAGGTGATTTCCGAAGGGGAGATATTCTATGTGAATGAAACGGGTCGTTACAGTTTTGTTGGCGGCTCGTTGATGGATTTGAAGAGCAAAACAGACCTGACCGCCTTGCAACAAGACAAGAGGATGGTCATCCCATTCAACAAGCTTCCCCTGCAGCACGCGATTAAGGAAGTGCACGGAGATGGAAGCCGTGTGATGGCGCTCTTCGAAGACCCGTTCTGCCCCATCTGCCGAGTCTTCACAAAGTTCGTCGACCAGATCGACAACGTGACGATCTATCGTTTCATCTTCCCTATCACTGACCGGCGAAGTCAATCTCTTGCACGTATGGCCTGGTGCTCACGCGACCGTGCCGGCGTGTGGAAAGCCATCATGGACGGCGCACGGCCGCAATTGCCCGAGTCGTGCAACACCGATGGTTTGGTTGAGATCCTCAAGCTCGGCGAGCGCTATGGCATGAACAACACGCCCACCGTGGTGCTGGCAAGCGGCAAGCGCTTGGTTGGCGCCACACCGCCCGAGCAATTCATGGATGAGTTGGAGCGTGGCGGTCGTTTGAAGGCGGACCAACGATGATCGCGCCCGCCTCCGTTCGCCCCCTCATTTCTGCCCTATTCCCTGCGCTTGCCATTGCCATGGCGACAAGCTCTCACGCGCAGTCCTGGGAGATCATGCGAGAAGTCGTCTTCGACAGCTCGGTGTTTTCGTCCACGGGTACAGCGGAGGACCGGGAGATCCTCAAGACAGTTTGGGCAACAGAGCTTTCCGCTCCACGACTGGGCAGTGCAGGAAAGCGCATGCCTGCGTTCGCGCTGCTGGGTGACGCCGCAACCGCTGAGGGCAAAGTCATCTTCAGCATGTTCGCCGCTGCGGGCAACACACTTTGCCTGGATGCACCAAATGGCGCGGCAGCCATGGACATCTACAGTGTCTGCACCATGCGTGTCATCGCTTGGCCGCCTCGGCCTGGACTGCGCGCCATTGAACTCCCCGGCTACTGCATGTTGTACGCCAATACCGACCGATCGCAGAACCGCGTCGAGTACCGCATAGAGCAGACCCAGCCAGCCCTGACGATTCGATTCCGCGCATGGCAGTTCGGCAAAGTCATTCCCGCATGCAATCGCGCCATGCGCCTGAGCTAGACATGAGCTGCCGCTTTTTCCCGCGACTATCCAAGCTTGTGTGGCTATTGCCAGCCGTGGCTCTGGCCGCCATCGTCAGCTCTGCAGACATTACCCAAGCCATTCAAAACTCGCCAAATGCGAGTGCCTGGCTAAAGCAGAACGCGCAGGCTGTGGCCAACCTCGCTATCAACGTTGAATCGGGCGGCAACACCAGCGCGTTCAACGGCAGCTGCTGCTATGGCGTCCTGCAGATGAACAGGACAAACATCGCCAAGTATGCAGGGGTGACGCCTGAACAGTATCGCCAGCTGCCCCTGCAGGCCCAGATCGATGCTTGGTCCCAACTGACCGCCGACGCCATGCGTTCCGGGGTGGTCCGCCAATTGATTGGCTTGGGCACTTTTGATGGGCGCGCCGTCGACGGGAATCTGGTGCTCGCTTGCGTGCAGCTTGGCATCGGCAACTGCCAGCGAATGATTAACTCAGGGTCTTGCCGTGGCTTTGCCGACAGCAATGGCACATCTATATGCGACATGGCCGCCAGGATGGCCAATGGACGACCTACCAACCCAGGCAACACCAACCCGCCCGGAAACGGCTCTGGAAGCACGGGTGGCAACGGTGGCACAGGGTTGAGTGGCAACAGCTGCCCGCGAGACGTCACCGGCGCATGCATGGAAGTTTCGGCGGCAATGCAGCAAGGCTTCCTGCAGGGCTCCGGGATACAGATGCCCAGCCTCAAGCAAATGCTGCTTGCAGGAAGCGGCGCGTTTTTCTTTCTTGTCACAGCCAGTGCCTTCAGCGGCCTTTACGGTCGCTACACCTCGGGACGTGTTGCCACGGGCGAGCTTGTGCACTATCTCGTGAAAGGCACAACAACCTTGCTCATTGGGCTGTTGGCCCTCTCGATGCTGTGAGGCGCGGATGTTTAGCCTAGCCCACATCACTCGCAATCTGCTATTAGCAGCCCTCGTCGCCGCACCTGGCCTGTCCCTGGCCCAGGTGCCGCCGAAAAAGCTCCCGACCTACGACTGCCTTCGCGGAAATTCCAGGTCTGCCCACTGTGAGCAACTGCTCCGCAACTATTGGCAGCACGAGCCGGCCATTCGCGCGATCGCTGTTCACTACGGACTGGAACCTGCGCTGCTAATGGCTCTCGTGGCTATCGAGAGCCAATTCAACTCGCGTGCGAGATCGCCTGCAGGTGCTCTCGGTCTCACTCAAGTCATGCCAGATACAGCCCGTGGCGAAGGCTTGCAGGACCCAAAGGTGAACCTGTATCAGCCCGAGCTTGGGCTGGCCACCGGCGCAGCTTACCTGCGAAAGATGTGGTTCGAGTTTAGAGACTGGGAGCTGGCACTCGCCGCATACAACGCCGGCCCTGGCGCCGTGCGTAAGCACAAAGGCATTCCGCCGTACCGCGAAACACAAGCCTACGTCCCCATGGTTCTCGCTTTGTACCGCGAGTTTGCCTGGGCAGACGCCATGGCCCGAGCAAGCAAATGAGGAACGCAATGAAATTTCATCACCTAGGACGATGCGTGGCAGCTGTCGCTGTTGCGCTTACTGCCTGGCCGACCATGGCACAGGAAGCTGAAGGCACCAGCGCCAAATCAACGCTCCTGCAATCAGAAATCGAAGTCACATGGCAGGACAAGGCGCAAGGCCTGGCTCAACTCTTGGCAGATCGGCTGGGCGTTCCCTTCAGCAGCCCAGTACCACTGGACACTCAGGTGTCCGTCAAACAGGCAGGCGGCTCCACGGTCGCCAATCTGATCTCGACGGTCAACAGCCAACTCCCTCCAGGGATCAAGCTTCAGCTCACCGAAACTGCTGCTGGCACCAAGCTGGAAGCAGTAGCAGCGAGCGCACCGACTACAGCGGTGGCCACTGCAGTGGTACAGGGAAGCGCACCATCGCGCGCGCAGATTGAGGGACTGTTCACAACCAGCGCAGTTCCAGGCTCGGGCTCGTGGGTGGACCAGGCGCGCCAACACTGGAAAGCCTCCTTCACTGACGGCTCTGGACAGCCTGCACGTCGCTGGGAGCTCAAGCTCCAGGACGTAACGCTGAACAAGGCCTTCACACGCTGGGCCGCAGAAGCCGGCTATCGCGTGCGCTGGGATGCGCGCAAGCATGTCGTGATCGGAAGCCCCGAGACCTACGAAATGCCATTCGAGCAGGCCGTGACCGCCGCCCTGTCGTCACCAGGCATTCAAGCGAGCGAATACCCGCTCGATGTCTGCTTCTACCCCAATAACCCGCCCTTGGCCCGTATCACCCGCCGTGGCGAGCAAGACAAGGAATGCACCCAATGATTCTGGCCAACCTAAAGCACAGCGTCGTACCCACGGCCCTCGTTTCTGCTCTGCTGCTCGCAGGATGTGTCTCGCCCGCAGTCACCCAGCAAGTTCGTGGCCACATTGACAGCTCCATGGAGGCCGCAGGTGTCATGAATCGGAGCCTGCGCGTAGAAGAGTCCACACAGGGCCACAAGACTGCCACAAATGCAGCGGCAGCCCGTCAGCTCTCGCCCATCGTTGCGCGCCGTGCATCGCGTCCATGGATCGGCTCGGAGATGATCGAGATCAGCTCCGAAGACTCCCTTCCCGCCATCTTCGATGAAACCTTCAAGCTCATCAGCTTTGAAGACAAAAGCACTGGCGGCAAGGTCAGCCTCGCAGTTTGGGCCGAACGCATGTCCCGCATAACTGGCGTTCCGTTTCGCATCAAGCAGGACGTATACAGCTCGGCGTCATCGGCAGTCGCCTCTAGCCCAAGCACCGCCCAGCCGGCCAAGCCCGCGACCGCCACAGTTGCAGGAATGAGCATGCCTGCACCTCTGGCCGCTGCTGGCCAGGCGAGCGTCGAGGTCATACGCCCTGGTCCAAACCTCCTGCTCGACACGGTTGAGATGGACTGGAAGAACAACACGCCGCGCGGCATCACTGAGTTCGTGACAGCCAGGCTGGGACTGTCCTATGCGTATCGCGATGGCGTGATCATTATTGAGCGCTACGTCACAGAAACCTTCGAGATCGCCGCTCTTGAAGGAAGCAAGGACTTTGCTATGAATTTGCAAGGTGGCTCAACCTCGGGCGCAAGCAGCACCACCGGCGCCACCGGCAATTCCCAGTCAAATTTCCGCATCGACGAAGCTGGATCACTGGACATCTTCAATTCATTCATGAATAGCCTGCAGCAGATGGTGGCTGCGGTGCCCGGATCATCCATCGCTATCAACCAGGGTACCGGTAGGTTCGCGGTGACGACGACCAAGGAAGCCATGCAGCGCATCCGCCAAGTGGTCAAGTCCGAGAACGAGTCGCTGACACGCCAGGTCCGCATTCAGATGGACATCTACTCCATCACGACGAAAGACGGCGACGAGAAAGGCGTGAACTGGGGCGTGGTGCTCAATTCGCTGACCTCCAAATGGGGCGCCACCATTGATTCGCCCACTTCGCTGGTGGGCGACACGGCTGGCCAATTCGGGATGACGATCCTCTCTTTGGCAAATGGAGGCAACCCGAACAGCGGCACGGTAGCACGCTGGGGAGGCTCACAGGCGGCCATTCAGGCGCTGAACGAGTATGGCACCAACATCCAGCATCGCCCCATTGAAATGCAGGCGATGAACCGCCAATGGGCTCGAAAGACCAACCTCAACGACCGTTCATACGTGTCTGAGACGCTGCCTTCAACCTCCACTGCAGCCGGCTCAGGGTCAGTGGGCATGAAGACTGCCAATGTCACTACGGGCGATCGCTTCATGATCCAACCCGCGATCTTGGACAACGGCTCAGTGCAGTTGAGATTCGGCATCAGCATGACCAACCTGGTGGCGATGACTGAGACGACCTCGGGCCAGGGTACTTCGATCTCAAGGGTCCAAAACCCCGAAAGGTCAGGCATCGACGATCAATCGACGGTCATGCTCAAAGCTGGCCAAGTCATGGTCCTCACCGGCATGGCCCGCTACAAAGCCAAAGACAACCGCCGCCGTCTGGCTGAAGGTTGGAGTTTGCTCGCTGGCGGCTCTGACGCGCAAAGCCTGGAACGTGAGGAATTCCTCGTTGTGGTTCGTCCTGTGCTCATGAACTGAGGCCACCATGAGCGCATACCTCATTGAGCGGCGCTATGTGATCGGCGTGACTTGGCAGCAGACTGTCCAAGCCGTGAATCTCAAGAAGCACGCACAACAACTTGCCCGCAAGGGGAAGGCGGACTACTACTGTACGGTAGCACCAGCCACCGTGGGCACCGCGAAACTCAAAGTCTCCAACCAGGGGGAAAAGCTCATCGCCTTGGCTACCGGCGTGGCCGCCTTCGCCAATGGCCATGTGTTTGCAGCCATCAGGCTCCCACAAGGGATCTGGATCTGCGCCGCAATCGACGGAGCACCAGCGACTGGCTTCGATGCGCTGGTGACGGACGAAGAAGCGGCTCGCGCGCGGCTGGCTGCATTTGAGCGCTTGGCCACCTCGTCCATCTCACTGTTCACGAGTGAGCCAGATTTACTTTACCCTGCCCCACAGGTTCAGCCCGTAACGCTGAGCCAGGTCATCAGCGCAGCAGCCAGTAATGAGGCAAGCGAGCCCTTGGCCAAGGTCGGCACCAGCATCCCTCCAGCTGTGCTCTACACCGTCGCCGGCGCGATCCTTTTGCTCGGGGGAGTTCGTGCTTGGGACTATTGGCAACTGGAGCAAAAACGCCAAGCAGAGCTCTTGGCCAACGCCAATGAGCTGGACCCCAAGACAGCATGGACTCAAGCCTTCCAAGCATATGCACAGGAAAAGTCTACCTACGGGCACGAAGCGCTACGCGCATTGCGCGAAGCCACTGAAAAACTACCCACCAGCATCGCGGGGTGGCGCCTAAAGGAGACCGACTGCAAGCCAAGCGCTGGCAGCACTTGGGGCTGCACGCTGAAATTCGAGCGCACCGCAGACGTGGGTCTCGACCCCACCAACGAGGACTTCGACCGCTTGCGCCCACGCGAGTGGACGGTCCGCTATTCCACAGTGGATGAAATAGAGGCTGTGATGCAAGTGTCAGCGCCTGCACGCCGCCTCAATTTCGATGAACTAACCCCACTGGCCACCCAGCAAGTACGTGGTCTCAGCTCGTTGCAGCTCATCTTGCGCGCTTTCAGCGGAAAAACCATCGGGCCATTCCAGCCGGAAGCAGTTCCTGCACCGCTCAACAAGGTCGGAGAGCCCGTGTCCATGCCTGCCGAGCTAGGGCTGGCCATCTACAAAGCTGCGTTGACCAACCTTAGCGGCCCCTTGCTCAGCGTGGATCTGCTGATCGCTCCAGAGGTGCCAGTGGCATGGACCTCATTCAAGGTTGACTTTGCCCGCCTGCCAAACGACTGGCAGGCCAACGGCGAAGCGTCTCTCAAGAAAAGCCTCATGACGGCCACATTGGCCGGAGAAATCTATGCAAAGAACTAAGCCCGCCGTTGCAGCCGCGCTGATTGGCTTCGCTATGCACGCTGCCGCCCAGGATCTCGCTGCGGCCGCATCGCAGCCACAGCCAGGCTATGGCTTTGCTCCAACCGTGAAGAAGCTCATGCAACTCGAAGCCGATAAAGCCGTTGAGGCTGCGCTCGGCCAAACGGGCGGCTCCGCTCCTTCAGCCGCGGCTCCACAAGCACCTGCACCAACGGTGCAGCCAGCCGTAGAAGTCCCGCCAGAGCCTCGCCCACTTCTTACCCTCGATGGCATCTACGGGCGCGGAGGCCGCTGGACGGCCGAGGTCGCTATCGACGGTCGAATCTACGCCTTTATGCCTGCAGAGACGAAGGCAGGCTACACAGCGAAGCGCATTGATGCGCGGTGCATCGAACTGCAGCACAACAAGTTCCCGCAGAAGCTCTGCAGCGACCGCTGAGGAACCAAAGATGCAGTGGCCATTCTTCTCACGTCAACGCTCAACAGTCCCAGCTCCACCGACTGCGACCACTTTCGTCCTCAGTCAACGTGTCATAAAGACCGAGACCGAGCTGCTCAAGGAAGTGAGCTTCCATCGCCCGCTCGGGAAGGACAAGGACATCAACCTGGCGGGAAGTCTGGCCCAGCACATCTGTCCTCTCGAAACACGAAAAGACAGCAAACAGTTCATTTTGCTCGTGAGCAACCGCCACCGAAGCTCGCAAGAACTACGGGCTACGACCGAGCTCCTCCTGTCCAAAAACTACCGTCTCGCACCAGGCGCCAACGTCTATCTGGTCGAGAGTGAAACCATCATCCATGCCGTCTCGCGTGGCCACATCGACGGGACCCAGGGGGAGCGCCTTCGCAACATCTTGGGCGACAGGGCAAAAGCCGGCTACTACCAGTCGTTCGAGGAACTGGTGCGTTACGGCGTAACCAACCGCGCCTCTGACATTCACCTGAACATCTTCACTGCCCAAGCACGCAGCGAGGTCCGGTTCACCATCGAGGGCAAGTACGTGGCCCCACCACGCTTCCACTTGCCAACTGCCACGCTTCTGTCCATCGCTGGAGTCGCGTACCAAACTGCCAAGGGCGTCAAAGACCCCGTTTTCAATGGCACTGTCGAATCCCAGTGCCGGATCTTCATCGATCTGGCCGAGTTTGGACAGTTCATGCTGCGCTGGGCGTCGATGGCCTGTGACGAAGGCCCGCAGATAACAATGCGGATCACGCCCATTAATGCCAAGAAAGAACCGCTGACGCTGGAGCAACTGGGCTACCTCCCTACACAGATCGCCATGCTGATGCGAGCCATGCGATCCGAGGGCGGTGCAATCATCCTCTCGGGGGTCGTTGACTCGGGCAAATCGACAACGATATCGACACTACTCAGTGGAGTTCCAAGCACGCGCAAAGTGATGACAGTGGAAGACCCGCGAGAAAACATCTTGCCTGGCAGTCACTTCCACCAGAACACAGTGAGTCGCGACCTTGAAAGCGATGAGGACCCTTTCAAGCCAAAGAAGAGAACATTAAAGCGAACCGCTCTTAACGATCTATTCATCGGCGAGATTCGTGACCAGCAAACCGCAGCACTGCTTCAAGATGCTATCGAATCGGGTACTAACTGCTACACGACTGTGCACGCTCGTAATTGCATGGGTATACCAGCACGCTTGATATCGCCAGGTATTGGCATTGACATCGATGTCGTTTCCACACCAGGGAACCTCAAGCTGCTGGGATATCAGGCGCTACTTCCGAAAAACTGCCCAGGCTGCAAGCTAAAGGCCACAAAGCTCCTCCAAGGTGAAGACGCAATAGAGTGGGAAGATTACTTCTCACGCATCAAACGTCTCTACGGCATTGAACCAGAGAAAATATATGTCAGAAACCCCGATGGATGCGATAAATGCCGGCGTGATGGATTGCCTGAACTGAATGGGCTACTTGGTCGCACCGTGGTCGCCGAGTTGGTCGAGCCTGACGACCATTTCCTAGAATGTATCCGCGACTCCAAAACAATTGAACTGAGCCGGTATCTGGCGTCATTGCGCACCTCACGATATGACGATCCAGATATGACCGGAAAATCTGCAATGGACTGTGCCATATACAAAATGAGCAAAGGTGAAATAGACCCTAGAGAGATCGAGCCTCGATTCATGTCATTCGTCACCGTAGAAAGACGCCGTGAAATGGCTGCAGCTCACACAAAGAATCTTCAATCAATTAAGAAGCTGCAGGCTGTGTGATGCGATCCATAATTGATTTTTTCTCGCCATTAAAACGCGCGGCACGACAATTTAGAAGGCATCGTGCCGACTATTACGAGTATCTCGCTGACGTGCTTTCAGATTCCGATGGGCGAATCCTTATGCACGACATATTCGTAAAGGATGCTCAACGCTACGCACCAAAGAACCGTTGGCAGAAGCTCCGTCCCCATCCCCGAGCAGTGCTTTCCGAATACTGGGCAGGCAAGTTTCTGGACACTGGCACAGACATCGGCGCAACTTGGCGAGGCACGCTGCCCGATGCAGACATGCTGATTATTGCGTCAGCAGCTAACCACGGAGGCACTGGATCAGTACCGGATGCATTGAAAGAGGCTGCGCGCTTGGTGAGAGTGGTTGATGAGGCCCGCAGCCTATTTCTCTCCATCATTGCTGTAGCAATATTCGCAATTATTGTTGTCCTTGCAACTCTCACAAGCGTGCCAGCTTTTGTGTGGCCACAAATTAAGGCTACCTTCGATTTTGTACCTGAAACACTTTATGGTCCGCATGCATTAGATCTGAACCATTTCTCCAAGGTCTTCGCCTCATACATCATTCCTCTAGCAATAGGAATACTAATACTTTGCATCGCATTTAGTTGGTCTTTGACACGTTGGAGCGGACGCTCTCGTCAATGGGCGGAAAAGCTCATTATCTACCGTGTCTACCGAAATTATCGCGGTGCGATGTTTCTTTCGACCTTATCTACCCTGGTGAAGCGAGGCTCAGGTCTCAACCTTCGAGAAGGCATACAGGCAATCTCATTGCAGGCTGAGCCTTGGCTGCAATGGTATTGCCAACGCATTCAAGAAAATATCGAACTCGGCATTGTGGACGGTAGGCTTTTCGATGTAGGTCTAATGGAGCCGGATGCTCTATATTACTTGTTTGATATTTCTGAAGCAAAGTCTTTAGAAGCCGGCCTTCAATTAACCGGTCGTCGCACAGAGCGCGATATGGGAAAGAGCATCAAAAAGCGTGCATTCATCCTTCGATGGGGCATTCTGTTTGTATCGTTAGCAATAGTCGGCTGGGTTGTTTTCAACACATTTTCTGCCATTCAAGAAATGACCGATGCCGCAAAAATGGTTTTCCTGTAAGTCTATTTCAACCTGCTTTATCAAGGAGCAAAAAACTATGCAAAGCTTTATTAATCAATCTCGTCGCCTGCGCAATACATTTCGACGTAAAGGAAAAGAAGACGGCTTCACGCTGATCGAATTGATGGTCGTTGCGGGCATTATCGTGATCCTCGCAGTGCTGGCATTTCCCGCGCTGCAAGGCCTATATCGTGAATATCGTGCGCCGTACTTTGCGCGAGACCTTGCCAAGGCCGTAGCGTCGATCCAGGGCGCAGCAAACACGGTGGCCACCGCGACGCCATATACAGGCGTGACAACGGCCACGCTGGCCAGCGCACTGAAAGACTCAGCTTTCAGCGTTTCCGGCGCTACTGCGACCCACTCCATACAAGCAACCGGATTGAACCCCCAGGCAATTGCCGTAACCGGCACGCCTGGCGCCAACCTGCTGGTCACGGTCTCAAAGGTGCACGAGAAGGCCTGCATGCCGATGATTACGCAGATGGTGCGAGCAGCTGAGAGCATCAAGGTTGGAACGGTCGTCGTAAAGGCCGCTGGTGGCCAACCTGCTATCGCGACGCTGCAAAGCAGCTGCGCGGTGCCGGCGGGCGTCGACATTGAGTACACCTTCCAATAACTCCCCCGCACGCCGTGCCACATCTGGCACGGCCAAAGGACACTATGCTGCGCAAGCGCCCTCATCGCAAACAACAGGCTGGCTTCCTCCTGCTTGAGCTCATCGCTGTGCTTGGCTTGACCGCTGTTCTCGGCGTCTATGCATCCAAGGAGGCAATCGACAAGATCAACAGCGGCCGCGCAGAAGCTACCGGCGTCTACCTCTCGACGCTCAAGGATGGACTGGACAAGTTCCTTAACCTCAATGCCCAGGCCCTTGCCATGGGATCGGTTGTGGCCGGCTTCTCCGACCCCCTCGCCCCCACGGTCGACGAGTTGCGCACTGCCAAGTATTTGCCTGTCTCATTTCCGCTCATCGACCCTATGAGACGCCGGCAACTCATCACGGTGGATCGATCTGGCTGCCCAGGATCGACATGCTCGCTGACCGCCTATTCGTATAGCCACCTACCACTGACTGCCAGCTGCAACGGATATGCAACCGATGGAGCCTGCGCGGCTGCTGCAACGGGCTCCGTTTGGCATGTGCAAGCTGAAGAGATCAGATCCGCTAGCCAGGGGTATGGCACTACGGTGACCTTGCTTGCCCCCAGTCGCCTGCGTGGGAGCAGCTGTGACTATCCAACTCCAGGGGGCGCAGGCCCAGCCACTTATGGCGTTTGCACGACCAGAACTGCAGCGATCTATTCTCAATTTGTACGCATCCGAGACGACCGCGATCCCGATCTGCAAGGCGACTTGAGCGTGGTGGGGAAAGTGAAGTCAGGCTCGCTCGTGTCTCAGTCGTTGTCGATCAGCAATGGACCAACCGAGATCACCAGCATCAACAGCAGCGGCGACGTGACGGTTAAGAACGGCTCTGGCATCCCAACAGCTGGCATATCGATGAGCGATGGATCTGGTCGAGCCTATGGCCAAGTCATCAAGCCAACTAGCATTCAAATCAAGGGTAACTGGTGCGCAGGAACAAATCAACAAGGCGATATTGCCCAAGACGCAAATGGCCAGGGGCTCGTGATGTGTATCGGCGGCTACTGGAAGGGAATATCGCCTCAGAAGGATGCAGTATCAGGCGGGTGGTGCCCACAGAATGGTGGAGTGGCGTGGAATACCCAGGACGTAGCCCTCTACTGTTCAGGCAATCAATGGGTGACTCTCGCAGATCGATTTGGGAAAAAGGTTTTCTCTGATTCCTACTCTGCATCGAACGGAAGCTGGATACCCAAACCGACATGCCAATCGGGTACTAGCGGATCAATGATTATGTTACTCCCAAAAAATCAGAGCACCGATGCAGTAAAACTAAACCATTATGCAGCTGATTATGGAAGTGCATGGGTAGTGTCAATTGTTGATAATGCTGGCAATGGTGCTGCCGGCGAGGCCATCGCCCAAAC
The DNA here is from genome assembly GCF_014076415.1 of Comamonas testosteroni. Lineage (NCBI taxonomy): Bacteria > Pseudomonadati > Pseudomonadota > Betaproteobacteria > Burkholderiales > Comamonadaceae > Comamonas > Comamonas testosteroni. The sequence goes on from NZ_CP043568.1 coordinate 2,950,443, forward strand.
ATACTGCATCTATTATTAGGAGAGATTATGATAGCCAAGAATATTCTAGCCTTCTATCTGGGCTTGCTCGTGGTGTCTGCAAGTGCTCAGACATATGACTCTACTGGTCCTGTAAGACTTTGGGCACCAAATAATTCCGGCGCTGGTGCGACTGAGATTGTTCAAGTCCCAGGATACGGATCATTCACTGAAGGAGGGGTAGTGAAGGGCTACGATATAGTTGAAAGCAACGCCGGTAACTGTTCCGCAAGTCAATATATTGGTGTCTGCTCCGCCAAAAAAGGCGCTCCTGGGTATAGATACTACCAATGGGAGGTTTGCCCGGTTGAAACTGTTAAAGTCCAGATTCATGTGGTAGGTACTTGGCATACCTGCGGAGATTAAAAAAGGGAGCTTAGGCTCCCTTTTTTATCTGTCTACTTAATTTTGCTTCCCTGTTTTGAAAGTGAAGCTGGTGGTAAACGGTTTAGCATCTGCAGTCCCACTAATTGCTACAGAGTAGCTTGTATCTTCTGCCAAAGGCAGATCAGGAATAGCGAAGGCTTCAGAGTTGGCAACCAGTTTATGTACGTCATCCGCTGAATTCAGGATCTTCACAGCCACGGATGTGCTTGCTCCAACTGCCGTAATAGATGCTTTGGAAATTTCAATGCTGCCTCCAGCTGCCGACGCAAGCATGATAGGGGTTCCCATGGGCGAAGCATTGAAATCACGAGCAGGATATGGGCTAGGAATCTCTGTTGTGAAAATTGGAGATACGCCGTCGATACCGTCGCAAGGGAAGCTGCGGATCTTCCCCCCCGTGTAAACCGGAGCATTGCTGCCTGCAGGCACTCCAAAGTTAACGACAGCAGCCGCATAGTACATGGTCTCACCGGGCAACGGTGTGAGATTTCCTGACGCGGAATATCCAATCCCCATTTCTGACCATTCTTTTGTAGCGCCGCTGAGATGATAAACAGTAGAAAACAAACTGTTGATCAACGCTTGTCCCGTTGGGGCATCTTTAGATATTTTGATACCTGACGGGCTTGTTCCGGCCAACAATGTTCCGCCGTTATTAGACCCTGCTATTTCGGCGAGCACAGAAGGCTGATAGCCAGCTGCATTAGCGCGATTGAGCAACGTCGCGCCCGTGAAATTAATGTTTCCGCTGTTCTGGGTGTGTCCGATCGTGCTATTTGATTGAAGATAAATAGCATGTCCATTAGCAGCGGTGTCAAGCAGGCTATTCTGCTTAATGGAGCTAAAGCCGCATGTCGTGCGGAAATTATTAATCGTCGAGTAAATATCAACCTTGTCTTTTTCGGTATAGGTTGACTTCTCAATTGCCGTCGGATAGGCACTATTAGACGGAGGAATGACCTCGGCCGGAGGTGTAGAACCGCCGTTGTTGTTGCTACCACCTCCACTGCTGCTGTCGCCGCCACCGCCACCGCCACATGCGGCGAGTACACAGGCAATTGCCACAATAGAAAGGGTGCTAGAAATCTTCATATGGAACCTCTGTTTCAAATATGGAGCCGCGCTCGATGTTTCAAGTAATCGAGGGCTAAGAACTTATGGGAGTCTTTGAAGTGATGCGACAGCCTGTATGGACTGTGCTTGGAAGAATATGGCGTTATTTCATTGGTACTCCGCGTGGGACATATCTTGTGGGCTTCTCACAAGGGGTGACGCGAAGATTTCCAACGAAGCCTTGTGTAACTGTGCGTGACAATTGTATGTCTGTCAAGTGCCTCCAAAATAAAAAAAATGACCACAAGCTGTGAAAACAGCTTGTGGTCAAAATGGGCTACATCGTCAAAAGGTCTCTCGCGAGAGCCATCTCAATGCTTTCGCCCTCGTTGTCATTGAGAACGTCCAGTCCACTTTCAGGCATATCTCCGGAGGTGGACTGCGATACCGCGATTTTCTTGGCCATGAGGCGCAGGCATTCCATTTGCGAAGTGCCGGCGTAGCCAAGGAAGATCACGCGAACATCATGCTTCTGACCAATGCGCCAGGAGCGCCTGGCCGCCTGAAGCATCGTGTAGACATTGAATCCCGATTGCATGAAAGCGATCGTTGGGAACTCAAGCAAATCCAGGCCAGTCTTCACCAGTTCGGGATTGGTGATGAGCACATCGATGCCTCGCTCTACCTGGTCTGCTACCCAGTCTTCACGCTTGGCCGCATCTACGCTGGCACGCAGCACAGCTACCTTGAACCCCCTGGCTTCGAGCAGCATGCGCAACCGGGCCGTGGTGTCGCGGGTGCCTGAATAGATTGAATAGACCAGGACCTTGCGGCCGAGGGCTTTCTCATCCATGCAGAGCTCAATGAGCTTGGCCTCTTTCGGAGTGCATTCCACATCATCGAACAGAGCCGGCTGCATGTGCAGCAGCTCCTTGCTTCTTGGATGCCTCACCGTTTCCGAACGAAAGCAGCATTCTGGCCATGCAAGCAATACGTTCATGACCACACCCAACAGCGTGCTGTCCTTCATGGCCAAGGCCTGCTTAAGGATCTGCACCAGTTTCATCGACATAGCGACGTATGCCTCGGCTTGGTCATCGCGCATTTGCACGTCAACAAAGGACTCGTCATACGCCGGCAGCACCTTCTGCCCAATGTCCCGCAGCTTTAGGAATACCGTAATGGGAAGCACGTAACGCAAGATACCCACAGGGCCGAACCCTGGAGCCTTGCTTGTGCGAACAGTCACGCCTTTGCCCTTGGCCGTGCGGTGGGAAGTAGTTGAGGTCTCTTTGTAGATGTCCTTAAGCACTCCATGCACGCGCATGAAGCCCATGGTCGCGGCAGCCATGGAGCCGGTCTTGGATGGCTTGAAGCCGTCCTCGATCAGCACCCTGGGATTGACGCGCCAGAGCAGGTGAAAAAGATCATCCGCATAGCCGCCCATGAGTGTGCCCGTCAGCAGCAGCACTTTTTCGCACTGGCTGGCCAACACGCCCATTGCCTGACCCTGGGCCGAGCCCTCGTTTTTGTACTCGTGTCCTTCATCGACCACCAGCAAACCAAAGTAGTTGGTCGGCAGATAGCGCTTGATGAACTCCGTGGGCTGATAGCCGCCCTGCCCGATTGAAAACTCGAACGTGGCCAGGCTTCGCTCCATGCGCTTCGCCTGCTTGTCGCTGAATACCAGCTCCCCGTTCTCGTCCATCAAGTTCAAGAACTCGTAGACGTTGTCCTCCAGCATCGCAGCCAGTGTTTTCTCTCCAAATTTGCTGAGCAGCCGCTTCGCAGAAACCGGGCCGATGGTTGGCATCTGCTGAAGTGCGTTGACCACCAGATCGGACATGGAGTCGATGGGCCGCCCATTGCGAATCAGCGTCCACAGCGTCGAGTTGCAGTGTTCGCACTTTCGCCGGCGGTCACTGAGGACCTGCTTGGCCAAGGGCACGGACATGGGCAAGGTCTCGTCGTCATCGCCCTTCGATTCGAGCGGCCGCATGCAGCAGGGGCAGCATGCAGCCACGAAACGCTGGCCACCAACGAGGATGGTGCGTTCGATAAAGGACGGACGCCAATGAAACCCCATACGCATCCGCACACGGCCCAGCACGAAGAACTCCGGCTGGCTCGTTGTGATGCCCAAGCGGGCACGCATCTGCAGCAGCTTGCGCAGTGTGTCCGGGCCATTCAAGATCCAGACCCGAGCGCCGGGTACCGTGTCAAGAATCTCGCGCCGCCACTTGTAGACAAGGTGCGGCGGTGAGATCACAAGCGTGCGCGGATTACGTCGCTGCAGCTGCTGAAGCAGCACAGACACGCAGATGGCCATCATGGTCTTGCCCGTGCCCATCTCCGCGTTTAACACCGCAGCCGGCTCGCCTCGATCAGCCAGGAGCTTTACGATGGCCTGAACCGCTTCGGATTGCTCTTTGAATGGCTTGCGCTTCAAATTGTCGAGGATCTGCTGGCGGGCCAGCCAGGCCTCGGACAGTTGGTCGCGCTGCGGTAAATAGACAGGCGGGTTCTGTGACCGGACCTGATCGAGCAGCCCTTGGCCAAACTCGCGTATGAAATCTCCAAGGGGCAGGGTTTCATCAATCACTTCGGCCAGGAAATCTGCGCCTTCGATCGTGCCAAGTTCATCTGCGACTTCCTGTACCACCAGGGCGGCCTTGGCCGCAGTAGTCGATGCCTCTGTCACAGCGGGCTCAGCAATTGCCAAATCGTTCATTGTTTGCTCCAAAAAAATGAGCGCACACCCCACAAAGGAGTGCGCGCCCAACGGTTAGATGAATGAAGGTGAGAAAGGCCTCTGGCGAGGCCTTGATGGAGTTAAGGAAGGAGAACGCGGTTGCGAACGCCCTCACTTACATGCCGAATGAAGTGATCAGAAATACTTACACGCAGCGCGCGAAGATTTCCGATGCGCGGATAGAGGCCACCCCCGAGCTCGTGGACAGCGCCCTTCTCTCGACACCAGGCAATCAAGGGTCCTTGCCAGTGATCGAGCAGCGCGATGGGAGCCAAGGTTTTCACCAGAGCCCACACCTTCGCCTCGATGCCGGCGTCGACGTTGGACACCACCCAGCCAATGCGGTTGGGCTTGTCGATCTCCTGTAAGCGTTTGTCGTAGACGAACAGATGGTTCAAAGATCCAAAGAGGTTCTGACGCGGTAGACGGCCGGTGAACTTTCCCAGGCGCTCCGCAGATCCAACCTGGACATGGTTACGCGTTCCTTCAGGGCTCACCAACGTGAAATCCGTGATTCCGTGGTCAGTCCTGCCCAGCTCCATAGCCGCGATGAACTGCATGGCAGAAGCATCGCGCCCATAGAACGAGAGAAACATGAGCTCGCCCTCATCGTTCCGCAGGCAAGCGTCGGCCCATAGATCCGCGAAACCCTCTATACGGTGAAGCGCTCTTTGCATGAAATGCTCCTTTTATGGAGCAGCCCACAAGGGGCGTGCCCCGTGTGGGTGGATGAAAGACTATGGATTCGGTATCCAGAGCCAGGCGGCGACGTAGGTACCGTCTTCCGCCGGCGCAACCAGCGGCAAGGGATCGATGACGCAATGGTCATCGGAGTGGATCTCCCTGGCACGGGCGATTGCATCGGCGCACTCAGCGCGATTCAGATCCTGGTTGTTGAGAAGCCTGCCGAGCTGCGTGACAGCACCGGCAAGGTCGCCCGACTCCCAGGAGTCAACGACATCCCGCGCTGCTTCCTCCAGCTCATGCATGGGCAGCCGCCTTGCGTTTTTCCAAGGCGTCGTAGTGCATCTCGACCTGCAGTTTGAGGTCCTCGATCTGGGTCAGCGCCTGCGTATGCTGTTCGCGGACAACCTTCTCAGTCACACGCTTAGGCTTTGAAGCCACGAGCGTCTTGCTGAAATCGCCATCGCCGCCGAAACCCATTACAAAGCGCTTGAAACCTCCCTCCACCAATGACACAGAGGCCGATGTGACGAGGGAGCTATTTAACTTACGTGTTAAGACGGTGAGCACACGCCGGTCGCCGAGATCAATCTCAGTGTTCCCGCGGTGGCCATCACGGATGTTGTTAGAGAAAGATGTGTTCATGGATCGCTCCTGGTTGAAGTGGATAGAGCGAGCCCCTCCCCTGCGGGAAAGGCCCGCACGGGTGGTTGAAGAAATGCCAAGGTCTCTCGACCTGGTGCGCTTTCGTGGCTCAGCGCGCCTTAAAACCGCTTCTGATAGGTCAAACGGTTTTCCGCAGCTCACCCTATAGGTAGGCTGGGGAAAACCGGCTGTAGCCGGTTCTCATGGGTTTAATGGGTCGTATCAGAATCCATCACTGATGCATGGCTTGCTGCTGGAAGCAAGCAGGCCAAGCGCCAGTGACAGATCGAGTGAAACCAGATTGCGAAACGTCCGGTCCGATTCCGTCATGCGCTCCCCGAGATGAAGCATGACGTTCTCAAGACTGGCTGATGCATCACATGCCTTGTTGAGCGCATCCAGGATCTGGGGGATCTTGGCGGGCAACTCTGCAAGCGCTTCGAGCATGAGCTCGTCCTGCGTCGTCAGCCCCTGCAGATGGAGGCTGAGGATGTGTTCAAGCAGCTGGACGGTATTCATCGAGCTCGCCATCAATATTCCGAGGGCAGCAAAATGGTCGTGACCGCCCAATCTGCGTCGGTTATGACCCATACCTTCTTATCGCCTACCGAGTAGGAAGACATGAGACGGCTTCTGTCTAAAAGCGCCCGTCGATTCAATGACTTATCTGACTCGTCTAAGTCCCCCCAATCCCCGCGCACATGCCTAGAGAGCAAGTCGTACGGATTGAGGGCGAGACGACGAAGTAGATCGTCGACTCCAACTGTGGCCACACAGCGGCCCAACTGAAAAAGTGGAGCTGCCGCCGTAGTAGGTGATTGTGTTTGCATGATGGTCCTCGTTTAAGAAATCGGGGACCACCGGCCCTAGGGGCTAGTGCCCCCAAGGGTGGTTAGATTTACAGCGTGTTTCCCGTAAGGAACTACGTTGCGCGTGCTTCAGCGCTCCATTCGGATGGAAGCATCAGCTTCGTCACCGACCAGTCAGCACTTGTCAGTACCCATACATACTCGCTGTTGACGAGAAATGCAGATAGTCGCTGGCCACGCGCCGCTTCCAAGTCGCGCGCAAGCATGACCAACTTCGTGTTGGCCAGCTCGCCTGGATCGCCACAGATGTGCCGCTGCAGGAGCTCGTGGGGATTGATGGTCCCCTGGCAAATTAGGTTGTCTAGGCCCAGCGTTGCTACGCATCGGCCCGGTCGAAACAGCGGTGTGTCATAACGCTGCGCTGGTTGTGCTGGCTTCACAGCATTTCTCAAGGTCATCTCCAATCAAGTGAATGAACGAGGACGACCTTCCCTGGGAAAGTGTCCCCAGGGGGTTGCGGTTCGCTGGCCGAGGCCAGCAGTGGTTAAAGAAAAACTATGCGACGTTGACGATCCGACCCAGCCGGTGGTCGGGTGTGAACTCGATGGCATTGATGACGGGGACGAATCGGTCCAGCATCACCGTGGTTTGCGATGCTTGACCTTTCTCGTCAAAGTCAACGGACACCTTGCGCTCCTTGCGCTTGTAGGTATCCCCCTTTATCAGGAGCGTTCTGCCGCCGGCGCCGTGGATCATTCCGACCACCTGGCCAGCCGCAAGGGCAAGCGCAAGGTGCCATGGCGTCAGATCGCGCAACGGCGGTCGACAAGCGCCGCCGACCTGACTGAACTGCGATGAAAGCCCGCTCCAAAGCAGACTCGATTCATACTTGTCCAGCTCGTCGCCGAGCTGCTCGGCATCGATCTGCACAGCGTGGAAGTCGAACTCCTGATCGACCTGCAGCGCAGGAATGACATATGGCTCCAACTCCCAGGAGTCTGGAATGACAGGGGCGCCCTCTTCCGAGGCCTGGGCCTCAGTCAGTGGCTGCAGGGCCGCCTTGGTGGCATGGGTTGCCCGGCAGCGCTTGCCAATCACAATGCATTGTCGAAACTGCTGCACTGGCGCCATGAAGATCCGCAGATCCTCAAAGTTGCGCACCAGGTAGCTGCGTATTTCGTCGTCGAGCGCGTAGTGCGGAATGATGTAGACAAGCACTCCGCCATAGGCGAGATATGGCAAGGTTTTCCGAAGAAAGGTTCGCTCCAGGCGCTCGGCCTTATCAGCCTCCGCCAACAGCGAGCGCTGGGCTGATTGATCGGCTACGCCGAAGCCATAAGGCGGATTTAGAAACAGCAGGCCCATGCTTCTCGGCTTGAGCACGACATCGTGCACGTCCGAATGAATCACACGGTCGAGGATTCCCTTTGCATGACGCGCTCTGTCACGGTCGAGCTCGATGCCAAAGGCCTCGGCACCGCCGATTCGCCCTCGATCGACGGTCAGTAGCTGCCGTAAATCGGCGAGCGCGCTGCCCTCGCCGCAGCAAGGGTCAAACATGCGTATACCCCCCTTCTCGGGCATCTGCAGCAGGTTTGAGATCCGGCGTATGGATTCCTCGTCCGTGGGGTAGTAGCCGTTTTTGACATAGTTGTGCGCCAGGCGCGAGAACATTAAGGCCATGGGCAGCTCCAGAAATAGAAAAGCCAGTCTCCTTATGGAGAGCTGGCTTGGTTAAAGAGGTGGTACGTCAGTACCGCTTAGAACGGGATCTCGTCAGGATCAAGACCCACGCCGGTAAGTTCTTGAACCTTTCCGTAGATGTCGAGGCGCGGCAATGCCCGCTTCAAGGCTTCTCGGTAGAGAGGGTTAGAGCGTGCATGCACCGCGATGACGGACGCTGCTGACTGCTGAGCAGGCAAGTCTTGAATGCGGCGAAAGGCCACGGTATCGGCAAGCGCCATTACGTCTTCAACGTCTGGCGACTGCAGCTCCTCAATCTCAGCACGCATCTCTAGGCGACGCATGATGTGAAAGAGCGCCTCATGATCGAACAGCCTCTGCACGGTCGACAGCATGCTGCCGCCTTCATGCATCCATATGCCATTGACATACCGGATCTGCTCCACGGTGCGGTCCATGAGACGACACTGGAAGGCTGTCAAGCCCAGCTCAGTTGCCTTAGCAATAGCGTCCTTCGCGATATAGAGCCGGTATTTCACCTCCATATGCGTGTCGTAGACCTCGTAGCGATGCGCGGGCTCATTCTGAGTCCACAGGAGAAGCTCTTTGAACGCAGCTTCATTTGCACTAATAGACATAGAGTCCTCCAAACAAGGCTCAGGGAACTCCAGCCCATAGGGACCAAAGCCCCATAGGGAAAGAAAATGCCAGCCCTGATTTCTCAGGGACTGGCACGGGTTTAAAGGTGGTCCTTCTGGGACCAGTGACCCTTCGCCCAGGCCTTTTCAGCCTTGGCTTGGGTATTCCAAGTCTCCAGAGATTCACGAGTGAACGGGCCACGCTCGGTACAAGTACCGAGGTAGAAGCCGCCTCCACTACGCAGAACCTGCATCGGCAGAACCTCGCCACATTGAGCAGCGAGAACGCCGTAAGTCACACCAGTAGTTGCTTGCGATTGAACGATTTGCGTCATGTCTTTTCTCCTGTTGATGGGGGAAAAGGACGAGCGCGCCCGAATGGGACACGGCCCATCCGGGGTTGAGAGAGGTTGAAAACGTGAGACACTTTCCAGATGACTGAAAAGCGTCCCCAGTTGAGAGTGATAACAGGGACTCCTCGTCTTGAGGAGCCTCTGGACCTAGTGCATCTTTTCGAGGAAATGGATGCGCGCGATGCGCTACCTATTCTTAGAAAGAGGATGCGTCAGCAGACGGCGGCGGCAAATTCCGCTCTTTCAATAGTTGAACCAAGCTCGACGGCATGCCGTCAAGCAGCTCCGGCTTTTGATAGCAAGAACTGATCAGCGTCACGATCGAACAAACCTGCCCTGGTGCAACCTGCTCGCGCAGTCGCATCAGTGCTTCGTAGTCCTGCTCGGTACACATCGCCACGAACTTGCGATAGGCGTCATGCATTTGCATGCGCTGGTCCTCAGACCAAGCAATGAGCTTAAGGCTGGAAGGTGTGCCCATGGAGACTCCTCCCGATAAGGAGCGGGCACGCCGGCCCTTGCGGACAGTTGTGCCCGCGAGGGTTATAGAAAAATGATGCCCATGGCATTGCTGCCTGCACTTTTCAAGGGCTCAAAGTGCGCGAAACCATATTGATGGTCAGATGGTTTCCCAGAAGATCCGCAATTGCTGCAGACACTCTGGGAACCCATCGGGCTCCCGGCATTGCCAGATTACAGTACCCAGGCCGCTAGGCTGGCCGGCTGTCACAACGGGCTCAGACAGCCAAGGAACGGCGCGGTCACGAGGCCGGCTTGGCTTTCACCGGACACGCACTATCGCAAAGCCGCTGCGCATCAGGTCGCAGCCACCCTAATTCCACCTTCCCGCTGCCTGGCTACCAGGCAGTAGGCTGATCCATATACGCGCGTTCACGCATATGGATCAGCCCGCTGATGCGGGCGATGGGCTTTATTTTGGATGCCAAGTTTGATCTTGGAACACAAATTTATAGGAGCCCAGTTGGCCGATGGCCTTGGTCTGCTCTCGCAACATCGAGCGATCGACAGTGGGATCGAGCTTCACTGGTTGAAGAGCGCGGATCTGATCCCAGTATTCCCGGAGCACTTCAGGAAGATCGGGCGTATCGACCTGACCTACATCTTCGACTGAGGACGCTTGTGCAATTGCTTGGGCTGGTTGCCCAGGGTTTCGCTTTATTCTCTCAATGCGCTCTCGCATCTGTTCGCCCAACCGCCTGGACCCCTCGGTCTTCGACTCGGTACTCGGCGCGGGCAGCGGAGCTGACCACACAGGCGTTTGAGACGCCAGGGATGGCGATTCAAGCAGTGGGTCGGGCTCGGCCAATTCCGTTTCGACAGGAGCGTCGGAGGCGCTATCGAGCTGCATGTCATGCAGCGTTGCTCTCATCTCCGTGACGGCTTTTCCAAACGCAATGTACTGGTGCAGAAAGATTCGGCTGATCCAAACAGTACCGTGATACTCGCCTTCTTCAAACTGATCCAGGAGTGAATCCTTGACCTTGAGTTCGCAGCACTGGTGGAATAGCTCCCCGACGCAGAAATCGCCGTAGCGGCCCCCTCGAATTTGTTTGACACGCAACGTCACGTTTTCGAGCTTTATCAAGCTTTTGCTCCATCAGATTGCGGAGCACCAGTCCAACGCGGGGCCAGGCCCGCGTGGGTGAAAGAAAAACACTCCACACGCATATGCCTGTGGAGTGCTGTTTGGAATCTCCAAAGGACTTCCGATCCTTTGGGAATGAGACAGAACACACCGGTTCGAGGTGTGCGTCAACGAGTGAAGTGTGTACCGTCTATAAGTGCCTCGGCCCGTAGGGCGCGCAAGTTTCAGAGGCTCACCTGCTTCGCTAGTTGCCTAGCATCCGGTTTGGTTTGAGTGATACCGGCAAACACTTGGAAAGGCTGAGAGCATAGCGCAATTCCAGGGAATTCGGGCCACAAATCACTCCCTGAATTGCTTTCGCAATTCAGGGGTGGGTGGCTACTGCTGATTACGCGTAATCATGTTCGCGTCGATCAGCATATCCGCCTTGCCGTTGATGGCCAGGCGTACTGCCGTACCCGCCAGAGCGGGCTGGCTGGCGCGTAGGCGCCGAAGGTGTACGGCCCTGCGGAGCAGGAGCACGATACTGAGGTTGCTGACGTGGAGCTGGAGCTTGTGCACGTTCCTGCGGTGCAGGTCCATGTGGTTGCTCATCCTGGCCGCCCTGCTCGGGACTGCCAACACCATGATCATCGTAGAACGCTTCATCGCCCTGCGGTTGACTGCCGACATGAGCAGCCTCCGCATTCGACTCGGCACGTTGATACACGAGCTGACCATCGACCCTCACCGAGTTCACAAGAATCAGACGGCCCTTGATGAGGCCGGCCAGTTCCTTCTTCCCGGTGGGGCGTCCCTTCTGATCACGCTCGTCTCGTTCATACGGGTGAGCATAGAGGTCAGCTATACGGAAAGAGATCAGCACCTTGCGGCGCTCATCAACTTCCTTTTGCAGACTTTCGATAAGCTCGATGGCCTCGGCAGAGGACACGCGCAAATCGAAGTAGGTGTAGTCAGGAGAATCCGCTGCCCCACGCAGCGCACTGATAGCGCAAGCGAGGAACGGTTCAGCCTTGCGACCACGACCAGTGGGCGTAACCCAACGAACACGGGACAAATATCCAATGCCGTTAGCGTGCAGGTTGAAAAACTCACGTTGAGCAGGTGCTTGTTGTTGCTGCATGATGACTCCAAATTTCCAATGTTTGGACGGAGCACAGCCACACCTGACCGCAAGGTCTGGATGGGGCGATGATCCCCATCCGGGTTGCGAGGTAATGCTTTGACCGATCCTTGGGGGATCGGTTGACGACTCTCAAAAGCTCAGTCGTCTATGTGTGCCCAAGGGCGTTCACGTGCAGGAGAATAAACGGTAGATTTCTGCCCGTCAAACAGTGTTGACAGTTGGCGCGGCGAGTTTGCGGGCGCTGGCCTTAATTGACCATCATTCCGAGACGTGATGACCGGCCTGCTTGTACTGACCACCGGCAGCAATCGACCCATTGCGGTCTTCCGAAATAAGGAGAAGCAGTCATTCGCTCCGTGATAGATGCTGCGCGATTTCACTTGCAGTGTCGCGAGCGGTACGCATGACGCCAATAAGCGTGGCAGATGCAGGTCCTGTCCATTCGCCATAGCCCACCAGCCACAGGCCGGGCCGGTCGCTTGCCCGCATGCCCTCCACGGCAACTTTGGAATCATTCACGAGGCCCAGCGATTCCAAAGGCTGTAGAGCGGGTCGGAACCCAGTACACCAAATGATCGCATCAAAGGCCTTTGAGCTCCCATCGGCCCATTGAGCTCCTTCTGTGGAGAGGCGCGCGAACGGCCCCACAGAATGCAGCACGCCACGATTCCGTGCGTCGAGGACCGGAGGAACCATCACGATGTCACCAAAGCCACCCGGCAGATTCTCTGGATCTTTGCCTTCCTGCAAGGCCTGCCAACGTGCGGTGGCCCTCTCAAAGAGCACTCGCCCATCGACCTCATCCGGTAGAAAAGCTGGAGGCTCCAACGTGACCCAGGTTGTGGACTCCGCTACGAGTGAGACTTCCGCCAAGATCTGAGCGCCGGAGTTTCCTCCCCCGACCACCATCACCCTCTTGCCTTTGAACGGCTCGGGAGATACGTACTGAGCTGAGTGCAGCTGTTGTCCTTTGAAGGACGCCATACCTTCAACTTCGGGCACAAATGGGTTTCGCCATGTACCCGTGGCGCATACAACGGCACGTGAATGCCAGCTTCTCGCACCCGCGTTGACCTGGAAACCTTGCTCCGTTGGCTCAATACTCGTGACCAGCACCGGCCGCTCAATCAGGAACTCGTAGCGCGTTTCGTACTTTCGGAGATAGTCGACTACATGGTCACGACTTGGATACTGCTCGCCAGAAGGCGGCATAGGCCATCCTGCGATGGAACTCCAGGAAGCAGGAGAAAAAAGCCTCAGCGAGTCCCATCCATGTTGCCAAGCTCCTCCACCAGCCTCCTCCGCATCAAGTAGCAGCACCGATAAGTTGGTACGACGCAGGAAATACGCTACCGATAAGCCTGCCTGGCCCGCACCAATGATGATCACATCGTGGAAAGACATCGTTTGCTTCCTATTGTTGTCGTTGCCCCCAGGCGCTCCCTCTACGCGCCATGTGTAACCGCTTAGATGCTGCGCTGATTGACCCGTTTAGACAGCTCTTCGGCGCTTTCGCGACGCTCGCTGTAGCGATCCACCAGGTAGTCCGAACAGTCTCGCGTCAGCAGAGTGAACTTGACCAACTCTTCCATCACGTCCACGACCCGTTCGTAATACGAAGAGGGCTTCATCCTGCCAGCCTCGTCGAACTCGGCAAATGCCTTGGCAACAGACGACTGATTCGGGATGGTGATCATGCGCATCCAGCGACCCAGCACCCGCATCTGGTTGACCGCATTGAAGGACTGCGAGCCACCCGAGACTTGCATTACTGCCAATGTCTTGCCTTGCGTCGGTCGCACGGCACCAGCGGACAATGGAATCCAGTCAATCTGCGCCTTGAGGATGCTGCTCATCGCACCATGACGCTCAGGAGACGTCCAGACCATGCCCTCGGCCCATACAGCCAGCTCACGCAGTTCCTTGACCTTCGGGTGATCGTCGGGGGCACCATCGGGCTGCGGAAGGCCACGCGGATCGAAGATCCTGGTCTCGGCACCCATCTTGCGCAGCAGGCGCGCCGCCTCTTCGGTCAGCAGTCGGCTATAGGAGCGGTCACGAACCGAGCCATACAGCAGCAGTATGCGCGGCGCGTGCGTCGCACGCTGTGCGGGCAGCAGGCCTTCCAGGCTGGGCTTTTCAAAGACTTGTTCGTCGAGGTTCGGTAGATCAGTGCTTGCCAATTCGGTTTCCTTTCGAGTCAATGACGGCTTCCCCATCCTCTTTGGAGAAGGCGGCCTGCTGAGGCTGCGGCAGGATGTCCAGCACGGCCTCCGAGGGACGGCACAAGCGGGCTCCCAGAGGGGTGACCACTATCGGGCGATTGATAAGAATGGGGTGCTGGAGCATGAAATCAATCAATTGCTCGTCCGTCCATTTGGGCTCGCCCAAGCCAAGCTCGTCATACGGCGTCCCTTTTTGGCGCAACAGATCGCGCGCTGGCATGCCCATGGCCTGGATCAGGCCCGCCAGCGTGGCGCGATCAGGAGGCGTCTTGAGGTATTCAATGACCGTGGGCTCTTCCCCGCTGTTGCGGATCAGGGCCAGAACATTGCGAGAGGTACCGCAAGCAGGGTTGTGGTAGATCGTGATGTCGCTCATAGCGCTAGATTCCCATTGCAAAGATTCAAGACGCCACGCTGAGCCGCAAGGCCAGCGCTGCAAGTGTGATGAGCAGCACGGGCATGGTCAGCACCGAGCCGACTTTGAAGTAGTAGCCCCAGCCAATGGTTGCGCCTTTCTTGGCGAGCACATGCAGCCACAGCAAGGTGGCCAAGCTGCCAATCGGCGTGATCTTGGGGCCGAGATCGCAGCCAATCACATTGGCATAGACCATGGCTTCCTTGACCGTCCCGCTGGCCGTGGATGCATCGATGGACAAGGCTCCGATCAAGACCGTGGGCATGTTGTTCATGATGGAAGACAGCACCGCAGACAGCACGCCTGTGCCCAGTGAAGCGGTCCACACGCCACCGGCTGCAAACTGGTTCAGCAACATGGCGATGTAATCCGTAAGCCCCGCGTTGCGCAGCCCATAGACCACCAGATACATACCCAGCGAGAACACCACGATCTGCCATGGAGCACCATGAAGCACCTTCCTGGTGCTGATGACATGGCCACGCGCAGCCACCGCCAACAAGATCGCAGCTCCCACGGCGGCCACGGCACTGACAGGGACGCCCAGGGGCTCCAGCGCGAAGAAGCCGACCAGCAGCAAGACCAGCACGACCCAGCCAGCCTGGAAGGTGGCCACATCCTTGATCGCAGCCGAGGGCTGTTTGAGCTGGGCCACGTCGTAGGTGGCAGGAATATCGCGTCGGAAAAACAGCAGCAGCACACCGAGGCTGGCCATAACCGAGACGATGTTGACCGGCACCATCACCGACGCGTAGTCGTTGAAGCCGATCTTGAAAAAGTCGGCGGAGACGATATTCACCAGATTGGAGACGATCAGCGGCAGGCTCGCTGTGTCGGCAATAAACCCGGCGGCCATGACAAACGCCAGCGTTGCTGCCGCAGAAAAGCCCAGCGCCACCAGCATGGCCATCACGATAGGCGTGAGAATCAGGGCTGCTCCGTCATTGGCGAACAAGGCCGAAACGGCGGCCCCCAGCAGCACGATGAAAGCAAACAGCTTGACTCCGCTGCCGCCACCCCAGCGGGCAAAGTGCAATGCGGCCCATTCGAAGAAACCGGCCTCGTCCAGCAAAAGGCTGATGATGATGACGGCAACAAAGGTCGCCGTGGCATTCCAGACGATATGCCAGACAACTGGAATATCAGCTAAGTGCACGACCCCCAGCAGCAGCGCGACAGCGGCGCCAATCGAGGCGCTCCAGCCAATGCCAAGGCCGCGCGGTTGCCAGATGACTAGCGTCAGTGTGAAGATGAAAATCAGGATGGCCGTCAACATGACGCATGGGTCCTAGAAAAGCTTGGATGTGGCATCGGGGCGAGACGTGGGCGTTCCCCCTGGCTTGAGGCCTCGGACGTTGGCATGAAGGCCTACGTCCGGGTGGTGCAAAGGCTGCGTCGATTCAGTGAGACGACAGCTCACGCGCTGTGGACTGGAGCATGGCCTGCTCCAGCTTTTGCGCGGGAAGATTGACCAACAACTCCAGACGGCGACGAATCATATGCATGGTCTGGCGGAAGGCTTCCAGCTTGGCTTCATCAGAGGCATCGCCTTCCGAGGGGTCCGGATAGCCCCAATGCGCCGTGGCGGGATGACCAGGCCAGAACGGACAGACTTCACCAGCGGCGTTGTCGCAGACCGTGATGATCAGATCCATGTGGGGTGCACCAGGCACGGCAAATTCATCCCAGCTCTTGCTACGCAGACCTTCCACAGAAACGCCAGCCTTTTGCAGCACTTGCAGGCCTAGCGGGTTAGGTTGCTGGTTGGTGCGCGGACTGCTGCCCGCCGAATAGGCCTTGAAGCGGCCTTGTCCCATATCGTTGAGCAAGGCCTCAGCCAGGATGCTGCGCGCCGAGTTGTGGGTGCACAGGAACAGGACATTCAGGGGAGCTTTGTTGTCAGACATGATGGATCAGCAGCAGGACTTAGAGGAGGAACTGGGGGTGCAGCAAGACGAGGCTTGTACTGGCGCGATATGAGGCGTGCAGCAGGTCGCGCTTTGTGCAACGACTCGCTCTGGTTCATTGAAGACTGGGATGTTGTCCAGCGTGTGAAAGTGTTCCCAGGCCACTCCCTGTGGATCGGTAACCCAGTGCTTTTCGCTGCGGGCATAGCAGCAAGAGGTTTCGCCTTCGTCAAGAAGTGCCATATCAGCGGCCTGCGCGCGCTGCTTGAGTTCAGCCAACTCGGTTGCCTCATCGGCCTGGAAGCCCAAGTGGTCAAGCCCTGATGCTTGGTTACCGCGCGTAGAGATGGCGAAATTCACGCGTGGGTCGTCCAGCATCCACTTTGCATAGTCACATTCCACTCGAGAGGGCTCAGCCCCGAATAACTTGGAATAGAAGTCAATGTTCTTGTTCAGATCGTCGACATGTAGGTGTACGTGAAAGCGTTTCATGATGAAGCTCCCTTTAGCAATGGCATGAAGTTGCCGTGTCAGAGGTGCAAACCACGCCTTGGCAGCAGTTCTCGGTGAGATACGCCAGCAGCTCATTCATGACAGGAAACGCTGCTCGATAGAGCACATTGCGCCCCTGCCGCTCCTGGCTTACCAGATCGGCATGAAAAAGCTCTTTCAGATGAAAGGACAGTGCATTCGGTGCGATGCCGAGCTGCTCAGCTATTGCACTAGGTGTCAGGCCTTCAGGTCCTGCAACAACAAGCGCACGAAATACGCGTAGCCGAGCTTCGTGCGCTAGAGCGGAGAGTGAGCGGATGACATTTGCTTCTTTCATAAATCAATAATACAACAAACATTGAATTAATGCATGAAGCTTCATTTCAGGCTAGTCGAAGTGACTTATCAATGTCGGCTTGTGATGAGACTTATGGAATGAAAACTCATGCCGCCGGTAGTAGCCAGTACCCAAGGACTGCTCGCAACCCAAAGCAGAAGTTCGAGAAAAGGCCTTCCAACGACCAGTTCGAAGTAGTGAAGCGCCCTCAGCCATCGGCACAAACCAAGGCCATTGGCACATTCAGCCTTCTACATCGTAGGAGAGAGCAATTTGCTCGTCACGCAAAACCCCAGGCGCTAACCGCCCTGGTCCTTCTGGGAGCCCAGGTCGCTCTAGAGGTCTCTAGACAGATAGACAAACACTACCTATTCTTTCATTTACCGCAGCCGATTTATTCGCCGCAGTTCCACTGCATTGGCTTGCGACAAAGGCGCTTCGCCGCGCTCGAGACGGAATAGGCGCATTGAGTTGCTCACACTGTTTACTTGACCTCGCAGCGATTGCGCGGCTGCGGCCAGTTCCTCCACCATCGCAGCGTTTTGTTGGGTGATCGAGTCCATGTGCGCCACAGCAGCGTTGACCTGTGAGATACCGGTTTGCTGCTCTATGGCTGCGGTACTAATTTCACCCAGCACAGCACTTACGCGTTGCACCGCTGACAATGCTTCGGCCATGCGCTCGCGCGCTTCGCCTGTAGCGGTGGCGCCCGATGCCACGCGCTCGGCCGAGTCGCCGATGAGCTGCTTAATATCGCGCGCTGCCTGGGCGGTGCGTGCAGATAGCGTGCGCACCTCCGACGCCACCACAGCAAAGCCCCGCCCAGCCCCTCCCGCACGCGCAGCTTCTACGGCCGCGTTCAGCGCAAGAATATTCGTCTGGAAGGCCACGCCCTCGATGAGGTGCACGATGTCTTCAATGTGTCGTGACGATTCAGCGATGCCCAGCATGGTCTGGCCCACGGCCTGCACGGCATCGTTGCTGCGTTGTGTGATGCTCGAAGCTTCTTCTGCAAAACAGGCGCCACGGCTGGCGGCTAGGGCGCTGTTATGCACTGTGCCATTAATCTGCTCCATGGATGCGGCAGTCTGCTCCAGGCTGCTGGCTTGAGTTTCGGTGCGGGACGACAGGTTGTGGTTGCCGCTGGCGATTTCCTGCACGGCAATCTCCAGGTGCCCTACCTCCTGGCGCACGTCGCTCACCACAGTGCGCAAGTTCACACTCAGTTGAAACAGTGCGCGCTGAAGATTTCCGACACTGCCGCTGGCACCTGTACGCATTGCGTGCGACAGGTCTCCAGATGCCAGCTGATTGGCATCGTGCACAAGTTCTTGCAGCGGCGCGATAGCCAGCGAGTGAGTCAGAAAAGACGACACAGCCACGGCCAACAAGGCCGCACTGCCCGTGACTAGCCAGGGGACATTCAGCCAGGTGAGCAGTAGCGGAAGCATTACAGCTAGCGTCAGTACCAGCAGCAGGCGCACAAACGTAGAAGGAGCCAGTAGCCGCATCAAGCGTCCACTCAGGTTTTGGCGCAGTACGGTGCCATGGCGTAGCGTGTGGACCACACGTCCGACCTCTGCCTCAGCACGCATGGTGGCATACAGCCTTTCTGCGATCAATATCTGTTCGCGCGTGGGTAGCGTGCGCACCGACAGGAAGCCCGTGACCTGCTCGCCGTCACGCAATGGCGTGATGTTGGCTTGTACCCAGTAAAAATCTCCGTTCTTGCGACGGTTTTTCACGATGCCGGTCCAAGGAAGGCCTGCCGATATGGTTTGCCACAAATCGCGGAAAGCCTCGGCGGGCATTTCAGGGTGGCGGATCAGGTTGTGGGGCTGGCCCAGCAACTCCTCGTGTGCGAAGCCGCTCACGTGAACGAATGCGGGGTTGCAATAAGTGATACGGCCCTTGGTATCCGTGACCGAGACCAGAGTGTCTCGCTCCGGAAACGTGAACTCATTGGTAGTGACTGGCAAATTGATCCGCATAGAATATTCTTTTTTATGGTGTTTTTGAGGAGGGTCAGAGGGACAGCCAGTCGCGTGTCAACTCGGCTGCGGGAACAGCTTTCGAGAAAAAGTAGCCTTGTACTTCGTCGCAGTGCAGGTCGCGAAGTTTGTCGAGTTGGCTTTGTGTTTCCACGCCTTCGGCCACCGTCCGCAGTTGCAGCGCATGGGCCAGGCCAATGACTGCTGTCACGATGGCGAGACTGCCAGGCTCGCTGAACATGCCGCGTACGAAAGACATGTCGATCTTGAGCCGAGAAACGGGAAAGCTCTGTAGCCGCGCCAGCGAAGAGTAGCCAGTGCCAAAGTCGTCGATAGATAGCGTGAAGCCCTGTTTCACTAACTGGGAAGCAACGCGCTTAGCCTTGGCAGGGTCATGCATCAGCGCCGACTCGGTGATCTCCAATTCGATGCATCGTGGGCTCACGCCGTGCGCGCGCATGATCGCCAAGGCACGCTCGGAGAAGGAGTCACTCATCATCTGCGCAGCCGATACGTTGACGGCAATCACAGGCGGCTGCGCTATGCCGGCAGAACTCCAGGCCCGCCACTGACGAGCTGCTGCGTCCAAGCTCCAGTCGCCGAGCGCGATGATGAGGCCGCGCTCCTCAGCAACGGAGATAAACTCGGCGGGGCTCACCCAGCCCCACTCTTCGTCGTGCCAACGTGCGAGCGCTTCTACGCCGTATAACGCATACGAATCTAAAGCTATCTTGGGCTGGAAGTGCAATTCCAAGCGTGATTGCGCGAGAGCCTCCTCCAGTTTTACACCAAGTGCAATGCGCCGCTGGAGCCGGTGGCCCATTTGTGCATCGTAGAGCTGGCAATTGCCGCCGCCTTGCGTTTTGGCTTGGTACATTGCGATATCGGCGCGCTGGAGCAACTCGTCTACGCTGTGACCGTGCGTGGGGTAAAGAGCTACTCCGACGCTTGCCCCCACTTCGAAGCAAAGATCGTCCACCCTCATGGGACTTGCCAATGTTGAGCAGACCTCATGGGCCAAGGCCATAGTATCGTTGCCTTCGGCGAGTGTGCGCACGAACATAAATTCATCGCCACCCAGGCGAGCCACCACACCCTCTCCCCCGAGCGTGCGTTCGCACCGCCTTGCCACTTCAGCAAGCAAGTCGTCTCCCACTAAATGGCCCTGCGAGTCGTTGATCTCCTTGAAGCGGTCGAGATCAACGAACAGCACCGTGGCCTGCTGACCTCGTTGGCCTGCGATGTCGAGCAGGCGTTGAGCCAAATCTATGCCGTGAAAGCGATTAGGTAACCCTGTGAGCGCATCGAAGAACGCCAGCTTCTCCATGCGCCGTTCGGTCCGTTTGCGCTCCGTGATGTCGAGTAGCGTGCCGTAGCCCCGGACCGGCTTGCCAGTCACGTCATGCTCGATCGTGCCAAGCGCATCCACCCAGCGGACGCTGGTGCCGTCCTGGATGCGCATTTCGAACGCGTAATGGCCAGTGGCAAGCCCTTTTTTCCATTGTGCATCTGCGTATGCGCGGTCTTCTGCATGCACGCAGCCAAGTAAATCAGCATATTTGAAAGGCTGGCCTACTGGCCAACCAAGGATACGTGCCGCTTGAGGCGTGAGGGAAGGCTTGCCGTCAAAGTATGAGAGCCAGGTACCGATGTTGGCCACCTCCTGGGCATTGAGCAAGTCACGATTGAGTTGCTCCTGTTTGCGCAGATCTTCAACGGTGATCAGCAACCGTGGCTGAGCGTGGCCGTCGGGCTGTTGCAGAGAGTGGACAGTGATGGAAACCGGGATCGCCAATGCTTGAGCGTGGAAATGCAGTTGCGACCTTCCCCTGGCATGTTGATGCTGTAGCGCTTGCTTCACCAATGCAGGTAAGCTGCCTACATCCATAAAGGCCGGTAGCGGGTCTCCTTTCGCTAGCGCCATTGGTGTTTGGCCTGCGAGTTGTGCGAAGGCCTGGTTGGCAAACACCACATTCAGCTCATCCGTGACCACAAGCGTGCCGTGCGGTAGGTGCGCGAAAGCTGCGCCATAGTCTCGAAGTTCGGCTATCAGCGTATCGCGATGTGTGATGTAGCTATCGATGGCCAGCCCGATATCCAGCAGGACCACCTTGATCAATGCCTGGATTGCGTCGTTACGCTGCTCTGGCGTCAGTTCGGGCAGTCTAGTAATTCGCGGAAGGAGCTCAGTGAGGTAGTGACTGTAGGCACCCAGATACCAGCCGGGCGACAGTCCAATACGAGCATGTGCCAAACCTACATGCTGACGCTCATCCCCATAGGCCTCGTCATAGGTACCTGCCGTGAGCCTGAGAAAGTAACGCATTTGTAGCGCCTTGAGCCGGTCCAGTGCCTCGTCGTCCGGCAGCAGTGCACGCATCTCAGGAAAGGAAAGCAGGTGACGGTAGAAGCCTTCCACGAAGCCATACGCCTGGTCGCCAAGAGCGTCGTCCAGGTTGCGCATAGCCTGCTCGTCCTCAACGGTGAGGCAGAGGAAATCCTTGCGACGTTGGAAGTTTTGGGAGATTTCTGTCAAGGGTTTTACTTATTTTCTTTAAAGAAAAACAATGTTAATAGATGTAACTTTCAAGACTCTGACCGATGGATAAACGCTCTTGATGCACATCAAGTTTTATGCAATCTGCTGCCGTTCCACGGCCATTACTCAGATCTATCGCTATTCTTCACCCGCACACCTCATCCACTTGCGGCTCTCGCGCACAAGCAGGAGAGAGATCGTGAACCTGCACAGCCTTGGACTCTATAACGCCTTCTAACTGGCATAGGTGCTGTCGCTGGATACCCATTAAATGAGTCCGCGCTAATTGAAGACCGGATTGGGGTAGGTCTCCAAATAGGTCCTGCTTCATCGTCTGACTGCTTCCTGACTTGGTTACATCGGCGTGAAGGGCCGCTCATGGCCGAACTCAGTCGGTCACGACCAGCAGACTGGCCAGCAGCAACCGGCACAGGCGGTCAGTTCGACCGGAATACGCAGCATATCGAGGTAACGTACCTTCTGCGCATCTTTCCGTGATCGACGGACGGCCAAGGAAACTAGGACAGCAGGCCCGGCACCACCAATGAAAAAAGCCCAGTCACAAGAACTTGTGAGCTGGGCTTTTTGGGTGTGGCAATTACATGCCAGGACTCAGAGAATCGTTAGTGACTTGCTTAAGCAATTGCTCGTGACGCAGGGTCACAAAGTCTGGGCATGTCAATGTAGCGATGTTGGCTTCAGCCTCGACGCCATCCCAACTATCGTTACACCAGGCACTGATGTCGAAGTCCGACGCAAGATCTGGGGAGTAGATGCCATTGGTTTCGTTGTAGAAGAAAACGACCTCTGGTTTTCCGTTGAACTCCGCTTTCAGGATCACATAGGGGCTATGTATCTCCTGAATGCCGGTCATCAAAGGCGCATCAGCGAGTAATGATGACGCGGCTGCTATCCACCCCTTAAAGGTGCGGAGATCGTGGCCAGCGATGGCAATGGCGACCTGTTCAGCAGTCAGTGCGTAGCTCTGACGATCCGCAGTTGTGCAAAGCGGCTGATTGTTAGTTGCGGTCATTTCCAACTCTCTAAATTGGAAAGGCGCGGCCCGACTGGGCGACAACGCCCGTCCGGGTTAAAAAATCGCTGGCCCTTGGCCAGCGCGAGGTTCAAATAGCTTGCGCTTTAGATGGCGATAACGGACGCAAAGCACACCTTCAGATACCCATCGGAATCCTGGTATCCAGGCCAGTCTTTACTGCAACTGCTCATATCACCTGGACGATAGTTGCAGTGGCCGCAAGATGCGCATAAGTCATCGTCAGCGATGCTTTTGACGCCAAATGACTGGACCTTGAGCAATGCACCGCTCGCCAAGGCATATGCCTCGTGAATAGGGATGCAGTTCTCGCCCTCCTCTGCTGTCACTTCACACGGCCCGAACACCTTTGCCGCGGAAAAGCCAGCCCAACTATCTCCAGCCCAAAAGCCCGTTTTATCTTGTACGAATTCGTGATCCGAGAAGACAACAAACAACTTGGATTCGAGCTGCAGAATTGGCGGCACAAAGCCCAGAATGCGGTTCAGAACCGATCCTATGCCTTCGCCAGGATGCTTTTGGAAAGCGCCCTTCAAGAGCCGCGCATGCATCGTGTCAAGACGCTTGAGCACATCCTGTTCATCGAGTACCGGCCATTCACCTTCTTGTGGCAAGACATCACAGAGCAGAGATGGCACATAGGCTTGATAGTCCTTGGATTGCAGCAAAGCATATGTGCCAAGATCTTCCTCGCTGTCAGTGAACCAAGCCCACACAGGGTTATCGGTTGGCAGCACGGACGGCATCTGTTGGCGAAAGCCCAGCTGTAGCAGTCGTCTGTCGGATTCCGTTTGCGTGTAAGGCTCGTGCTCGATGAAATCATTACTCCCATCGAACATTGCTTCGATAGCCAGGCGATCCATCATTTGGCGAGGGACTACTAAGCCATGCTCTGCAGTCACGGTGAGCAACCAGCCAGAGTCCTTCGACCCGAGCTCCACCAGTGAGGTGTAGTAAATGTCGCCTTCGGAATGAATATTGGCAAAGAATGAGCCTGTTGGGCGGTCGTAGCCGCATTCCAGAACCATTTCAATACCGTTCACGTTCGTTTGATTAATTAAGTGCTTGGACATGGGATTCCTTTCGTTGAAAGCAGAAAGGGCACCGTCCCCCCCAGGGGCATGACGGCGCCCCAAGGGTAAAAAGAGAGTTAGAAGAAGATTACCCAGTGAATACGGGACAAGTTACAGAACCCTGTCTTTCGCTGTGAGCGCTTTCTGGAGCATCGTGCGAAGATGATCCTGTTCCAGTACAACACGAGCCTTATATTTCTCTTTAGCAGATGGTTCCAAGGCATCGTTTGAAGCTAATGTCCAAATTGATGCAATCACCATTACCTGGTCCATCAACAATTCAATGCTCGGGTTTTTCTCTGTATGCACCATGGATTTGTAATTCCTTGGACGTTCAAAGGTGTTTTCGAGGCTCATATTCATCTCCAGTAGATAAGGAAGATGGACACTTGCCCCAGGGCATCTAGTGCCCATCAGGGATTTATAGGTTGACACCCAACTTGCTCATTGCCGCAGACGCCGAAGCCTGCACATTTGCTTTTCGGTATGCCAGGTACGCATCAATGTCTTTGGTACCCACGTACACGGACTTTTGATTGCTCATCAACTCAGAATGGTCCCTGCGACAATCGGAGGCGTAAACAAATGAATAGGCTACTGCCCGCATCCGTTCCTTCACGCTTTGTTTCTCATGAAAGGTCAGATATAGCGACAGGATAAATTCATTGGCTGGTACGTTGAGATACCGCTTATTCAAATGAAACCAATCACCAACGCAACTGCGCGTTTTGAAGTTGTCAGCCTCAAGCAATAACTCAAGCTCTAGCTGAAACTCCACTTCATCGCCATGCCAGCGTGCTTGCGCAAACGCATCGCATTCTTCATTCTGATCGGCAAGAACCGTCTTATCGTAGAACTCCTTATAGCTCTTAGCCCAATTTTCTAGCGGAACCAGCGACTCGGCGAGATCGCGCATCATCGTTGAGGCATCCTTCAATTGCTTCAATTGAGTTGGATTGAGGTTCTCGAAATTACTTTGAGCTTTCACCAATGAGGTGGCGGTTCGCTTCGCATGGGCAATCTGATGTTTGATCTTCGCAACGCCTCGGAGCTGAATTTCAAAGTACCAACGTTCAATGAGCTCCATATCCAATGACGCGCCACGCCTTGAAGCCTTCAATGGATGCAATTCGAGATAGCGTTCAAGGACTGATTTCTTATTCATATGGCCTCCAAATATTCGAACAAAGAAAAACCCACTACCCGACGAATTTCGGGTAATGGGTTGGTTAGAGCCTCTGCTTAGTTATCTGTGCCAGTTGCCTTGCGAGACAACGGGAGCATGATGACATTGGCAGAAGGAGCCGGTGGCTTAGGCGATTTATGGGACTTTTGCAGCTTGTACTCATTGAGAGCCACACGGGTCCAACGAGCAAAGCAAACGCTAAGCGACCAAAGGGCACGAAGCAACTCCAAACACTTTCGCTTGATTCGCGCAGTAGCCTGACCCACGTCATGAGCCTTTGCATATCGAATCTGCGAGCGCTTGACCGTCTCTTCCGCCATCAGATAGGCACCTAGGAACTGAAGTTTCAGATCCGGGTACATATCCAACGTGTTGAGAAATATGCGTGCTACGACAGGGTCGTTGACGCGAGAGATCATCTTCACCAGCAGCTGGCGATCCACGTCAAAAGGCGAGGATGCCGGCTTCTTGGCAGAACGTTGAGATTGATGCATGTGTTGCTCCTAGATGTTGGGCAACACGGTCCCCGACGGGATTGTGTTATCCCGTGGGGTTGAAGAATGTCCTCGCCAGCGTGAGCTGATGCGCATCTCTCAAGGACTCAGATGCTACAAAGCTCCGAAGAGCCAATGTGCGTCGATTTTAGCGCCGAAACTGAGTGCAACGCAATCCTTGCTTCCAGCAAAGCAACCATCATCTCTTAAAATGCCTCATAATATTTTCTGTCATTTTAATGGAGCATATTGATGTCTAACTCTGCGGTGTCGTACAAGGATCTGCTGGCCCAACGCGCAACACTCGAAGCCCAGATTGAAGCAGCACGTAAAAGCGAAATCGGCACAGCCGTGCAACAGATTAAGGGTTTGATCGCGACATATGGATTGACCCAAGACGATATATTCCCCCAAGCGAAAGCAAAAGCAATTCGCGGCTCTGTTGACCCCAAGTATCGTGACCCTGAGACTGGTCAAACTTGGACAGGCCGTGGCAAGCCTCCTGTCTGGATCAAAGATAAGGATCGCTCGCAATTCGAAATCAAATGATTGCAGCAGGTTTGATATTAGATGGCCACTAAGGAACCTCTGCATAAATCCCCAACGCATGTGCTTGCACATGCGTGCCGGGTGCGGCAGCATCCCGGCCTATGCAGCAATTTGATCTTGGCCTGAACCTTTCCACCAAAAAAACACGTAAACGCGAATTCCTGGAGCAGATGCAGCAAGTCGTTCCATGGCAAGAGTTGGTGGACTTGATTGCGCCATATGCACCTGAAGGTCGCAAAGGGCGGCCTCCATTTCCTGTGGAGATGCTGCTGCGCATTCACTTTATGCAGCAGTGGTTCAACCTCAGTGATCCAGCGATGGAAGAAGCGCTGCATGACATGCCCTTGTTTCGGGAATTCGTTGGCCTGTCATGGGGCAGTGCCACGCCTGATGAGAGCACTATCCTGCGGTTTCGTCATCTATTGGAAAGACACAAACTGGCCGAGCAAATTCTGAAGACGGTCACGGACTTGCTGGAGCGTAAAAAGCTGCTGCTTCGCACGGGAACCATTGTGGATGCGACGCTGATTGCAGCGCCCAGTTCAACCAAAAACAGCACCAAATCTCGTGATCCTGAAATGCACCAGACCAAGAAGGGCAATCAGTGGTACTTCGGCATGAAGGCCCATATTGGCGTGGATGCTGATTCTGGTCTGGTGCACACAGTGCGAGGCACATCGGCCAACGTCAGTGATGTCGTTGAAGCCAACAGCCTGCTGCATGGAAAAGAGGTTGATGGCTATGGCGATGCAGGCTACCAAGGTGCAGATAAACGCCCCGACATGCCGACGCCAGAACCTGAGCGCAAATTCCAATGGCATATCGCCATGAAGCGCAGCCAGCGCAAGGCTCTAGACCTTCAGCACCCGGTATCGGCCATGCAAGAGCAGCTTGAGCAGGTGAAGTCCAAAATCCGGGCCAAGGTCGAACACCCATTCAGAGTCATCAAGCGTCAGTTTGGCCACGTCAAAGTTCGCTACCGAGGCTTGAGAAAGAACACGCAGCAATTGCATACCCTGTTTGCCTTGGCGAACTTGTGGATGGCCCGTGGCCGTTTGCTGAAAAACAGCCAATCCAAGCCTGGTGTGGGTGCATAAAAAGCAAGATGCCCGCGAAATGAACTGACCCCTTAAAGTTGGACAGTTAAATTACGGGCACATGGCCTGAGTTCGGTATTGCACCGGGCTCAGGCCTTTTAACTTCATCTTGATTCGATGATGGTTGTAGTAACGGATGTAGTTCACCAACTCACCGCGCAGATGCTCGGCGCTTGTGAACTTCTGCATGTAAAACAACTCCGTCTTCACTGTCGCAAAGAAGCTCTCCATCGCAGCGTTGTCCAGGCAATTGCCCTTGCGTGACATGCTTTGGACCACACCTTTGGTGGCCAGGTGGCGGCGATAGGCCGGCATCTGGTATTGCCATCCCTGATCGGAATGCAGCACAGGCGCAGTCTGGCCTTTGAGTTTGCCAAGCGCCTTTTTCAGCATGTTGCCCACCAGTTGGAAGTCTGGCTTGTCACGCATCTCATAGGCCACGATCTCGCCGTTGTACAGGTCCATGACCGGCGACAGGTAAAGCTTGCTGCCACGAACATTGAACTCCGTCACATCCGTCACCCACTTCTGCTGCGGCGCATCCGCCTGGAATTGGCGCTGCAGCAGATGAGGCGCCTGAGCATTGACTGGGCCTCGGTAGGCACGGTACTTCTTGGGTCTGACCAGAGACTTCAAACCTTGCACCTGCATCAAGCGCTGGACGGCTTTGTGATTGATGACGCATCCCGCTTGGCGCAGATGCGCTGTGATGCGGCGATAGCCATACCGCCCCTTGTGCTTGTCGAAGATGCCTTGGATCTGGGCCTTTAGGCCCGCACAGGAGTCACCGCAGCGAAGCACCTGGCACTGGTAATAGAACGTGCTGCGAGCCAGCCTTGCAGCCTTGAGCAATTGCGCCACAGAGTATTCATGCCTCAGTTCAGTCACGGCTTGCGCTTTGTCAGCATTGCCTGTTGCTTTGCCCGAACCAAGGCATCCAATTTTTTTAGGTACGCCACCTCCGCGCGCAGGTATTCGTTTTCTTTGCGCAGTGCTTGCAGCGCTTTGGACTCGTCTACGGATGTGGACGAAGACTTGAGTGGCTTGGGAGGTTTGGGGGCGGGCATCTTCTTGGGGCGGCCACGGCGCTGGGGTTCAAGCGCCTCTGGGCCGCCCTCATGATACTGACGCTCCCACCTGGCAAGGATGCCTGTGCCGCCGCGCAGATTGAGTAAAGCGACTACCTGTCGGTACGTCAGGGCCTCACGCCACATGCGCTTGAGTGCTTGGAGCTTGAATTGAGCGCTGTAGTGCGCGCCCTGTCCTTTGCGGCACAGACCATCATCTCCATGCCACCGATAGACATCTACCCATTGGCGCACGGTGGAGCGGTCTATCCCATGCTTGGTTGCAAGCACTCTGAATCCACCAGTGCCATCCAAATATTCCCGGACTACGGTCCTTTTGAAATCTAAATCATGCCTCGCCATGAACAACACCTCTTCGGTTGGATCAGTGTCCAACTTTTGGGGTGCAGTTCAAAACGCGGGCATCTTGAGTGCCAGGGGCAAGGGAACATCACACTCGTTCAAGCACTATCACGCTTGAAATCGAGTTTTGCAGAGGTTCCCTAAGTGGTCATTTTTTATGAGCACTTAAAATAGATCAGGCATATTCAAGTGCCCGCACTTCCTCGCGAGCTTCATCTGGCACAGTTTCTACAGCCGCTCGTTGTTGGACAGGCAATGCTTTCTTGGCTGCCTCCACCACTTCTATTTCTGTGGTGTGCTTGTTCTCCTGCTGCTGCAGCACGCCCTCATCGATAGTGCCCTGGATGATGGGCACCAGGACCAGCACATCGCGGATCTGACCCAAGCGGTAGGCCCGGTCCTCTGCCTGGCGCATCAAGGCTGGCGTCCACGGCATGGAGGCAAATGCCACGATGTTGGCAGCCGTCAGCGTGATGCCCACGCCCGCAGCCATGGTGGTGCCAATGAATACCTTGATGCTTGCGTCCCTCTGGAACGCATCTACCGCAGCCTGCCGACGCTTCAAGCTATCTGAGCCGACCAGCGAGACACAGCCTACGCCAAGGCTGGCCAGGGCCTGTTTAAGGGCCTCCACGGTGCTCATGTACTCGCAGAAGATGATGAGCTTGTCGTCCTCTCCCATTGCCTGCACGGTTTCGACCAGGTACGGAACCTTCAGACCTTCAAGGCATTTACGCAGGCGAACGATCTTGGGCATGGCCTGCAGGGTCATGTCGCCATAGATCTCCTTGTAGACATCGAGCCCCTCTGGCGACAGAGGCACAAACTGCCTCGCCTTGTCACCCAGATCCTTGAGCACGTCCTTGCTGCGACGGATCATCCAGCCCTGGATCGCTGCAGCCAGTGCTGCTCGCTTCTCAGGGCTACCCGCGTAGCTCTTGCGGAACTCAGCCAGCGTGAGACTACCGAGGCGATGGCCCGTGATGCGCAGCAGTGTATGCATCTCAATCTCGCGATTGAGCAACGGCGTGCCGGTGACGACAAAGCATCGCTCTATCCGTGCTGCCAGCAGGAACACATTGCGCGTGCGGCCGCTCTTGTATTCCTTCAGGTAGTGGGCTTCATCCACGGCCATCACCGCGAACTCCAGCTCACTCTCGCGCACTAGGCCGCCCATGCGTTCGTAGTTGCCGATCACCCAGTCACAGCCAGCCAGCGTCGAAATCCGGTCCTCACCGATCATCCCGACGCGAGCGTCTGGGTAGACCATCTTGATCTCTCGCTCCCAGTTCAAACGTAGGGATGCAGGGCATACGATCAGGACCCGGCCGCTGCCAGCAGCCATCCGGGATGCCACGACCGTCTGGCGGCTTTTGCCCAGGCCCATGTCATCGCCCATGCAGGCGCCCGATTGGCGCAGCATATGTGCGACGCCTTCGGCCTGGTAGTCGCGCAGCACGCCACAGGCGACCAGGCTGGCCAGGGCCACCCGGTCATACGGCATGTCATCGACGTGGCCATGCTCAGTCGATAGGAAACCGGTGCCCTCTTCTTCACCAGGCCCGCCGCCCTCGCCCAGCGGTGGCGATGCAGCGGGCACGCTGATAGGCGAGCCTTCGTTGCCACTTGTGGTCAACTCTTCGATGACCACCGGCTGCTCATGGACGAATACGAACTCCGACGACACGCCGGCAATGCTGGCCAGCCGCTCCATGATGAGCTCAGGATCGGCTCTGACTTGCCACGCTGACGCATGCTTGTGGAAGTAGCCGCCCAACGAGCGCATCGCCTTCACGCATAGCGGGTCGTAGGTAAAGCTAACCGCCCATGAACCGCGTGCTAGGTCTCCCTTCACCAGCGGGAAGATCTGAACATCGAGCAACTGCGAGAAGTAGTCGGGATCAGGAGCTGCGACAGCGGCGCGCAGTTGCACATCGAGCTGCTCCATATCCACGAAGTGCCCAGCAAACGCATGCTTAATCACATCGTCGGCATAACTGGAGTCGGTAGTTTGAAGCAGCCACATGCGCCGAGCTCCACTCCACCAAGCATCGTAGTTTGCAAGTGGACGGCTCACACCTGGAACTGCCAGGAGCTGCAGGCCGAGCCTGCGTCCATCCGAGACGGCTTTGATAAGGAGATCCGGCGGGCGGATCGTGACGGGCCTAGGCAACATCAAAGCCCCTCGCGAACAACTCTTGTTGCTGGTGACTCATAACCCCAACCTTCGGCCATCCATAGCGCCCATGTGAGCGTTGAATCAGAAACCTGCAGCCCCGATATAAGCGGATCAAAATCGCTGGAACACTTCAAGATAAAAGTGTCGTAGGACTTCCCGATCAGAGCGATATTTTTATTGAACACATCCTGGCAAGTATTGGCCCATGCCACAGGATCGAAATTCGTATCGACTGGATCGGGAACAACGAGCCCCAAAAATTGATATTTTTCTTGCACCATATTCTCCTGTGGACTCAATTGGCGACTGAGCATGCGCCACAGGAAAACCGATATTTATTCTGTCATCTGGTAGCTGAAGTTATGACGGACAAGCCATAACCGCACCACCGCATCAACGCGACTATCAAAGTCGCCAATCAACATAGAGTCCGACTGCGACGATTCATCGTATGTGACCGTGAGACGCGTGTGCCAGGTACCATCAAACTGGAGCTTGCAATATCCCACGCATACATCCTTGCCATTGGAATCTCGCACGACTAAGAATGCGGGTGCGTTTTCTTCATTCACCTTTTGCGATGGCGCAACCACCATGGTGAATCGACCATCGACAAGCAATGTGATGTCGTCCGAGGCCTGTTGATCGGGATGTAAAGTCAAGATGTGCTCCTTGGTTAAAAACGGTCTTTAAGCAGGCTGGCCTGCGTGGTAGGGTTCCTGCACTTCGCCTGAGGAGCCATCCGACTGCTCCGTGGACGAGCGGCGTGAAGCCTCGAACTCAATGGTCTTCACACGCGACAGCAGAAGTGCGACATCCTGGGCCTCGATCTTGAACACCATCACTTGACCGCCAGTAGCCTCATCGCGCGCCATGTACTCAAGCTCTTCCCCCATCACTAGCACTCTGGCTCCCTTGCGCAGGAGCCGCGCGGCATCGCGAGCCTTCGCTCCGTAGATTTCCACCTCGCGCCAAAAACCGCCAACCTCTTCGATTCCGCCCTCCTCGGTGCGGCCGTATCGGCTGAACCGAACACGCATACTGGCGACATCAAACTCGCCGTTAGGCCCACCCTTGAGCGTCCTGAGACTAGGAGAACTACCCAGGTTTCCCTTGCCGATAAACAATTGCGACATATCCAATTTCCTTGCAGTGCTGATTGAATGCCCGAGCTGCTGCACCAGGTCAGCCCAGGCACGGACTTAGAGGGTCGAAATCGGGGAGCGTGGATAAAGAAAGACAGGAGCCTTGTCCACGCTCACGCGAATACGCTTGATATCGCCACGCGTCTGCTGGTGCTCCTCATTCAAGGCCACAGCGCGTTGGGACGCTGCCATGCACCATTGACGGAGTTCACTGGGCAGGCCTGACGCAAGCTCCTCCACCTCTTCAAAGCTCAAATGGCGGTTAGAGCCCATGCGTTGGCGCCAGCGCAGAAAGACATAGCCCGTTGTGCTTTTCTGGTGCACGACCAGATAGAAGCTCAGTCCTGGAACAGATTTCGACTTCTCGGACAAATCGCGCATCTGTTTCAGGATTGCGTCGATGCCGTCAAGTTTCTGGCGCAATCTGGACAGGGTGCCCCTACCCGTAAGGGCCTTTACGTCAGCTCGATCTTGACAGTCCTGATCCGCCAGGGCTTGACGACCCCACAGCACGTTGTTGACGACTCGGCCACGACCGGTGTGCTGCGAAGCCCCTTTTATTTCCAGATCCCTTTTCACACCAATCCCTTTCAATATCAGTTCCAAACGACTGCGCGCGGTCTTAATCAGCGGTGGCTGTAGCTTCTGGGCCAGTAGAAGCGGATGCATCGGAGCCATGCTCTTGCGCCTGCTGCAATTGGTCGCCAACTTGCTGCAGCAACGCACGTTCGGCTTCGCTGATGTTGATGAGCCGGCGCGAATGCGAAGGCTTCACTTCGGCCTTGTAAATCTGGGCTGGCACTGCACCAAACGTGCTCACCACAAACTGAATGCGCTTCGCAGCTTCCGGGTCTGCACTGAACCAGTCAGAACGGCTCAGCTCACGAATCTCTGGACGGCCAAGCCATTTGTCGAATCGGGCAGTGCCATAGAACACGCCAAGGATGGCGCGGCTCATTGCGCTCAGCACAGCACGCGCCTGCTCATCACTCAGCAAGTTCTTGCGCTGCAGCGTTTTCTGGATACGAACAAAGTAGTCGTAGTCCACGATCAACATGGAGATCGCATAGCCGTAAGGGCTGCGGAATCCGAGGTTCAGGGTCATAGGGCGAGCGGACTGAACGATGCTCAGGCTCAGGCCGCGCTTGCGCTGGCTCTCCAGCAGCTCCTCGGCTTTAGCGATTTGGGTGCGCAACGACTCTTGAACTTGCGAGATGCCGTACTCATGGCGTACCAGTGCCCAATCTGCATATGGGTTGTCACGGCTCGTCAGTACCCAAAGGTTCCGCAGAGAGGAAGCAACACGCTTGCCGCCAATGATCGCGTTCAAGCGCTTTTCAGGCTCCCCAGATCGCCCCTGAAAAAGTCGGTGGGCCTCGATGGTGTGAATCGTCATCTGGTCCACGCCTTCGTTCGTCAGCGGCCCGAGATCATCAATGCCTTGTGCTTCGGAGTTCGTCACCACCGCGTCCGCACCACGACGATCGCGTCGCTCCGCTTGCATCTTCTGGAATTGCTCTTTGCGATCTTCCAGCTCTACATAGCGATCAAACAAAGGATCGTCTTCAGACGCGCCAGCCTGGATGAATGCCGCCAAAGCAGCTTCTTCACCAGCAATTGAGTAGCCGTCACGAAATGGCGAATTCGGGTCGGTGGCGAATTTAATGCCTGGTGCACCTGCACCCAATACACCGGCCAGCATTACTGGCTGAAAGCCGGGGTCTGTTTTGATTCGATCAGTAGCCAAGGTCTTCTCCTTTAATTAAATACTTCGTCTATCCAGCGTCCGGGACTTCTCCCGACTTCCCGCCCTCGTCGGCACTGGCGTTCTCTATTGCCACTTGCGCAGCTTCTTTAGCGATGTCTTCATTCCAACCGTCGATAAATGGAAAGTGCTTCTTACTAACTGATGGCAGCCGCTCGGCAATGGGCTGTCTTAGCAAATCGAGTACCGCATCGCGATTCACGGTCACCAGCGTTTTCGTGTTCTTCTGCACGCGGACATTAATAAATCCGGTCTCTTGCAACCGCTGGAGAGTTCGTTTTACGGTGGGTAATGGAATGGTTCGGCACAGTTCGACTTCAGTGATCGACCCAGACGTAATGGCGATCTCTCCAATATCCCCCCGCTCTTTGAGTAAGACCCAAAGAACCGCAGCATCCGTGTAGCTTCTGAATTGCTGAACGAGCTGAATAAATAGATCGTTCCCTGATTTCTGATAGCTCATATTGCTTCTCTTGAAAATTGCTGTGGCTCATTTCGAGCTACATGGCACTAAGTGCCGCGTGGTTCATTTCGAGCCACATGGCACTAAGTGCCGTGTGGTTCATTTCGAGCTACTTGGCACTGAGTGCCATATGGCCCATCTCGGGTTATTCGGAAGTCAGCTCATTTCTTCGCCATTCCGACCTTCGCTGCCCGCTCATTGCGAAGAGCAAGCAACTTGGCACGCGCCGCTTCTTTGCCCAAAGGCCCATTGCCTTCGACCGCCACTCGCACTGGATTGGCGACGGCGTTGGCCGATCCTTCGTGAAAAGCTTTCAGCGATGCTTCTTTCTGGGCCTGTTGAGCATCGGCCTGTTTGGCTAACTCAATGCGCTCTGCAGCGATGACGGGGGCATACGCCCAGATGCATTCGCCGTCTCTATATTTCTTCACCACACTGTTTAGCCAGGCCACTGGCGACTTCACTTTATGAAATCGCCGGTTCGCACCTTCCATCTCGTCCAACGCTTGCTGTTGTTGCTCAAGGGGAAACTTGGCCAGCACCTTGGAGAGGGACGCGTGCAGTGACTTCTCAATCCAGGTGGGGAAGATGAGGCCAGAGGCAAGTCCGGCGTTCAGCTTGTCCGAACTCGAAGACTTACCACCCTCACCTGCCTGAACGTCAGCCGTGCTGCTGGTGTTCACCGGCGAAGTAGTAGTGGATTGAATAGAAGTCCTTTGAATATTGATTGCGGGAAACGGCAGATCAAGCCTGCAGGTTTCGTCCAAAGAGTCAGGCTCTTGTTTGCAGGAAACGGCAAACGATTCCTTCGCTCCACCCTCGCTACCCTTATCGCTAAAGCTCTTCGCTAACTCCTTGCTGGCATTGGAGATTTGCTCCGACTTGGCGGGCTGCTCACTGATCGAAGAAGTAGCTCCAGCTTGTCGGATTTCGACAGGTTTGTGAGGCACCAGATCGTCGTTCAAAAAAGACAGCAAGAGATCGCGCGGGCGGGGAGCAGGAGGGGTCGCGGACAGTCCAAGCGTCGCTTGCGAGAACGCGAATGAAAGGCCGGACAGGTCCAGCGTCTGGTTCGTGGCTGGAGCGCTATTTGACGGTGCAGCCTTCGTTGACGCCGCAGGAGTAGCCTTGTCCGCGTCAGCCTTGCGAGGCAAAGGCTTGATGCTTTGCCCACGCAGGCACAGCAGAATGGCGTCGAAGTTAATGCGGACCAACGCTCCGCCGATGCCGACCTCGTTAATGAATCCAGCCTTCTTCAGCCGCTCCCGAGCATTGCGCTGGACCTTCGGACCGAGCACAAGCGCTGTTGAGATTTCATCCTGGCTGACCGGGATAGCGCCATCGGTGAGCTGGCCTAGCTTCAGACACTCCCGGTGCCGCTGCAGCAGATAGGCCAAGTACAGCCCGCCTGCGATGCTTCCAGCCACATCAGCCAGGGGCTTGTAGTAGACCTTGCAGCCCTTGAACCAGCTACTTGCCAAGTCCCACGTAAGTTTCTGCCCCTTGCCGCGCATGGCCAGTGCCTTGGCGAGTGCAGGTACGTTCAGGCGGTAGTTCAGCACCGCAGGACGCCCAACGAGCATCTCTTCGAGAACGCCCTCGCCCATCAGCAGCTCGCGCACACTGGCTTGCTCGGTGCGGGTCAGCCCAATGGCCGACTTCCACTGCTGCAAGGACATAAAGAACCAGCCACCGCGCTCGGGATGGTTGCGGAGACTGTGGCGCGTCCAGTAGAGCGCCATGCCCACGAAGATGGCGGCTTTGTGGCCGAATTTTTCAGCCAGCACCGGATGAAATGGAACGAAACCTCGATCGTCCAGATGCAGAAAAATTTGCTCGGCACCCTGGTGGATCGGCGCATCCTCCGGCAGTTCATAACGAACTGTTGGAATTGCTGCGAGTGAAAGAGAGCCGCGCACTGACAAGCTCCATCAGTGCGCAGCTGCGGCTACGGAGGTTGTCGCTGCACTGCGCATTGCGCTGGCCAAGGGCATGGCTTGCTGCTGCAAAAGCTCAAGCAAGCGCCGCTTCGAGATCCGATAGGTAATGATGCGGCCCTGACCAGCTTGCTCATGCAGGATGCCCAAGTCCACGAGGGTCTTGCGGCAGGTTTGCTGCTGTGCCCTCGTTATGCCGGTGTCCTTGGTGCAGCATGACGATGACATAAGGATTTCGAAAAAATCCTCCGACTCGCTGCGACGTTCCCGCTCCATCGCATAGGTAAGCCAGAGTGCGCTCAAGACGTTACCAGTGAGATCCACGAATGCGCGATTGATGGTGATGGGCTCTTGGCCGATGAGTTCCAGAAACAGTGCGGACTTCAGAAATTCACTATCACTATTCGACAGCTGGGCGGATAAATTCTTGGTGTTCTTCATGTTCAAGCTATATCGATAATGGTTGTAAATAGAACGTCCTACGGCTGATTTATTTTCCGACCGGGAAAGCATTTCTCCTTGGAAGAGCCAGGCTATCCTCGTCTTCAAACTCTTTGAGTGTTGAATAAAGCGAGTCGATGGTGTACTCCGCAAAACGAGAATGCAGCTCGAAAATCCAATCACGTAGAGATTTCCCAGGCGCCGATTGGCTGGTAATTTCGGCCCAAGCTTGATGAATCTGATCCCGAACATCAAACTTCTTGGGTAATTTGGCCCTACCACCGGTGACGCTTCCTCCAACCAATTCACGCATCCTACGAATATCGTCTGCGGAGCGCTTAAAAAGCCGGGTAATCAGTGCACGCGATGCGCCATTACGCACAAAATATTCGCAAAGTGCATCGTCTTGCCGTTGTCGGTCCAGGCCTTCCAGTTGCTGCCGGAGTTCGCCAGGAGAAAATACGAGTTTAACCCTCGTTAACTTAGTAGAAATATCCAGAATATCGCGAGTCTTGCGATGCCGAAGTTGGTCAATCAGTTCGGCATCGCAACCCATCTGCAATAACTGATCTATTCCAACCTCGGTTTCGATAGCACGAATTACCTCCGTCAGCAGCAGAAAATTTAACTGCGGATTCGTGTGAATATCGACGGGAACAATATGATCTGTCATTGCTTAACTAACGTGTTTATTCCGTAAATAACGGTTTATAGGCTTCGCGGCTATCCTCTTGCACGGCGATATTAAATTCAGCGAGTGTTTGCATCAGTGCAGACAAGCATCTAGCAACCGCCGCATTGCCGAAGAGATACCCATAATGGTCAGAAGTGACATAAAGCTGCCCATTCTTCCCGCACAGAATTGCTCTATCTGTGCACTCCTGACGGAACGTATCAACGCCAGCCTGAATAGCCTTTACCCAGCGGCTTTCTGGGTCGCATTTCGAGAGTAGGTTTGCGTTGCACTGCCCGGTTTGCGTTGCAAGAAATGGCCAGAGATACACACGCAGAGTTTCGAGTTCTTCGGAGAGCTTTTGATCGCCCAAATACGACATACGTTCTGGAATATCCACCAAGAACCCGTATGGCAATGCCGGCATTGGCTTCACGAAGTCCGACAACGGTACGACAGCATTCAGATCCACAAGATTCTGCGATAGCCGTGCGGAAAACGCTGCCAGCTTGTCTGCTGGGCCAGCACCCGCCCCTTGCCGATCGGCCTTTGTGGTGGCTCTTTTACTGCTAGGCGATGCAGCCGCCGACACGCCGCCAAGCATTCCCGACAGTGGCGCCTGCTTGGCTTGCTGTTGCACCTTCTTGTTCTCGCTCTCTATCGAGCGCATGTCCTCAACAGAAAGCTTCGGGTCCTGGAGATAGGACTGGACGACTGACTCGATATGGTCGGCGGCAATACCAAAGTGCTTCGAGGATACAGACTGGATCTGGGTGAGCAGCGATTGAACATCCAACTTGACCTCTGTCCGGCTTGCAGGATCGGCCTCGGAGTTCGCTTGCTCCATGGCCTCAAGATCGGTCGCGTGCATCAAGAAGATTTCCTCGATGGAGTTTTTGACCTCATCACGCTTATCAAACTTAGATGCCATTTCGTGAAGTGCTGAAACGGTAGGACGAATATTTATATTCACGTCAGACGTTTGAAGCCAATTACCAATCAACGCGAGATTTTCGACAGCGAAGATGAAGTTTTGAACCATCCTCACGCCATAGCTCAATCCAACCTCTTTAAGTGCTTTATTAAGTTCGGTGGCGGAGAATGATTTAGCAGTCTCCTTCTCAATTTCACGCTTGTAATTCATCACGCCCTGAGCTCGCTCCCAGAACGAAATATCACTTCGATTGTCGTTTTCGCTCAAGTGCGCGGCAATGACAGCAGCCTCGCCAGGCCACTTTCGAGTAACGACATGGATGCGCCGCAGTTTCTCGACGCCTTCATTCACCAGCTCTTTTGCGATCTCCACACGAGTATTTCCGCCACCATATGGAAAATACTTCTCCGTGGGGTTTCGACGCGTAACCGAGAACATGTTGGTGATGCCATCGACCTTCATACTCGCTTTGATTTCCGCCCGCTGGGAATTAGCTTTCTTGCGAGGATTCAGCGAATATTCATCAATATCAAAAACATCCAAGACGATGATGGAGCCATCAATCTCATCCATCGGATCAAAACTGGTAGTTGATCTTTCAGAGTCTCGATGAAGAGCTGCTTTAGCCGCCTCAAGACGTGCTTGATTTGGAGTGAGCTTTGGTTTATCTGGTGCAGTCATAGCTGACGTCCCTTGCTTATTTCCAGGGGACGTAGTTAGGTTTAGCGAGGCTGCCCGTTCGCGAGCAGTCATGGTTTCAGGTGTACGCATGCTTTCCTCCTAAAATTAATTGGAGGGTGCGTTCAGATCGAGATATTGGGGGTGGTTAGATGCGTACATCTCCGACACGCTGGGCACAATTTCCCAAAGAAGGGAATGAAGCGTGTTGGAAGCTTTCACTGGATCAACCCAATGCACTGGAACTCCGGCACTGGCCGCTTTTTTCCAAGCCGTTGCATCGGGAACATCGGTATCCAGCATCGTGATTTTTCCGCTCAGCTCAATAAAGCTTTCGCGAATCATTGCGGACATTTCCTTGCTATCGCTAGTCTTCTGGCTTTTATTGAGAAATGCCTTCATCTGAGGCATCTTCAAGCCCATGCTAGACACGCTATCGTGGCGTTCAATGAGTGCCTTCACATTTGCGATGAACTCGCGAGCAGAGATCATGTCTGGCGTTGCAGGCACAAGAAGCAGATCAGCAGCAACCACTGCAGCATCTTGCAGATGACCCACAGCACCTTGGGTATCAATAATCACCACGTCATATGCGCTAGCGATTGCAGGGTGCTTCAAGGGATTCTTGAAGCTGAACTGCATGCTCACTGGATTGCGATTGGCCATCCAGACCTGCAAAGACGAGTCCTTGGCGTCAGAGCGAACGATATGCAGGCAACCGCCCTCGCTCTTAGGTGCCTTCTCAAGCTTGCCTTGATAGGAAGTCGGTGGCAGTTGGCAATGCGAGATGCAGTCCGGGGTCAGTGCACCAGACTGCACCAACTGCGTGAGCCCAAAAGGTGCCGCATAGCGCAGCTGGTAATAGCGTGAGAGCGACGGCTGAATATCGCCGTCGATCAGCAGCGTCCTAAAGCCGATGTCGTGCAGCAGGCCGCCCAGATTCGCAGCTGTAGTTGTCTTGCCGACTCCGCCCTTAGAAGCCAGAACAGTGATGATGAACATTGAAAGTCCTCGTTGAATGGTTGTTGATCCATTCAACGGGAGCTGAAGTTCGCTCGCGCATTGGTAGGCCGTTGCGACCCAAACTTAGGCCGCAGTGGCCCTCAGAAGCCACCCTTGATCGATGGTTATTTCGTAACCTTTTGTTGAATATCAGGCAAAAAGCCTTGACTTCCAGCTTAAAAAAGTGTCAGAAAATATACATCGTATATACCAAAAAAGAAACCTGGTCAAAACCTTTGCTGCCCTCCTGGCTGGCGCCCCTAACCAAACCCAGTTAATGATGAACTGAAAATGGCTGATCGTCACCTTCGATACTGGCGCGTCGGACAGC
This sequence comes from Comamonas testosteroni, assembly GCF_014076415.1. NCBI lineage: Bacteria > Pseudomonadati > Pseudomonadota > Betaproteobacteria > Burkholderiales > Comamonadaceae > Comamonas > Comamonas testosteroni. The sequence continues at coordinate 2,990,534 of NZ_CP043568.1, forward strand.
GGCAGCGGACCCGCAGGCGCAGACTGCAGGGACTTAGCCCTGCTCCAGAGCACCATGCCAAGCAACTTTGAAACAATACCCTTCACGCGCACTCTTCTTCGAGCAGGATTCAAGCGAAGTGCTGGGCACACGCTGACTTGCCATCGGTGGGTGTCCAGGTAGACAGCTCCTCTCCAGGCTGGCCCAGAGCAAGGAAGTCCATGAAACTCTGCTGCAGCGGGTGCCTTCTGATGCGTGAGACGATGCCATCGCGGCCCCAGCCCACGGATGTTTGCACGAAAGGCTGGACCACGACTCGCATGGCGAAGCTGTGTATTGACCCACTGAAAACCTGCTCAGGTGTTACCGTCGAATGGTGGCGCGCCTGCTGGGGTTCAACAAGAACACGGTGCAGCGCATCTCACGGTTCGAGACGCTCGGGCGCGTGCCAGCTCCGTTCCTACTGCGCTCGGACAATGGGCCGGTCTTCACCAGCCGCAGCTTCACGGCCCTGGTCAGAAGCTATGGCCTGCGTCAGGAATTCATCACGCGGTACAGCCCTGATTAGCGGCCTGACCTGCGCAGGTTCTGCTGGGTCAATACGGCAGGACATGTCGTGGCTTCGGGACTTCGCCAGTTTGACGAGGGACACTGCCACACCAGATAAGAGCACCCTCTTGCGCTTTCACCGCCTGCTGGAAACGCACAAGCTGGCCTAAAAATTCCTCACGACGGTAGCGGGAGGGAAAACGCTGTCGCTGCGTACGGGGCGCATCGTGAATGCCACGTTGATCGCAGCCCCATTCAAAGACCACTTCTTGCGGCGGTGCGATCAGTATGTCGTTAGCTCCTGTCTCTCCGAGAGCATTGGATTTGGAAGCGTCGAAGATGCGCCCGCAGAAGATATCGCTGCCCTGCCTTCGATTGCCTTCAGCGCCCTCATGTGGCTCGCCATGTAGATGAGATTGGCTTGGCGGGTAGACCTTGCTGATTTGCAACCAGTTTTCAATATCCACTCCGAACCAGCCAGTGCTTCTGTTGCTCATCGGCGTGGGAAGAGGAAATTTGTCCTGCCACAAGAGTTTTACAGCATTGATTTTGATAAGCTTTTCCCAAGGAATGCCTGTAGGCAGTGCGAACAGGATGCCGTTAAGGGTGGCTTGATCGCCGACTGCGAGCTTGCGCGCACCGCCTTTGGCAGAAGACACGAAGGCCGGGATCAGAGGTTGTAGTTGCTGCCACAGTTCTTTGCTTATGGGTCGTCGAGCCATGAGGGTAGCGCACGTAACCGCTCTGAGGGTCCCTCTGAGGCAATGGTGTTAGCCACTTTAATTCGGAGACCCGGATGCCCAGATCTATGGCGAATGTCGCGAAAAGGTCGCCGTGCTGAACGCTATTGGCAAGCACTTCCAGGTGCCACGTCGTGACATCTGCTTTTTCGACGATAACGTGCTCAATGCCCTCGATGCACACCTGGCCGGATTTCGATCACACTGGGCAGTCTGGGGCTACCACGCACCCGAGCACTTCGGGATTGCTAAAGCAGCGGGTCTTTTCGCAGCCGAACTAACAGACCTTATCCATCTGGGTGTGGAGGTAACGGCATGAAATACGCCCACGCCATGATCCGGGTGGGCAATCCGGAGCCATCGCTGCGCTTCTATCAGGACTTGATGGGCCTCAAGCTACTGCGGTGCAAGGAGAGCGAGATGGGTCGTTTCACCCTGTACTACCTCGCCAGCAGCGATGGCGAGCCAGAGATCGAACTAACTCACAATTGGGACCAGAGCAGCTACACGGGTGGCAACGCCTTCGGGCACTTGGCGTTTAGAGTGGAGGATGTTTATGCCACATGCAAGAGGCTGGCCGACGGCGGGGTGGACATCCTGCGTCCCCCAAGGGACGGCTACATGGCATTCGTGAAGGACCCCAGTGGTATCTCGATCGAGTTGCTGCAAATGGGAGATGCCTTGCCAACGCGAGAACCCTGGGTCTCCATGCCGTGGTTGCGCGGGGCTGGTGTCCTAGCCCTCTTGGCGGCGGGCGCAGTGCATGTCGCCAAGGCCTGTCTGGCCAATAGGTCGTTTATCCAGGATGTGCGCAACCCCTCCGTGGCGCCTTTTTTTGGCCAGATCGGCGTAGCCCTGGCATTGCTGGCAGAGATCCAGCAAGAGGTCCATGCCACGGCGGCCCAATTGGCCCTGTTCGGTAGTACCGCATTGGCGACCCTGAGTCTGGTACATGTTGCTTGGCTTGTCACCCTCAAGCGCCCGTCGTGGCGAGACGCTAGTCCATCTTGGCTGCTACCTTCCATTCAATACCTGTACCTCGGTGTACTGACTGATGGTGAGCACTTGGCCTGGATTCGTCCAGCGGCCTTAACATTGGGGGGGCATGAGCGCCACCATCGCCATCGCCTGTCTGGTCGCCCGCCTATGGAAGGGGCCAGAGTTGCCAGCGCCCGCCAGGCCTGCGCTGACTATCATGGTCGCGATTCCCTCGGTGGCTCTGTTGGCCGTACTACAACAGCCTGATCCATCCGGCTGGCTTACTACCACGGCCTTTGGCCTTAACCACTGCTGCCTTAGCATGCATGGGCCTGCAGCACATTTTAGCGGAAAGTCCTTCGTATTCAAATCCGTCTGAGGTTGAGTTACCCCCTGACCCCAGACGCAGCTATGCCACGGCCACTGTCTGCGGACGCCCTAGTTCAGTGAACCGATTGAGGATGGCTGCGCGGATGTGCAGTTCATTGACTGGCCGTTCAAAGGTTCTGGACATCACCCGCTCGCCCAGTCGTTTGATGCAGTTCATTTGGTCTCTACCAAGCTTTTCCGGTGGTAATGGCTCCACACTTTCCACATCCTTCGACCCAAACGCCGGCATGCGGCGACAGCCGCATTGAGCATAGCTTCGTTGCGTGGGACTTGCTTGAGCAGATCGGCGATGACTGCAGCATCACTTACTTCATTGCTGGTCACGCAAATTGCCCTCGTCAGGGGGGCACGAGCCTTTAGGGAGGAGTTGTACTGCTTCCAGTTGGTAGTGCGATAACGTTTCTTGGGTGTGTGCTGGCTCATGCACCGAGCCTACAGAGAGCAGGCTCTGTGTTTATGCAACAACGCCGGCGGCATCAAGACTCGCACCACAAATGCCGATTTGAAGAGCCCTGGCCCCGATATCCTGCTGGCAGGCGCGGATGCGGCCTATGTCGTGGACTACGGAAGTACAAGCGTCAGCAGAGTCATGCACAGTGGCCCACACAGCCCAGGCGCCGGCTACCGGTTAGCGCAAGGTTCGCCGGTTTATGGAGCGCCGGGTTGCCGCCAGATTGCTTCGACGCGCCAGGGGTTGGGTCACATTTGGATCCCCTGCATTGGCTGCAGCCGCCAGTCTTTGCTGTGCCTCCAGCAGGCTCTTGAGATCGGCTGCACGCTCTTGCGCCAATGCTGCCGTGTTCTGGGCGGTCTGCAACTGGGCATGCAGATTCAGGATCTCCTGCTCGGATTGTTCAAAACGAGTCAGCAGCTCCTGATAGCGAGACTCCGCCTTGCGCTCCTGGTCCTGCAGACTTTTTCGCGCTGCCGTGAGTTCCTGCCGCGCACGATCGACCTCGTTGAGCATATGGCGCTCGTTGCCCGCGTACTGCTCGGCCATGCGCTGGCGCTCAGCGGCGGCCGACTGAATTTCCTCGCTGTGCTTTTGCTGCTGCAACTCACGCTGGCGTACGGCATTGCTCAGCTCATCACGTAGTTCTTCCAGGCGCTGATCGCGTTCCTGTAGCGTCTGCTGCATTTCGTCAAGGCGCCGGGCCAAGTCTTGGGCGTGATTTTGAGCGGCCTGCAGGGCTTGATTGAGCGCATCTTTTTGCGCTTCCATGGTGGCCTGGCGCTGCGCGAGTTGCTCCTGTTGAGCCACAAAGGCCTGCTCTGCAGCTTTCAAAGCCTGTTCGCGAAGATCCAAAGCCTTGCTGGCTGCGGCTTTCGCCTCTTCCTGCGCCGTATTCCAAAGCTCTTCCGCAAGACGCTGTACAGGGTCCGGCACCGATTGCAACACAGACGGGTCCTGCTCTCCCGCCACGCCCAGACGACGGCCCAGTGTTGCAAACCAGGTCTCCAGCATGGGGCTGACCGTATTGGGGGAGCCGCGCCCTATCTGCTGACGCACCCGCTCTATGGTCGGGCGTAGCCCTTGTGCAATCAAAGCATCCGCTGCAGCCCAGACATCGGACTCCTGAACACCTCTGGGCGTAGTTTTGCTTGTATTCATATCTATTCTTCAAATAACTAACGATAAGTGATTGTTATCGTGATCTATATTTTATTTGCGTAATACACAATACATCTCATGTATTAAATATTACGTATTAAATTTTCATACAGATGACAACATACATTACCGTGTTTTCAGCATCTGAATTTGTGGATAGAGGGCGTTTTCCATTGAGCGAGAGAAATTTCTTTGATTTGCCTACATGCTCGGTGCCGTGTCGCTGGTGCAACTGCTTGCGTCGCTCATGCGCCTCAGCTTCGGCATGTCATGCCAGGTCTTGTTAGTCGCTCCTGGAACTTGCCGCTTGAAGCCGCTCGGCTTCTGCAGACTTCCTGACTGAGGCCAATCGACAGCGGTTGGCAGATGAAGTCAGGGCGAAAATAGCGCCATGGATTCAAGCAAGCCCTCGCCCTTCCCTACTCCCGTGACTTTTGATGCCGGCTGCCTGCAGATGCAGGATGTGCCGGAGTCCGCTCTTGCCCCCAAGGCGCATAAAGCCATCAAGGAGCTCATGCATGAAGGCGAATCCAGCAATACGCGCAGCAGCTATCAGAGCGCCATGCGTTACTGGGCAGCCTGGCATTTGCTGCGCCTTGGCCAGCCCATTCAACTGCCGCTGCAGGTTTCCACGGTGCTGCAATTCATCATCGACCATGCCCAGAGGCAGACCGGTGCGGGCTTGATCCATGAAATGCCGCCTGAAATCGATGAAGCCCTGGTTGCAGCCGGCTACAAGGGCAAAAAAGGGGCACCTTCACACAGCACGCTGGTACATCGCATGGCAGTGATGTCCAAGGCACATCAGGTGCATGCCATGCCCAATCCCTGTCAGGACGGGGCAGTTAAGGAGCTGATGTCGCGCACGCGCAAGGCTTATGCAAGGCGCGGCGAGTTGCCGCAGAAAAAAGAGGCGCTGACGCGCGATGTGCTAGAGGAGTTGCTGGCAAGCTGCGACGACAGTTTGCGTGGCCTGCGCGACCGGGCGCTGCTGCTGTTTGCCTGGGCCAGTGGCGGTCGTCGCCGCTCCGAAGTGGCTGGCGCCGATATGCGTTTCCTGCGCACCATGGCTAATGGGGAATTCATCTACACCCTCAGCCATAGCAAGACCAACCAGAGCGGCACCGATGCCCCCGAGAATCACAAGCCCGTTACCGGCCGTGCAGCCATTGCCTTGAGAGCATGGCTGGACGCAGCCGGGATCATCGAAGGTCCTATCTTCAGGTGCATCCGCAAAGGAGGCCATGTGGCAGAGCCACTGACTCCCGCTGCTGTACGCAACATCGTCAAAGAACGCTGTGCACTGGCCGGTGTGGAAGGAGACTTTTCGGCACACTCCCTGCGCTCGGGATTTGTGACCGAGGCCGGCAGACGCAATCTGCCGCTGGCTGACACCATGGCATTGACCGGACACCATAGCGTGAACACAGTACTCGGTTACTTCCGTGCCGACTCGGCACTCAACAATCAGGCCGCGCGCATGCTGGACGAGGACTGATCAAGCCTCATCAGCTGCAGAGCAGTCCGATGAATGGCGGATTGCGGGTCGGCCAGTTGCAGCGGCAAATCAAAGTGGTTGGTGGCCGGCGCCTCCACCCATTGCCCCGGCAGACAACGCGCCTGCCACGCAGCCAGGTATTCTCGCGACTGGCGCTTGAATTCATGGCTTTCAAACTCGCCACAACTCACGCGAAGCTGGCACTGAGCATGCGTACTCGCATCGGGAAGTAGAAAGCGCGGGCTGTTGCGTATGGCTGCAGCATCATCCAGCTGCATCCAGCCGTTGATATGGGTTGCCAGCAGCGGCTGCAGGTCGAACAGACCGCTCAAGGTCAATACCGATCGAGGCACGGCCTGCGCTGGCAGGTCATAGTCCTGCAGCCACCCCTTGGCCAGCAACATGGCTGCCAGGTGTCCTCCGGCCGAGCTTCCGCAGACACAGATATTGCGGGCATCACCGCCGTAGATGGCGATATTGCGCACCACCCAGGCATAGGCCTGGCGCATCTGATCGACGATATGCTCCAGTGTGACGGAAGGGGCCAGATCGTAGTCAGGCACTACGACGATAGCGCCCTCCCGCGTCAGCGCGGGGGCCATGAATGCCGAATCATCCTTGCTCAAGGCCTTCCAGTAGCCGCCGTGGATGAAGATGAAAACAGGCGCAGCTTGTACTTTCGCAGCCTGAGTTGGGGGCAGATAGATATCCAGAACATCCGCAGCCCTGGGGCTGTAGCGCTGATTGCGAACTGCGCCAGGCAATGCAAACGCAGCCTGGCTTTCCTGCGTGTAGCACGCCAGATACGCAAGCGGATCCTGCACGCTGGCGCGGGCGTTGTATTGGCGGTCGTAGTAAGCAGTCGTGAGGACGGTCGAGATGGAAGTCATTTTTCTGCGCGGCTTTGGGCTTCGGACGGCGATCACTCGCAGCGCACAGCATAAGCCACGCAAGTAGCTATCTGGAGCCTCGTAAGCGCCCGTTCTGCGAGTCTGCATCCTCCAATTAGACCTATGCGCCAGTCACTTAGACACATTAAATTACATTCATGCAACTGGAATCAGAGCGTTGGAGCAGGTGTTGAGAAAAGCAAAAATGGGGACTGGCTGCGCAGCCATGATGTGGGGCCTCTGCGCCCAGGCCGGCGGCCTTGATAGAACGGGCCAGGACCTTGGACCTTTGTTTGAAAACGGTCGCTATCTTTCTGTCGAAACTTATAGGGTCCAGCCTCGAATCGGGGGCATGGATGCCCTGGGAAAGTCCACCGGTCAGGTCGCTGATGATTACACCCAATGGGGCTTTGCATACAAGCAGGATGTGAATCCACGCATCTCGGTGCTGCTCATGCTGAGCAAGCCTTTTGGCCTTGACATTGCTTACAGCCCTCTGCAATCGCCTCTTTTTGGCGGCACTCAGGCCCGCGTGAGCAGCCATGAGCTCATGGGGTCCATACGCTACCGCTTGGATGAGCACTGGGCTGTCCATGGTGGGCTACGCCTGCAGCGCACCGAAGGACATGTCGCTCTGGGGGGAATGGTGTTTGGAGCGCTCGATGGATACCGGGTGGATTTCAGACCCAGTACCGAGCCTGGCTACTTGTTGGGCATGAGCTATGAGCGCCAGGATATGGCCCTGCGCGTTGCTGCGACCTATCACTCAGCCATCAAGCACAAGATCGCTACCCGTGAAAACCGACGGCCTGGCGAAACAAGGACGGCATCGACTGCCCCGCAAAGTTTCAACCTGGATATCCAGACAGGCATCGCGCCAGGCACCCTGCTCTTTGGGCAGATTCGCTGGACCGACTGGTCGCAATTCAGGCTGTATCCGCAGACCCTGGCGGCGGAACTCCCGGGCCACAGCCTGGCAGATATGGAGGACACCACCACCTACACGCTGGCGCTTGGGCAGAAGCTGGCGGAGAACTGGTCCGGCTTTGTCGCCGTAGCTTACGACAAGCGCAGCGACAAGGCCGCGCTGTCGCCATTGCGCCCCACCAATGGCCGTCTTGGCTACACGGTGGGGGTGAGCTATCTGCAAGGCCGGTTCAAGCTCACGCCCTGGCTGAGCTACCAGCGTCTGGGCTCGATAGATATCTCCAGCGGCGGCACGACACTGGCGAATTTTGATGCCGAGTCCGCCACAGCGTTCGGGATCAGGCTCGGCTATCAGTTCTGAGAACAATCGCAGCAATCACGCTGCTGCAATCTGTTAGCAGGCGCCCGGAACACTCAGCCCAGCGCCGCAATCACGTCGGCCGGAGCCTGCACCAGTTCGATCAGCACGCCTTCGCCAGCAATCGGAAACTCGTCATTGCTCTTGGGGTGCAGGAAAGTGATGTCATAGCCTGCCGCTCCCTTGCGGATACCGCCAGGAGCAAATCGCACGCCATTGGCCGTCAGCCATTCCACAGCCTTGGGCAGGTCGTCGATCCACAGGCCGATGTGATTCAGCGGTGTGGCGTGCACAGCGGGCTTTTTCTCGATGTCCATGGGCTGCATGATGTCCACTTCCACCTTCATCGCGCCTCGCCCCATGGCCAGGATGTCCTCGTCCACGTTTTCGCGCTCGCTCTGGAAGCTGCCGGTCTGCTCCAGACCCAGCATGTCCACCCACAGCTTTTTCATGCGCTGCTTGTCGGTGCCACCGATGGCGACTTGCTGAATGCCCAGAACCCTGAAAGGACGATTGCTCATGAATGACTCCTTGATTGATAGCTTAAAGCGTAATATTGGTAAGCGCTAGAGCCGATTTTTATTGAAATATCAGACCTCACCCAGCAACCAGCTGCTGACCATGGCAAAGTATTCCCGCAGCCAGGCATTGAAACGCGTGGCCAAAGGGGTCGGAGCCGCCACGGGATAGACCTGGGGCAGATCCTGGCGCTTTGCAATGTCCATGGCACGCATCAGGTGAAAGTCGCTGCTGACCATGGCCATGGGTGCATCTGCGGCCACGCCGCGATCGGCCAGCAAGGGCCGGCTGAGTTTGAGGTTCAGCTCGGTACTGGTGCTGAGCTTTTCCAGCACCAGCCGCTGCGCAGCAATACCGTGACGCTGCTGCAGATAGCGTGCCATGACCTCGGCCTCCGACTCTTTTTCACCCCAATCCACGCCGCCGCAAACGGCAACCAGAGCCTGGGGCTGCAACTTGGCCAGTTCTGCTGCCGTATCCAGTCGCGCAGCCAGAACCGGCCTGGGCTGACCATCGAGCGTGCCACTACCCAGCACCACGATGGATTGCACGGGCGGCACTTGCTGCGGCTCCAGACCCAGGCCGGACAGACGGCTCCAGAACCAGAAAAGGCTGATCAGCCACAGCACCAGGCCGGCCCAAGCCAGCGACCAGAGCCTTGCATGCAAGGGCCTGGCTGCCCGCCAGTGCTGTATGGCCCGCCATTTCCAGCTCAGCCACAAGGCCGCAGCGCCCAAGCCGGCGGGCAGCACCACCCCCACATTGAAGTGCCCCATGCCCATCAGTACCAGAGCATCGACAAGCAGCAGCGTCCCCCACAGAGCCAGCAGCGCACGCGCCAATCTGGCAGGGCGGGAAGTCGTTGTATCTGCTTTCAATGTCATAGCTACTAGCTGAGTCTGGATAAAGGATAGAGCCGATCTTATTGAAAATCAGAAAGCCCGCAGAGCCAAAGCCGTGCGGGCTTTTGCTTCGGGGCCTTGTGCTCAGACCATATCGGCTCTGAACAGAGGCCCCGAAAAGCTCTCATCACTCGAATTCCAGAATGATGTCGTCCACCGCCAGCGAGTCGCCCTTGGCGGCGCTGATCTTGCTGACCACACCATCCTGCGCTGCGAACAGGATGTTCTCCATCTTCATGGCTTCGATGACGGCCAGCTTCTCCCCGGCCTGCACCTTCTGGCCGGGCTGCACTGCCACATCGACCAACAGGCCAGGCATGGGCGAGAGCAGGAACTTGGACAGGTCGGGCGGGGCCTTGTAAGGCATGAGCTTGTGCATCTCGGCGCCCTTTGGCGAGAGCACCAGCACATCGGCTTGCGTGCCGTTGTGGATGACACGCAGAGCCAGCGGGTTCTTGCCATTGCCGCGCTCGATCTGGCAGGTGAACTCCTTGCCGTTGCACACGCCGCGCACCACCAGATCGCGAATATCGGCATTGCTGCGGAATTCGTAGGTCTTGTCGTCGATCACGACCTTGCAGACGCGAGCCTGGGCATCGAAGTCGGTCACCTCGCCGGTCACATACTGGTTCTTGCCTTCAGTCCCCAAAACCACGGCGGTGTACTTCTCGCCCACCTGCACCTGGTGGCCCTGCATTTGGCCGGTGATGGTCGATGCACGCGCGCGGTATCGGCGATTGCGGAACAGCGCCAGAGCCACCAGGAAGTCGGGATCATCGTGGGGCACGTCCTCGGCATGGAAGCCGTCGGCATAGTGCTGGGCGATAAAGCCGGTGTTGAACTTGCCCGAGACAAAGTCCGGGTGTGCCAGCAAGGCCGCCTGGAATGGAATGTTGGAGCTGATACCGCGGATGGCAAAGCCGTTGAGCGCTTCGCGGGCCTTGGCGATGGCGTCGTTGCGATCCTTGCCGTGCACGATGAGCTTGGCAATCATCGAGTCGTAGTACATGGGGATCTCGCCGCCGTCGTAGACGCCGGTATCCACACGCACGCCGTTCAGATGCTGGGTATCGGACTGCCACATGGTCTGCTCGGGCGGCGCAAAGCGCACCAGGCGGCCGGTCGAAGGCAGGAAATTGCGGAACGGGTCTTCGGCGTTGATACGGCACTCAATGGCCCAGCCGTCGCGCTTCACATCCGCTTGGGTGAAAGCCAGCTTTTCACCAGCGGCCACACGAATCATCTGCTCGACCAGATCGAGGCCGGTGATGCATTCGGTCACAGGGTGCTCCACCTGCAGACGGGTATTCATCTCCAGGAAGTAGAAGTCCTGGTCTTTGCCGACCACGAACTCCACGGTGCCGGCGCTCTGATACCTGACGGCCTTGGCCAGGGCCACGGCCTGCTCGCCCATGGCCTTGCGGGTGGCATCGCTGATGAAGGGCGAAGGCGCTTCCTCGATCACCTTCTGGTGACGGCGCTGTATCGAGCACTCACGCTCGTTCAGGTAAACCACATTGCCGTGGCTGTCGCCCAGAATCTGGATTTCGATATGGCGGGGCTCCTGCACGAACTTCTCGATGAAGATGCGGTCGTCGCCAAAGCTGTTGCGCGCTTCGTTCTGGCACGAGGCAAAGCCTTCAAAGGCTTCCTTGTCGTTGAAGGCTACGCGCAAACCCTTGCCGCCACCACCGGCCGAGGCCTTGATCATCACCGGGTAGCCAATGCCCTTGGCGATTTCCACGGCCTGCTCGGGGCCCGCGATGGCGTCGTTGTAGCCGGGAATGGTATTGACCTGGGCTTCGCCGGCCAGCTTCTTGGAAGCGATCTTGTCGCCCATGGCCGCAATGGAATGCGACTTGGGGCCGATGAAGGCAATGCCCTCTTCTTCGCAGCGCCTTGCAAAGCCCTCGTTTTCCGACAGGAAGCCATAGCCGGGGTGCACGGCCTGTGCACCGGTCTGCTTGCAGGCTTCAATGATTTTTTCGCCCAGCAGATAGGACTCTCGGCTGGGAGCAGGACCGAGGCGCACGGCCTCGTCGGCCAGCTTGACGTGGCGTGCGTCCTTGTCGGCGTCGGAATAGACCGCCACGGTCTGGATGCCCATCTTGCGCGCGGTGGCGATGACTCGGCAGGCGATCTCGCCACGGTTTGCGATCAGAATCTTGGTAAACATGGATATATCTCCTGGTTTTTCTTGTTCTTACAGGGGGATGTTCCCGTGCTTGCGCCAGGGGTTGTCCAGCTGCTTGTTCTTGAGCATCTCCAGCGAGCGGCAGATGCGCTTGCGCGTTTCGTGCGGCTGGATCACATCGTCGATAAAGCCACGGGCGCCGGCCACAAAGGGGTTGGCAAAGCGTTCCTTGTACTCCGCTTCGCGCGCAGCCAGCTTGACGGGATCGTTCTTGTCCTCACGGAAGATGATCTCCACCGCGCCCTTGGCGCCCATCACGGCAATTTCGGCATGGGGCCAGGCCAGGTTCACGTCACCGCGCAAATGCTTGGAAGCCATCACGTCGTAGGCGCCGCCATAGGCCTTGCGCGTGATGACGGTGATCTTCGGCACCGTGGCTTCGGCATACGCATACAGCAGCTTGGCGCCGTGCTTGATGATGCCGCCGTATTCCTGGGAAGTGCCAGGCATGAAACCGGGCACGTCCACGAAGGTGACCACGGGGATGTTGAAGGCATCGCAAAAGCGCACGAAGCGCGCCGCCTTGATGGAGGACTTGATGTCCAGGCAGCCGGCCAGCACCAGAGGCTGATTGGCCACGACGCCCACGGTCTGACCAGCCATGCGGGCAAAACCGATGATGATGTTCTTGGCGTACTCTGGCTGCAGCTCGAAGAAATCGCCATCGTCCACGGTCTTGAGAATCAGCTCCTTCATGTCGTAGGGCTTGTTGGCGTTTTCAGGCACCAGCGTATCCAGCGACATATCGGCGCGGCCCACGGGATCGGTGGTCTCGCGCACGGGAGCCTTTTCCTTGTTGTTCAAGGGCAGGTAGTTATAGAGGCGACGCAGCATCATCAGTGCTTCCACGTCGTTGTCGAAAGCCATGTCGGCCACGCCGCTCTTGGTGGTGTGGGTGATGGCCCCGCCCAGCTCTTCGGCCGTGACTTCCTCGTGCGTCACGGTCTTCACGACTTCGGGCCCGGTCACGAACATATAGGAACTGTCCTTGACCATGAAGATGAAGTCGGTCATGGCCGGCGAGTACACGGCACCGCCGGCACTGGGGCCCATGATCATGGAGATCTGGGGCACCACGCCCGAGGCCAACACATTCTTCTGGAACACATCAGCGTAGCCGCCCAAAGAGGCAACGCCCTCCTGGATACGCGCGCCGCCCGAATCGTTGAGGCCGATGACGGGAGCGCCGACCTTCATGGCCTGGTCCATCACCTTACAGATCTTCTCGGCATGGGTTTCGGACAGCGCACCGCCGAACACCGTGAAGTCCTGGCTGAACACAAAGACCAGACGGCCGTTGATCATGCCGTAGCCGGTGACCACGCCGTCTCCAGGGATCTTGGTGTTTTCCATGCCGAAGTCCGTGCAGCGGTGCTCCACGAACATGTCCCATTCTTCAAAAGTGCCGTCGTCCAGCAGCAGCTCGATACGCTCGCGCGCCGTCAGTTTGCCTTTCTTGTGCTGCGCATCGATGCGCTTTTGTCCCCCACCCAACCGAGCGAGTTCTCGCTTGGCTTCCAGCTGCTTCAGGATATCGTCTTGCATGCTTGTCCTCTAACGTGATTTGGGTTGCTTGTCTCGCAATGGTGATGCTGCGATGCTATGGTAATAAGAGCTTCTAGTGCCTACTGCATTTGGGCTAGAAGCAGATTTCTTGCTGCAGTACTGGCGGCGATGCGACCCGAGGCCACATCGTCCTGAAGGACGGGGAGCATGGCCTTGACCTGCGGATGCTGGCGAAACGCCTGCTTGAGGCCGAAGTCGATGCGCTCCCACATCCAGGCCAGGGCCTGCTTCTCGCGGCGCAGGGCCAGGCGGCCATTGGCGGTCTGCAGCTCCCTGAAGCTGCTGACGGCAGCCCAGAAGCCGTCGACCCCTTGGCCCAGCAAGGCACTGATCTGGAGCACACGCGGCTGCCACAGCGCTCCGGTGTTGGCGTGATCGGGGTTGCCGTGCATGCCCAGCAGGCGCAGGCTCGACGTGATCTGGGCCTGGGCGCGCGTGGCGGCATGGGGGTCGATGTCGGCCTTGTTGATGACCACCAGGTCGGCCAGCTCCATCACGCCCTTTTTGATAGCCTGCAGATCGTCGCCCGCGTTGGGCAGCTGTAGCACGCAGAACATGTCCGTCATGCCGTGCACGGCGATCTCGCTCTGGCCGACGCCCACGGTTTCGACGATGACCACGTCATAACCGGCGGCTTCGCAGACCAGCATGGCCTCGCGCGTCTTTTCGGCCACGCCGCCCAGCGTGCCGCTGCTGGGGCTGGGGCGGATATAGGCCTCCAGCCGCATGGACAGCTGCTCCATGCGGGTCTTGTCGCCGAGGATGGAGCCGCCCGAGACGGTACTGGACGGATCGATCGCCAGCACGGCCACACGCAGCCCCTTCTCTATCAGGTACAGGCCCAGGGCCTCGATGAAGGTGGATTTGCCGACGCCCGGCACGCCGCTGATGCCAAGGCGAAACGCCTTGCCCGTATGCGGCAGCAGAGCGGTGAGCAGGCCGTCAGCCTGTTCACGGTGGTCGGCCCGGGAGGATTCAAGCAAGGTAATGGCCTTGGCCATGGCCCGGCGCTGCACGGCAGGGTTGCCATGCAAAATACCGTTTTGCATTTGCTCAGGTGTCACTTCGCGATCGCCTTTGCTATCGATGCTTGCCGGCCGATCAGAGACCGTTGGCCTTCTTGATCTGCTCCAGCACATCCTTGGCGCTGGCAGGAATGGGAGTGCCGGGGCCATATACGCCCTTGACGCCTGCGTTGTAGAGGAAATCATAGTCCTGAGCGGGGATCACGCCGCCCACGAAGACGATGATGTCGTCCGCGCCCTGCTTCTTGAGCTCTTCAATGATGGCCGGCACCAGGGTCTTGTGACCGGCTGCCAGAGTGGAGACACCCACAGCGTGCACATCGTTCTCGATGGCCTGGCGAGCGCATTCTTCGGGGGTCTGGAACAGCGGCCCCATGTCCACGTCGAAACCCAGGTCCGCAAAGGCGGTGGCTACCACCTTGGCTCCACGATCATGGCCGTCCTGACCCAGCTTGGCGATCATCACGCGGGGGCGGCGCCCAATGACCTGCGAAGCGGAGTTGATTTCTTCCTTGAGCTTGTCCCAGCCTTCGGCCGAGTCATAAGCGGCAGCATACACACCGGTCACCTTCTGGGTATCGGCGCGGTGGCGGCCAAACGCCTTTTCCATCGCGTCGGAAACCTCACCTACCGTGGCACGCAGGCGCACGGCCTTGATGGACAGATCCAGCAAATTGCCCTCGCCTGATTCTGCAGCAGCAGTGATGGCGGCAAGCGCAGCCTCCACCTGCGCTGCATCGCGCTTCGCCTTGATATTCTTGAGTCGCGCAATCTGGCTGTCACGCACCTTGACATTGTCCACTTCCAGAATGTCGACCGGGTCTTCCTTGGCCAGCTTGTACTTGTTGACGCCGACGATGACTTCCTTGCCCGAATCGATACGCGCCTGCTTCTCGGCGGCGGCGGCTTCGATCTTGAGCTTGGCCCAGCCGCTGTCCACGGCCGCAGTCATGCCACCCATGGCATCGACTTCCTCGATGATGGCCCAGGCCTTGTCGGCCATTTCCTGGGTCAGCTTTTCCATCATGTAAGAGCCAGCCCAGGGGTCGATCACATTGGTGATATGGGTCTCTTCCTGAATGATCAGCTGTGTGTTGCGGGCAATGCGGGCAGAGAACTCCGTGGGCAGGGCAATGGCCTCGTCCAGCGCATTGGTGTGCAGGGACTGGGTGCCGCCGAACACGGCCGCCATGGCTTCGATGGTGGTTCGAACCACGTTGTTGTAGGGGTCCTGCTCGGTCAGCGACCAGCCCGACGTCTGACTGTGCGTGCGCAGCATCAGGCTCTTGGGGTTCTTGGCGTCAAAGCCCTTCATGATGCGGCACCACAGCAGGCGCGCGGCACGCATCTTGGCCACTTCCAGGTAGAAATTCATGCCCACGGCCCAGAAGAAGGACAGACGGCCCGCGAAAGCATCCACGTCCATGCCCTTGGCAATGGCTGTCTTCACATATTCCTTGCCGTCGGCCAGCGTGAAAGCCATCTCCAGCGCCTGGTTGGCGCCGGCTTCCTGCATGTGGTAGCCCGAGATCGAGATCGAGTTGAACTTTGGCATGTTCTGGCTCGTGTACTCGATGATGTCGCCAATGATCTTCATCGACGGCTTGGGCGGATAGATATAGGTGTTGCGCACCATGAACTCTTTCAGAATGTCGTTCTGAATCGTTCCGGCGAGCTGGTCCTGCGACACGCCCTGCTCTTCGGCGGCTACCACATAGCCAGCCAACACGGGCAGCACGGCGCCGTTCATAGTCATGGAAACAGACACCTTGTCCAGGGGGATCTCGTTGAAGAGGATCTTCATGTCCTCGACGGAGTCAATCGCCACACCGGCCTTGCCCACATCCCCCGTCACACGCGGATGGTCGGAGTCGTAGCCACGGTGCGTAGCCAGGTCAAAAGCAACGGAAACGCCTTGACCGCCGGCAGCCAGCGCCTTGCGATAGAAGGCGTTGGACTCTTCGGCGGTGGAGAAACCTGCGTACTGGCGAATGGTCCAGGGCCGGCCTGCATACATGGTGGCCTGGGGGCCGCGGATATAAGGGGCGAATCCCGGCAGCGTGTTGGTGAATGGCAGATCTTCCGTGTCTTCGGCCGTGTACAGCGGCTTGACGGTGATGCCGTCCGGCGTGACCCAGTTCAGGTTGTTGATGTCGCCACCGGGGGCCGCCTTGTTGGCGGCCTTGTTCCAGGCTTGCAGATCAGCGGGGGCAAATTCTTGTGGGTCCTGTGCCGGATTCTCTTGGCTCATGTTGTCTCTCGTATGCGGTGCGCGCAGTGAAGTTTGGAATTGCGGTGAACTACCTAGATGCGCCTAGTGTACATGATTCATAATTATGAATTCAAAATACTTGCAGCATATAATCTCGCGTAATGACAAGCAAAACACTTACTCCTCTTGCGCTATATGAGCAGGTCGCCGAGCAGTTGCGTCAACGCATCTTCCGGCGAGAGCTTGAGCCCGGAGCCTGGATCGACGAACTCAAGATTGCCGAGGAATACGGCATCAGCCGCACCCCCCTGCGCGAGGCACTGAAGGTATTGGCCGCCGAAGGTCTGGTGACCATGAAGCTGCGTCGAGGCGCTTACGTGACCGAGGTATCGCCCAAGGACATCTCCGACGTCTATCGATTGCTGAGTCTGCTGGAGGCAGATGCTGCGGCCGAGGTTGCCGGCAAGGCCACGGACGAACAATTGCAGCGTCTGCAGCAGACCCACGAGGAGTTAAAGCAGAACACAGCCGACGCCGAGCGTTTTTTTGCGCTCAACGAGAGCTTTCACATGCAGATTCTCGATATTGCCGACAACCGCTGGCGTAACCAGCTGGTAGCCGATTTGCGCAAGGTCATGAAGCTGAACCGTCACAAATCGCTGTTCAAGCAAGGCCGTATTGAAGACTCCCTGGCAGAGCACGAAGCCATCATGCAGGCACTGCTGAAGCGCGATCCGAAAATTGCCATGAGCGCAGTGCAGCAGCATTTCTCAAATGGACTCGACGCTGCGATCTAAAAGATCCACGTTCGATCCGTTCTAGTATTTATCCTAGATATTTGAAATATTGGATTACCCACTTCATGCGAAGCTTGCCAGGTAACTGAATGTGCTTTCAGTGTTACAGGATCATGATTCATGCTGGCGCAATTTTTCTGGAGCCCGTCTGCCGACGCTCACGTGCTTAAGGGTGAATATGACCCCTTCCTTGTGACCTTATCGCTGGCAGTTTGCTGGATTGCCTCTGGCCAAGCTTTGCGCCATGCTGCTTTCGCCAGACTGGCCACATCAAGGCAGTTGCGCAACTGGTCCATTGTGAGCGGGTCGCTGGCACTGGGCATAGGAATCTGGGCCATGCATTTCATCGGCATGCTCGCTTATTCGATGCATGCTGCAGTTCAGTATGATTTGCCGGTCACCGTCTTCTCCATCATTCCAGGTATCGCAGCATCAGCAGTGGCCCTTGCCTTGCTGGCTCACAATGAACTCAATCTCAGGCAATTGGCATTAGGTGGCTTGACGGTTGGTATCGGCATTGCTGCCATGCATTACAGCGGCATGGCAGCAATGCGCATGCCTGCCACGCACCAGTATTCACCACTCTGGTTTGCCATTTCTCTTATTGTTGGCGTAGCACTGGCCACCTTGGCGCTCTGGATTCGTTTCGGGCTGGCACGCTTCAACCTCAAACAAGACCACTGGCGCAAAACACTGGCGGCCATCATCATGGGCGCCGCGATCTCGGGCATGCATTACACAGCCATGCTGGCGCTGCGAGTCACGGCCGAACATGAAACACATGACGCGGCATCATCGAATGATCGTTTGATTCTGGCGCTGACCATTGCCGTGATAACTCTGCTATTTGGCGGATTGATTGCACAGGCCAATGCCTTGATTCAGTACCGCAGTCGCTGGCTGAAAGTGGATATGAATGAAGCCCGACTGCAAGCTTTGGTGAATATGGCAGCAGATGGAATTATCTGCATCGATAATCGGGGATGTGTAACTGATTACAACCCGGCAGCTGAGGTCATATTCGGCTGGAGCCCAGATGAAGTACTGGGCCAGAACGTGAAAATGCTCATGCCCGCTGCACTGTTCAACCAGCATGATCACTATCTGGAACAGCATGAAGCCGGCCAGCGAAACAACGCGCCACCTCTGGAGAACAAGATTTCAGAGGTGCTGGGTCAGCACAAGGACGGTACGCTGATCCCCATGCGCCTGGCGTTGAGCCAAGCCGAGGCACGGGGTCAGCGCATGTATGTAGGCCTTCTGACCGATCTCTCAGACCGTAAGCGAACCGAGCGGCAACTGCATATAGCTGCCACGGTATTCAATCATTCCTTCGAAGGCATGGTGGTTCTTGATGCGAACCGGAAAATTGTAGACATCAACCCGGCCTTTGCACGTATCAGCGGCTTGAACCGCCAAGCGGCGAAGAACAAGGAGTTTTCCAGTCTTTTCATCCATGGCGATGACAACACGTCTGTCCAGTGGCCGCAGATCTGGACGGAAATCGGTAAAAAAGGACACTGGCAAGGCATGCGCGTCATGCACCATGACAGGAACCGCCATCAGATTTCCCTGACGGCTGTGCGCGACGAGCAGCAGCGCTTGCACCATTACATCGCCGTCTGCTATCAAAGCATCGATATCCCGCTCGGAGCCACAATCTGAGTCCTATACCGGTCTGAATGTCTCTAGCGCTATCATTCACGTAGCGGGAAATTGCCCGCTTCCTGAAGGCAAGCGCATGAACCAAGCAAGTGAAACCGATGTACTGGGCCTCCAAGCAGAGAAACAGTATTTGACTATCGAGCAAGTGCAAACCTTGCCAGAGCTCCTGGCCATGCGCGTTCGCTGCACGCCATCGGCCGAGGCTTACCGGGAGTTCGATGAGAGCACAAATGCCTGGAAAAGCCTGAGCTGGGTCGAAACAGCGGAACGCGTCGCTCTGTGGAGCCACGCCTTATGCGCCTCGAATCTTCCTGTCGGTGCAAGGATTGCAATCTTGCTGCCCAATGGCTTTGATGCAATGACCATCGACCAGGCCTGTCTGCGCTGTGGTTACGTGCCAGTTCCTCTGCATGCCATCGACAATGCCGGAAGCATTGCATACATTTTGGCCGACTCGGGGGCTTCCTTGCTGGTCGTGGCCGACGTCAAGGCCTGGCAGAAAATTTGCGCAACAGGTCAGAACCTGCCCGAACTCCAGGCCGTGATTCACGCACAGCAAGGCCGACCGAACGACTCGTCGAACGCTTGCATCGTGCCTATCGAACAAGCAGAGCAGGACTCAGTCAAGGCCTTGCAGCGTAAGCCGGTCATTGTGTTGTCCGCCTGGCTTCAGGCCGGTCAGCGGCGTACCTCTGCCCTCCCCCTGCCACCAAAGAAAACGGAGTTGGCAGGCATTGTCTATACCTCCGGAACGACGGGAAAGCCCAAGGGCGTCATGCTCACTCACGACAACGTAGTCAGTGATTTACACGCGGTGATGCAGCGTGTGAAGGCCTTCCCTGAGGACGTCTTTCTCTCGTTTCTGCCGCTCTCACATACTTTCGAGCGAACTGCGGGCTACTACCTGGCCGTTGCTACCGGTTCCTGCGTCGCCTACGCACGCTCTGTTGCACAACTCGCACAGGATATGAAGCAGGTCAAGCCGACCGTACTGATCTCGGTGCCTCGCATCTATGAACGTGTTTATGCCAAGGTTCAAGAGTCGCTTGCTTCCAGCCCTCTTAAGCACAAGCTGTTTGACGCTGCAGTCAGCAAAGGCTGGAAGAGCTTCTGCGCTCATCAAGGCATGCCCTTGGGGGAGCAACTGGAAGTCAAGGCCAACTGGGCTTGCGCCTTGCCCGGCTGGCTTCTGCGCAAACTTGTCGCCCAACCCCTACTTGCACAGTTTGGAGGCCGGCTTCGCGTGGCTGTGAGTGGCGGAGCACCACTGTCTCCGACAATTGCGCGCACTTTTCTGGGCCTGGGCCTGCCCATGGTGCAAGGCTATGGCATGACCGAAACCGCTCCAGTTGTCAGCGCCAACGGACTCGACGATAACTGGCCCGATACCGTTGGTCGTGTACTGCCGGGCATTGAGGTCCGAATTGGCGAGGATCAGGAGTTGCAGGTGTCTGGCCCGGTAGTGATGCGCGGTTATTGGAATCGTCCGGAAGACACCGCCAAAGCCTTTACTGCCGATGGCTGGCTGAGAACCGGTGACCAGGCTTCAATCGAAAATGGCCGTATCCGAATCAAAGGTCGCATCAAGGAAATCATTGTGACATCGACGGGAGAGAAAGTGCCCCCCAATGATGTGGAACAGGCCATCCTCGTCGATCCCCTGTTTGAGCAAGTGTTCGTGATTGGCGAGGATCGTCCATTCATTGCCTGCATTGCGGTTGTTAGTCAAATGGAATGGGAAATGCTCGCCACGAGTGTTGGGCTGAACCCGAATGATGGATCCAGTCTGCACCATGCAGCAGCAGAGAGAGAAGTGCTTACCCGAATCGAAAAGCAGACACGCAACTTCGCTCGTTATGCAGTGCCCAGAGCCATCCACCTGGTCAGGGATAGCTGGAACATTGACAACGGCCTGATGACCCCTACCCTCAAGCTCAAGCGAAAAAACCTGATGGCTTGCTACGAAGACGCTATCGAGCAGATGTATGTCAAGCCTATTGACAGCTGGAAGACGAAGGCTCAGTAATTGACTGATACAGGGTTTAAGGGGCCCTGTGGAATAACATGTAAGTTACATAAAAAGCTTTCAATTCGGTGGGCGAATTTGATCTAGCCACTCGTCTTTCCCTTCTTACTCCCCTGTACAGCCTTCTCGGCACTAGCCCCTGCCTAAAAATCCACCTCCACCACAGATCAGCACCTAACTGTCATCAAGCAAAAGACGGACGGCCGCGCATTCCTGATCAAGCTGCCGGCAGACCCCCACGCCCAGTCCACCGAATGACGGAGCGCTGGGTCATCAGCGCCGACTACACGGAACTGCAGGTCGTTGAAGCACAGGAGGCACTGGCATGATCCCCGCCTATTCCGACCAGATCGTGCAAGAGCTGGTCGGCAAGGGCCTGCTGTCCGCAGACCTGCCCGCTTACGATGAGCTGCAGCACGGCGGCTTTGTAGGCTGGACGCATGTGACCGTCTGCGTGCAGAAGCATCAGGCGTTGCCCGTGCCTGCTTACCGCCTGGGATGCAACAAGAGCCAGTGGTTTATGGATACAAGCAAGCTGGCTACGTACATCGATTAAAAGAAGGCTCAGGCCGAGCAGGAGTGGAGAGCTGTGAGGTGCTGACTTGGGGGTCTCGCATTCTTGAGCAGCTACAGACAGCTGCGAGTAGATCCATGCAATCAAGCACACGGCTGCGAAGCCGTATAGCAACTTGCCAACGTTGCCCGCCACCGACAGGAAACGGACCTGTCAACAGTGACTGCACTTTTTACACAGGTACTAACCCTAGCAACCTCTCACACAACAGTAAAATAAACAAATAAATTGACCGATGTCGATAGTTTTTGTCAACGCTTGTTTTCTGGGTGCTCTGTGAAATTCAGCATACGCAAGATTTTTTGCAAAATGGATCTTAGGCGTTTGATCCTATTTCTCACGGTTACCAGCGCATTTATCTCCTTAGTTAATACATTTTACGCAGCCTATACTGTTCAACGCCAACAACTCATAGATGAAAATTTGAATGGAAATTTCGTCTATGCAACTAAACTGGCAAAGAGCACTGATGACTTCCTTAGAGCAGCTCAACAACAGCTAGCGGCAAGCTCAGTCTATTTATCAAAAAACTTCAATAACATCGAAGTACTAAAATCAGAGTCAGAAAGGCTCAAAACTCAGACTGAAAGCTTCAATTCCATCCTTATAGTTGATGCTCGCTCTAGTGTTTTAGCTTCTTCACCTGAAACTTTGAAACTCACGGGAAGAACTCTTACAACACCAGGCATTGTAGAGTCGATAAAAACGCAGAAGCCGCTGATTAGTGACTCATATATTTCCACCATTGGAAATTTGCTGGTATTCATCTCTCACCCTATTCACGACCCATCCGGCAACTATTTAGGCATGGTTGGGGGAACGATCTACCTCAACCAACAGAGCATCCTCAACCATCTGCTTGGCACACACTACTACAAAGATGGCTCATACTTGTATGTTGTCGATCAGAACAAAAAGCTTGTCTATCATCCTGATCAAAATCGAGTAGGAACACTCGTGAGCGGCAATGAAGTCATCGGGAAAATTCAAAATTCCGAATCCGGCAGCCAGATCGTTAAGAATACTCGTGGGGTTGAGATGATTTCAGGCTATGCAATTATTCCCACTACGAACTGGGGAGTAGTTGCACAGAGACCTCTGTCGGCAACCCTTGCTCCATTGGACTCGCTGATGAAGCAAGTAATTCTTAAGACGCTACCTATAGCGGTAATTTCTGTATTTCTGATCTGTTGGTGCGCAAACAGAATTGCCAAGCCGCTGCAATTGCTGTCTGAAGGTGCAAAAAACATTGGCGATCCAGAAACAGAAAAGAAAATACAGAAAATAAAATCGTGGTATGTAGAGTCCTATGAGTTGAAAAAGGCCATGTTAGTTGGCATTTCCTTGCTGAATAGAAATATTCAAAAACTTCAGGATGATATTAAAACTGATCCTTTGACCAAGCTTGGCAATCGTCGAAGCCTGGAAGCTGCATTGAAAACGCTCGAAGCGTCCAGCCAGATTTTCTCAGTGGTATCTATCGACATCGACCATTTCAAGAAGGTCAACGACACCTTTGGACATGATGCAGGTGACCTCGTCTTGCGTGACCTGGCCAAGCAAATGAAATCTGTCTCACGCGCAGATGACTTGCCTTGTCGCGTTGGTGGTGAGGAATTTTTGATTGTCTTGCCTCGAACCAGTGAAACGACCGCAGTTCAAGTCGCAGAGCGCTTGCGCAAGCAAGTGGAAGCAGCAGTGTTTGAAGGCGTTGGCCACGTCACCATTTCCCTGGGGGTGGCAAGCTGGCCGAACAGCTCTTCCGACATCCCAACGGTTATCAAATACGCCGACGAGATGCTCTACAAAGCCAAGCGTGACGGCAGAAACCGTGTGGCTGTCTATCGCTAATCAGCGATTGAAGAAATGCTGCCGACTTAATGGGAGTACTGGTCTTCCTAGATCACCATTCCCTATGAGGTGATGACCAAGCGGGCTTTAGCGTATGCGCTGCTCCAGGGGGTATTCTGAATTTCGATGGAAGCCAATCAATCTCAAGTAATTATCATTGAGTAACCATGTGCTTCACACCTGCTGAATTCCTTGCTTTCGCCAAGGTCGTGGAGCGTGGTCAGCAACGCAAACTCGAAGATCTGCAGCATGGGAATCGAGGGGCGAGTCTCCTGCCTGGCAAAGCACTCCCGCAATGCGGCCTCTTCCTCAGCCTTCAGGCGACGTATGCGCCGGCGTGGCTTGGAGATGATCTTGAGCCGCAGCAGCTCCTGCTTGGCCGCATCCAGCCCCTGCACCAGTTTGTTCATGCCGTAGCGCGTCACTGCGCCAAGGCAGGCTTGCCTCAGCCAAACGATGTCATTGAGCACTGTGGCCGGGCCTGCATCCTCTTCGGTGCGCCGCCACCTGGCGTACTCGATGAAGTCGATGGCACGCAGATGCCGGGCATCCCGGTGCGCCAGCTTGGCCTTCTGCAACCGGGTGATGTCGGCCGTCTTGGACCGCCCCCATGCCACGATGCCTTTTGCATCGCTGACATAATCCTGCAGTATCTGCTTGAGGGTGACGAAACCTTGAACAGGCCGGCCAGTTGCTTGGGCCTCCTCGATTTCTGCTTCACGTCTTCGCAGCCATTTCTGGGTAAGAGCGCGCCGGGTAAACGTCTTGGACTCGAAAAGAGTCAGTTCTCCGCCTTCCTTCAGACGGATCTAAGCCTGGAACGATCCGACACCCTTGACACTCTTTCGTTGGGTGATGGTTCCCATCAGTGCTCCATGAAATTCGTGGTGCACCAATGCAGCATTCAGCGTTAAAAACCCCGGCAAAACGGGGTAAAACAGGGTCAATTTTCAGTGCACTACAAGGCACTTTTCATAGTATGAGCACCGAACAAATCGTTAAAAAACAACTAGATAGCAACATGTGGCGTATGTCGGTGGCGCCAATGATGGACTGGACGGACAAGCATTGCCGCTACTTCCACCGCCTGCTCAGCCAGCACACCCTGCTCTATACCGAAATGGTGACAACCGGAGCTCTGGTGCATGGCGACGTGGCCCGCCATCTGCGGTTTGAAGCCGAAGAACATCCTGTGGCATTGCAATTGGGTGGCTCGGAGCCGGCCGATCTGGCGCATAGCGCACGCCTGGGTGAGCAATGGGGCTATGACGAGATCAACCTCAACTGCGGCTGCCCTAGCGAGCGTGTGCAACGCGGCGCTTTCGGTGCCTGTCTGATGAACGAGGCTGCACTGGTGGCCGATTGCGTCAGGGCCATGTCAGATGCAGTGTCCGTGCCGGTCACCGTCAAGCATCGAATCGGCATCGACAAAATTGAAAGCTACGACTTTGTGCGTGACTTCGTCGGAATTGTTGCCGACGCAGGTTGCCAGGTGTTTGTGGTTCACGCTCGCAACGCCTGGCTCAAAGGCCTCTCTCCCAAGGAAAACCGTGAAATCCCACCGCTGCGCTACGAAGTCGTGGCACAGCTCAAGCGTGACTTTCCGGGCCTGACAATCGCCGTCAACGGCGGCATCAAGACCGACGAAGTAGTGCGGCAGCAGCTGCAGCAGGTCGATGGAGTCATGGTGGGCCGCGAGGCCTATCACAACCCCTGGTGGATGTCGTCGTGGGACGCCCTTTACTATCAGGACGAGAGCAGGGAACGCACACGAGAGGATATTGAAGAACAGATGGTGCTGTATATGGAGCGCGAAGCGCTCGAGCATGGCACCCACTGGTATTCGATTGCCCGGCATATGCTGGGGCTTCGCAATGGCCTCGCCGGTGCACGCCGCTGGCGCCAGGTCTGGAGCGATCACCGCCTCAAGACCCTGCCGCCGCATGAGGTCATGAAACTGGCCCGCACCAAGCCGAACGAGATTCAGCGGGAACCCGCAGAGCAAATGCTTTGAGCACTCATGAAAGAGCTGACTTCGGTCAGCTTTTTTACTTTCAAACTCAGTGAGGTCCGGCCTGCGTTGCGCAATCCCAGCAGATCCGTCATTTGAAGGGAATTCACTACTTTGCATGTCAAACTCTGCTGTTATATTGCACTGCAACATAACCCGCAAAAGTGCGTACCATGCTCTATCAGATCTACGAAATGCAACGCGCAATGGTCGAGCCATTTGCAGACTTTGCCCAGGCCGCCTCCAAGTTCTACAACAACCCTCATTCGGTCTTCAGCCAGGTGCCCATCGCCCAGCGCATGGCTGCGGGCTTCAACCTCATGTATCGCCTGGGCAAGGACTACGAAAAGCCCGAGTTCGATCTGCATAACGTCGAAGTCAACGGCGTGGATGTCACCATTCGCGAGCGCGTGGAGGTCGACAAGCCGTTTTGTGAGCTGCGCCGCTTCAAGCGCTTCTCCGATGATCCAGAAACACTGGATCTCATGCTCAGCCAGCCCGTGGTGTTGATCGTCGCCCCGCTCTCGGGCCACTATGCCACCTTGCTGCGCGACACCGTGCAAAGCATGCTCGGAGGTCATAAGGTCTATATCACAGACTGGAAGAATGCCCGCACCGTGCCGCTGTCCGAGGGCGAGTTCCATCTGGACGACTATGTGAACTATGTGCAGGAATTCATTCGCTATCTGCAAGGGCGCTATGGTCAGTGTCATGTGGTCAGCGTCTGCCAGCCGACGGTGCCGGTGCTGGCGGCGGTCTCTCTGATGGCCAGCCGTGGCGAAGTCACACCGCTGTCCATGACCATGATGGGCGGTCCCATCGATGCGCGCCGCTCGCCGACGGCCGTGAACAACCTGGCCGAAACCCGCAGCTACGAGTGGTTCGAGAACAACGTCATTTACGAAGTACCGAACAATTACCCCGGTGCCGGCCGTCGCGTCTACCCCGGCTTTCTGCAGTACTCGGGCTTTGTGGCCATGAATCCCGACCGCCACGCCAACAGCCATTACGACTATTTCAAGGACCTGATCAAGGGTGATGAAGCCAGCGCCGAGCATCACCGCAAGTTCTATGACGAGTACAACGCCGTGCTGGACATGGACGCAGACTACTACCTGGAAACCATCGCCACAGTGTTTCAGGAGTACAAGCTGGTCAAGGGCACCTGGGAAGTCAGGAACGAGCAAGGCAAGACCGAACTGGTGCGTCCGCAGGACATCAAGAACACCGCCTTGCTGACGGTGGAAGGCGAGCTGGACGATATTTCGGGCGCCGGCCAAACCCGCGCCGCCCATGATCTATGCACTGGCATCGCTGCCGAGGCGCGCCACCATATCGAAGTGCAAGGCGCAGGGCATTACGGCATCTTCAGTGGCAGCCGCTGGCGCAAGACCGTCTACCCGCAAGTACGCGACTTCATCCTGGCACATCAGCCCCCAAGTGCCACCGCCGCCAGCGCCGCAGGCCATCTGAGCAGCGTCAGCGACGACGGCGCAGAGCTGGAAAGCAGCGAGGCTCATGCAGACAAGTCTGCCAAGGCGGTAAAAACAGGTCAAAATAGCGCCCCTGCCCAGAAAGGACGCGAGGCCCATCGCGCCAGGGCGTAAAGGCTCGCCTGACCAGAATGAAATCATCAATGTCCGCAGCCTCTTCGCTTCAAGCATTGGCTGCGAACATTGATGCAGCCCTGCCCCAGACACAGTGCACTCGCTGCGGCTACCCCGACTGCGCGTCCTATGCCGAGGCCATTGCCAGCGGAGAAGCCGCCATCAATCAATGCCCGCCAGGCGGCCAGGAAGGCGTTCGCCGTCTGGCTACCATCACTGGCAGGCTGGAGTTGCCGCTCAACGCCGAAAACGGCCTGGAAGCACCTCGCACCCTGGCCGTGATAGACGAGGCCTGGTGCATAGGCTGCACACTGTGCATCAAGGCCTGCCCTACCGATGCGATTCTGGGCGCCAACAAGCGCATGCATACCGTGATTGCCGAACATTGCACGGGCTGCGAGCTGTGCATTCCTGCCTGCCCCGTAGATTGCATAGAGCTGGTCAACGCCAGCGCTGAAGCCACAGGCTGGTCCGCCTGGAGTACTGCGCAGGCCGACCATGCCCGCAGCCGCTATGGCGCGCATTTGCTGCGTACGGGTCGCAAGGCCAACGCGCCGGTACGCACCACGGCACAAACCCCAGCTGAAGAAACTGGCGCTCAAGCCGACACACCGTCAGCGCCCACCACAGACAAAAAGGCCACGCTTGCCGCCATTCTGGCCAAGGCCAAAGCCCAGCGCGCAGGAGCCTGATACCCAATCAGCCTCTGGCGCTTGAGAAAAGCGCTTTCACTCCCGATGCAGCAAAAAATCAGTGGCGACAAGTGCCCATGAGGACCCCATTAGGCACTGATCAGGCTCTTGTAGACACCGCAGCCCCAGTACAGGCCTGCATGCTTGCAGACATAGGACATCTTGGTCTGCACCTGCTGGTTGCTGGGGTTGATGTAATCGTATTCCACCCAGCCCGGACGAAGCTCGGCCTGGGCCATGATGTCGGCCATCAGGCTATTGCCATCAATGCCGGGCACATCCTGAACGCGCAGCCCCACTTTGGCCGGATTACCGCCGAAGGCCCGGTACTCGCCCTCAGAAGACAAGGCAAACACATACATGTCGCGGTCGTGGAATGGCTGCGAAGGATCGGTGACGGTCTGCAGCAGGCTGGCAACACTGGGCGAGCTTCTGGCTTGTCTCATGGTCGCATTCACCAGAGCCACCGCCTCCTCGGCCGTGCCCTGCTGCAACCTGAAGCGCGACACCGCATCCGACAGATGCCGGGCGCGCAGCTGTAACTCCTGCGCCTGCTGAAGCGCCTGACCTACCATCTGCGCGTTGTGCTGGGTGATTCCATCGATCTGACGCACGGCATTGCTGATTTCCTGAAGACCCGAGCTCTGGCTGCTGGCCGTGTCCGCAAGCGTCCCCATATGGGCGACCACATCGTGAATGGCCCGCGTCCCCCCCTGGATCTCCTCGCCTGCACTACGTAGCTGCTGCGTGCTTTGAGTGACCTGCTGAACGGTCTCGCCGATCAGCAGCCGAATCTCCTTGGCTGCTTCGGCGCTGCGCTGGGCCAGCGTCCGCACCTCACTGGCCACCACGGCAAAGCCACGCCCCTGTTCACCGGCCCTGGCAGCCTCCACCGCTGCATTCAAGGCAAGAATATTGGTCTGGAATGCGATGCCGTCAATCACGCCAATGATTTCCCGCATACGCCCGGCATTGCGCTCGATCAGCTCCACCGACTGCACCGCATGCTGCATGGCTTGGGCGCCCTGATCGGCAGCGGCACAAACGCCATCAGCGCGGGAATGTGCTGCCTTGCTCACTTGCGCATTGTGCTCAACCGCTGCGGTGAGTTGCTCGACACTGACCACCGTCTGCGCCAGATTGCTCGCCTGCATCTCGGTTCGTTCAGACAAGGCCTGATGATCCTTGACCATGCTTTGTCCTGCCTGGGCCACCAGGGCAGCGTTGCTGCGAACATCGGCCACCATGGCCGACAGCGCATGCACCATGGACTTGGTGAGGCTTGATGCGGATACCCCTTGTTGCGGCTCTCCGGCAACGCCAAGACTCAGGTCTCCATGAGCGACTTTTTCAAGCGCAAGCTGCATGTCCAGCCACTGCTGCTGCCAGCTTCTGTGAAGAGCACCGACCCATAACAGCACTCCCAGGCCCCACAGCAGCAACCAACCCAGCAGCCATGTTCCGTTCAGGCCCAGCACTGGCAAAACAGGCCCCGCCAGCAACCATGGCAGCCCCAACCACGGCAGTCCGGAATTCCTCACTCGTACGCGGTTTTTTTTGTCGGGCAAGATGCGCTTTTGCATTGCCTGTCTCCATTCGTTTTTTGTTGTTGACTTCGTTTGCTGACCTCGCAGCACGCTCACGGTAGCCACTTGCTCTGTCGCCCAGCTTACGTAACAAATTGCAATTCCTGGAGCCTGCAAACCCGCAAACTCAAAACTATGAGCGCTGTTTTCTCATGCGAAAATGGCATCAGCCCATAATGTGCAACTATGAACCCCCTGCTCTCTCGCTTACAGCCTTATCCGTTTGAACGTCTTCGCCAACTGTTTGCCTCGGCTCGGCCACCTGAAGGCCTGCGCCCTATCAGTCTGGGCATCGGAGAGCCACGCCATGCCACGCCAGCGTTCATTGAAAAAGCATTGAGCAGCGAACTACAGGGCTTGTCCGTTTACCCTGCCACCGCCGGTCTGCCGGCCTTGCGCCAGGCCTGTGCGAAATGGGCCAACCAGCGCTACGGCATCGAGTTGAATGCTGCAACTCAGGTTCTGCCCGTCAATGGCTCGCGTGAGGCACTGTTTGCCTTCACCCAGGTCGTGGTGGACAACACCAAGGCCGGTGCACGCGTCATCTGCCCCAACCCCTTCTATCAAATCTACGAAGGCGCGACTCTGCTGGCCGGAGCCACCCCCTATTACGCCGCCAGCGATGCCGCGCGCAACTTTGCCGTGAACTGGGATGCAGTGCCCGAGGAGGTATGGCAACACACACAGCTGATTTTTGTGTGTTCGCCCGGCAATCCCACAGGCGCCGTGATGCCGCTCGGCGAATGGGAGAAGCTGTTTGCCCTGTCCGACAAGCATGGCTTCGTGATTGCCAGCGACGAGTGCTACAGCGAGATCTACTTTCAGGAAGAAGCCCCACTGGGCGGTCTGGAAGCCGCCCAAAAGCTGGGCCGCCATGACTTCAAGAATCTGGTGATGTTCACCAGCCTGTCCAAGCGCAGCAATGTTCCCGGACTGCGCAGTGGCTTTGTAGCGGGTGATGCGGCTCTGCTCAAGTCCTTCTTGCTCTATCGCACCTATCACGGCGGCGCCATGAGCCCCGTGGTGCAGACGGCATCGATTGCCGCCTGGGGCGACGAAGCCCATGTGCAGGAAAACCGCCGCCTTTATCGCGAGAAGTTTGCGCAGGTCACCCCCGTGCTGTCCAGAGTCATGGATGTGAAGCTGCCCGATGCCAGCTTCTATCTCTGGGCCGGCATTCCACCGGAGTTGGGCATGGATGATGCACAATTCGCAAAAGAGCTGTATATTCATACAGGCGTGACGGTCTTGCCGGGCAGCTACCTTGCGCGTGAGGCTCAGGGGTTCAACCCCGGCGCCAACCGCATTCGCATGGCTCTGGTGGCCGAAACGGCGGAATGCCTTGAAGCCGCGCAGCGTATTGCACAATTCATCGAATCCCGTACCCGCTGATCCGCATCTAAGGCCTGCCATGTGCGGGCCTTTCATGACCCAACGATTCACCTCAACTTTCGATCCTTGACCGAAAACATCATGACGCAACAACTGCAATCCATCATCGACAACGCCTGGGACAACCGTGCCAATATCTCGCCTTCCGCCGCCCCCAAGGAAGTGGTGGATGCCGTGGAGCACGTGATTGCCGAGCTCAACGACGGCAAGCTGCGCGTGGCCACCCGCGAAGGTGTGGGCCAGTGGACCGTGCATCAGTGGATCAAGAAAGCGGTGCTGCTGTCCTTCCGCCTCAAGGACAATGCCCTGATCAACGGCGGTGCACTGAACTTCTTCGACAAGGTTCCCACCAAGTTCGAAGGCATGAGCGAGGCTGAAATCGCCGCCACGGGCGTGCGCGTGGTGCCTCCGGCCGTTGCCCGTCGCGGCTCCTTCATCGCCAAGGGCGCCATCCTGATGCCTTCCTATGTGAACATCGGCGCCTATGTGGACGAAGGCACCATGGTCGACACCTGGGCCACCGTGGGCTCCTGCGCCCAAGTGGGCAAGAACGTGCACCTGTCCGGCGGCGTGGGCCTGGGCGGCGTGCTTGAGCCCCTGCAAGCCAACCCCACCATCATCGAAGACAACTGCTTCATCGGCGCTCGCTCCGAAGTGGTCGAAGGCGTGATCGTGGAAGAGAATTCCGTTCTGGGCATGGGCGTTTACATCGGCCAGTCCACCCCTCTTTTCAACCGTGAAACCGGCGAAATCACCTATGGCCGAGTGCCCAGCGGCTCGGTGGTGGTCAGCGGCAATATTCCCAAGCAGACCAAGGATGGCAAGGACTACTCCATGTATGCCGCCATCATCGTCAAGCGCGTGGATGCACAGACCCGCTCCAAGACCAGCATCAACGACCTGCTGCGCGACTGATGGGCTCCTGGCCATGCTTGCTCTGCCTTGATGCAGGCACCGCCGTGGCCGCCCCTGCTCACAAGCCTGCCCGCTCCCGAGCGTGCAGGCTTTTTTTCATGCCGGAGATCAGCTTTGCGCATCAAGCGCGACCTGCACCGAGTTGACACACGCTAACATGCGTGCATAGAGAGGCTGAGCGAAAAAGGATGAAGAAAAAATGAGCACCATGGAAAAAATTCTGCGTCTGATGTCCGAAAAAAAGGCCTCGGACGTCTATCTCTCGGCCCGTGCGCCAGCGCTGATCAAGATCAACGGCATCTGCATCCCCATCAACAATCAGGAGCTGCCGATCGAAGCTCCGCTGGCCTTGCTCTCCGAAGTCGTCAAGCCGGAAGCCATAGAAGAGCTCAAGCAGACGGGCGAGCTGAACATTGCCATTCCCATGAGCGGCATAGGACGTTTTCGTATCAGCGCCATGCGCCAGCGCGGCTCTTACGCAGTTGTCGTGCGCTTCATCTCGCAGCAGGTGCCCTCGCGCGACAGCCTGAACCTGCCGTCCATTGTCAGTGAGCTGGTCATGGAAAAGCGCGGCCTGGTGCTGATCGTTGGCGCCACGGGCTCGGGCAAGAGCACGACACTGGCGACGATGATCGACGAGCGCAACGAAACGCTCACCGGCCATATCCTCACGGTGGAAGACCCCATTGAATACCAGTTTCGCAACAAAAAATCCATCGTCAACCAGCGTGAGGTCGGCACCGATACCAGTACCCTAGCAATCGCACTCAAAAATGCGCTGCGCCAGGCACCCGATGTGATTCTGATCGGCGAAATCCGCGACCGCGAGACCATGTCGGCCGCACTGGCCTATGCCCAGTCCGGCCATCTATGCCTGGCGACCCTGCATGCCAACAACAGCTATCACACGCTCAATCGCATCCTGTCCTTCTTCCCCGAGGAGGTTCGCCCCAGCATGTTGGGCGAGCTGGCCGCCTCGCTCAAGGCCGTGATCTCTCAGCGCCTGGTCCGTACCGTCAACGGCACGCGCGTGCCGGCCGTGGAAGTCATGCTCAACACCAAGCTCATCAGCGACATGATCGTCAAGGGTGACTTCGGTGGCGTGAAGGAGGCCATGGAAAAATCCATGGCCGAAGGCTCGCAGACCTTCGAGGACGCACTGGCAGCCCTGGTGCGCAGTGGCACAATTGAGCGCAGTGAAGCGCTGGCCTATGCCGACTCGCCCACCAATCTGATGTGGCGCATGGATAATGACGTCAGCCACGCGGCCACTGCGGCCAACGCCCCGGCCGTCACCGATGTGATTCTGCCCGGCGATGACGATATGCCGTCCTTTACGGAAATCACCCTGGATGTCAGAACCGCCTGAGGCCGCCAGCCTAGGCGGCCTAGGCATTGTTTTAGTTTGAAGCCCCTCCATGTCCCGGACACTGCAACTGACCGAGCAGCTCATCAGCCTGCCCTCCGTCACCCCCGAAGATGCTGGCTGCCTTGAGCTGCTCGCCGATGCCCTGACGCCCATGGGGTTTACCTGCGAACGCCTCGATAGCGGCCCCGCAGACTTTCGCGTAAAAAACCTGTGGGCAAAACGCTCTCCAACGCAGAATCAATCTACACAAGACGCCATCGGTTCAGATAGGCCTGTGCTGGTCTTTGCCGGCCATACCGATGTGGTGCCGCCCGGCCCGCTCAAGGAATGGACCAGTCCGCCTTTCGTGCCCATGCACCGCGACGGCAAGCTCTACGGACGTGGTGCCAGCGATATGAAGACCTCGATCGCCGCCTTTGTCGTGGCGCTGGAAGAGTTTCTGCAGGCCACGCCCGAACCCGCCTTCGACATCGCCCTGCTGCTGACCAGCGACGAGGAAGGCCCCTCGATTGACGGCACCAAGGTCGTGGTCGAAGAGCTGCGCCAACGCGGCGAGCGCCTGGACTGGTGCATTGTTGGCGAGCCTACCTCGGTCAAACAGACCGGCGACATGATCAAGAACGGCCGCCGCGGCACCATGAGCGGCAAGCTCACCGTCAACGGCGTGCAAGGCCATATCGCCTACCCGCAGCTGGCACGCAACCCCATTCACGAGGCCTTGCCCGCACTCGCCGAACTCGCGGCCACTGTCTGGGACCGCGGCAATGCGTTCTTCCCGCCCACCAGCTGGCAGATCAGCAATATCCATGGCGGTACGGGCGCCAGCAACGTCATTCCCGGCCATGTGGTGATCGACTTCAATTTCCGTTTCTGCACCGAGTCCAGTTCCGACTCCCTGCAAAAGCGCGTGCATGAAATCCTGGACCGTCATGGCGTCGAATACTCGCTGGTCTGGACCGTGGGCGGACAGCCCTTTCTGACCACGCCGGGTACCCTGGTACAGGCCGTGCAGGCCGCCATCAAGGATGAGACCGGACTGAATACCGAGCTGTCCACCACCGGCGGCACCAGCGATGGCCGCTTCATCGCCCAGATATGCCCCCAGGTCATCGAGATGGGCCCGCCCAACGCCAGCATCCACAAGATCGACGAACACATCGCCGTGGCCGATATCGAGCCGCTGAAAAACATCTACCGCAAGACTCTGGAACAACTCCAGCGCCAGCAGACCGCAGCCCAGACCGCATGAGCAATACCAGCACACCCCCGATCTCGGGCAACACCGTTGCCGAACTGATTGCCAGCGGCGCTCAGGCTCTCAAAGCTGCCGGCGTGGCTTTTGGCCACGGCACGGCCACGGCCGAAGACGAAGCGGCCTGGCTGGTGCTCTGGAAGCTGGGCCTGCCCCTGGACAGCGAGCTCACTCCAGGTGCTCCGGAATCCGTAGAGAATCAGCCTGTATCCCTTGATATACAAGCGCAGACAGCTACTCTTTTTGAAGAACGTATCCGCAGCCGCAAGCCCGCCGCCTATCTGACGAACGAGGCCTGGCTGGTAGGTGTGCCCTTCTACATCGACGAACGCTCCATCGTGCCGCGCAGCTTCATCGCCGAACTGCTGGCCGATGGCAGCATTGATGGCTGGCTGTCCGACAAGACCGTACAGGTGCTCGACCTATGCACCGGCAATGGCTCTCTGGCCTGCCTGGCCGCCATGGCCTATCCCGAAGTCCGGGTGACCGGTGCCGATATCTCGACCGATGCCCTGGCCGTCGCCCGTATCAATGTAGACAAGCACGGGCTGCAGGATCGCGTGACGCTGCTGGAAAGCAACGGCATGAGCCAGGTGCCCGGCCCCTGGGATCTGGTACTGTGCAACCCGCCCTATGTGAACTCGGACAGCATGGGCAAGCTGCCTGCCGAGTACCAGGCTGAGCCCGAGCTGGCCCTGGCCGGCGGCGCCGACGGCATGGACTTCATCCGCCAGCTGCTTCAGGACTTGCCTGCGCGCCTGAACAAGGACGCCGTGGTGGTGCTGGAAATCGGCAATGAAAAGCCGTACTTCGAGGCAGCCTTCCCCGATCTGCCCGTGTTCTGGCTCGACACCAATTCGGGGGATGAGCAGGTGCTGCTGATTACCGAGGAGGCGCTGCGCCACTGGTCCGAGGGCAATACCGCAGCCCTGCAACTGTAAGTTCTTTGTCCCGCATGCAAGGCACAGGCTGCTCAAAGCCCTGTGCCTTTTTGTTTATGCAGGTCTTTGAACAAGCGCTCAATCCCGCTTGACTGCACTCAGATAGCGAAAGCCGCCGCCCGCAATCTGCAGACCATCGCACCTCCCCGCAAAGAAGCGGGCATTGAGCTGCGCTGGCCCCAGATCTTCTTCCACCTCGAAGCCCGCCGCGCCCAGCAGCCCCGCCATGCGCTGCGGCGTGCTGGATGCATGCCAGGGTTCGCCACCTGCGGCCATCATCTGCGCCGTAAACTGCATCATCAGCTGCTCCATGGGGCTGAGCTGCTGCTCATCCACTCTGTAGTCCAGCATGATGGTCGACCCTGTTGCCAGACGGCTCAGTACAGATATTTCACGCTCGACGGCCTCATCGCTCAAATACACCAGCAGGCCCAGTATCGACAGACTGACTGATGAATCGAGATCCATGCCGGCAGCCGTCAAGCCCTGCACAGTCCCCGTTTCACGCAGATCAATGCCAAACTGACGCAGGCTTGAGGGCAACTCCCAGCCATTGCGCTCATACAGCCGAGTCTTCCAGGTCCGCATTGCCGGCTGATCCAGCTCAAAGATGCGTACAGCAGGCAACTGAGCCGCCATGCGCAAGGCCCAGGTATCCAGGCCTGCACCCACGATGGCGTACTGAATGCATCCCGCAACCACGGCCTCCAGCAGACAGTCTTCGGCCCATCGTGCCCGGGCCACGATGCCGGCACGCAGCGACCGTGAAGCCACATCGTTATGCACCAGAGGCTGACGCAGCAGCTTTGCGGCCTCCGCGCTGCCGAGGGAGGCTACGGCAAAACGGTCAGCGAAAACCGGCTCGTCCTCCAAAATCTGATGAACGGCGCGTGCCATGGCAACACGCAGGGCCGAAGGGCTGGGACAATCAATCGCAGTCATCGCAAAACTCCTTGCTTTTCAACAAAGAGCACAGCTTCAGGCCTGACGTAGCGTGAGGGTCAAGCCTCGATGCTGTTCAGATAGTCCCTCAGCTTCGGCGATACAAAATGTCCGAGTGCCAGCACAGGCTCGGTGGCATAGGCCTGGGCCAGTTTGGCCGCCAGCAATAGATTGTTTCCGGCCGTCCGCAGTGATAGCTCCCGATAACGCACGCACAGTTGCCGTGCGACGGCAGTCTGGGATGCAACGCCCCGTGCCAGCAGCTTTTCGCCACTGGCGGCGAATACCTCCCAATCCGGCCCGGTAGAGCCGTCAAGCCCCTGCAGTTCCGCAGTCGTCAGATGACGCTGCAAGGCCGCCATCCTGAGGCCGATTGCCTGCTCCAGATAATTCAGCAGTTCAGGCTCAGGCCCTGCATGTCGAGCCGTCTGAGGCTCGTGTTCATGCATGCGGGCCCAGTTCTGGATCAGGCCCAAGCGTCCGCGAAAAACCGTCATCGCCACATTCATCCAGCGCTGTGCCAGCAGTTGCACCTGGGCGGTACCGACCCCCAGCCCCTCGGCACGGCACCTTAGCAGGGCATCGGCCACAGGCTGCCAGCGTGGCCTGGCCCTGCGCCAGCGTCCCAGCATCTGTCGTATGCCAGCAGCAGGCAGATACAGCTGATGAGCGTCCAGCAGCCGAATGCCAGCCAGCAAATCATCGAACGAGCCCTGCTGGCCAGAGACCGCATCCTCCAGAAACTGCAGCTTGTCCTTCAGCGCCCTGGCCTGGGTCAACATGCGCTGAGCCTCCTCTACCTGACGTTGCAACAAGTCCTTAGGCTCAATGCCCTGCCCCGCCAGCGCGGCAGCGATGGCCTCCAGACTCAAACCCAGCGATTTGAGCGATTGCACGGCATGCAGGCGCGCAATGTCTTGCGCACCATAGAGTCGATAGCCTGCTTCACTGCGCGCGTCTGGACGCAGCAGTCCAATGCTGTCGTAGTGATGCAAGGTGCGTACGCTCACGCCTGCACGCCTTGCCACTTCTCCGGTCGTGAGATAGGTTCATGCCATGGAAGTCGAATGCCCGGACAACTGGAGCTGGCCGGGCTTGTTTGCAGCTACAAGACTCAGTACGACATCATGCGTGTCGCCAGCTTGGAGATGGGTGTGCGCACCATGCCCTCCACGCGTGCTGGCAGCAGCATGGGCTTGAGCAGCATGCGCACGGCCAGGTCGGCAGGCAGGCGACGACTGACCAGCTCGTAAATGCGCTGGGCCATGTCTTCAAAACGAGTGCTGCTATCGGCGAAATAAGGGCCCTTGTGCGCCCAGACATGCCGCAGCGCGATATCCGAATCGCTCTCTCGCAACTCCTTGAGGCGGCCGTACAGAGCCTTGGCAATGCGCATGCGGCCCACAGGCGACTGCTGCTGCAGCTCCTTGAAGTACTTGAGGAAATGCTTGAAGTGGTTGACCTCGTCGTTGCGGATATTGCCCAGCAACTCGCTCAGAACCGGCTCGTCGCTGAGTTCGCGCAAGGTGTGGTAGTAGGCTGTAGTGCCGGTCTCCACCACGCAGCGCGCCACCATTTCCAGGCGCGGGTCGGGGTAGAGCTCTTCCATGGTGCATAGCTGTGAATATTCGGCGAAAAAACTGTCATAGGCTTTTTGCCAGGGAAACTCCGGCCACACGGCTTCCACATAGGCCCGCAGCGCGCGCCCGTGCTGTAGTTCTTCGGACTCCCATTGATCTTTGAGCCAGATCGCGATCTCGGGCCAGGCCGCGTAATGCTCGGCCAGGTTGGCCGCGTAAGTATCCGAGCCGGTCTCGATGAACGAGGCGCTCATCAGCAAAAAGAACAGGTCTTGATTGTTCTTTATGGCGCTGCGATCAATGGCAGAGAAGTCAATGTCTTCAATGCGCCAGTGGGCAGAGCCGTTTCTGCTCGGAGTGGTTGAAGGTGAAGAGAGGGACACGTTTTGCTGCATCAGTTGTAGGACCGACATACTGAATCTGTCGGACTTCAGACTTAGAGATATGCCATCTTGTCGACATCTGGCCCTTACGCCATGTCAGATTACACCGACATTACAGGAGACTAACAATTCTTCAAATAGCCTTCTACAGGCTTTCTTACCGGCTATCAAGCTGATTTTTCGAGTGGCAACCATGGATCTGCGTGCTGGAGGCCGGTTCGATCTCGCGGGCGGCCCATTCGCTCTATGTGGCCCAGCCGGCACTGACGGCGCAGATCAAGAAGCTGGAGTCAGAGCTCGGCGTCCAGTTGCTGGAGCGCAGCCATGCAGGAGTCACGGCCACGCCCGCAGGTACCCAGCTGTATGAGGATGCGCGCCGCCTGCTCTCCGATGCTGACGCCATGTGCGAACGCCTGCAGCGCCTACCCATGGGGCCGGAAGGATCGGTCAGTGCGGCGCAGCTTCATCAAGGATTTCCCCATGACCACTGCTTTGCCCACGGCCCCTACGCCGGGCGCCCCTATGCCGGGCGCCCCTATATCCCATGTCGGTGCACTCGTTGCGCGCTGCTGCCGTATGTACGCCGGCCACCTTGCGGTAACCAGCGCCAGCAAGTACCTCAGCTATGCCGCGCTGGAGCAGCGCAGCAACCGCCTTGCCAACGCCTTGCTGGCTCAGGGTCTGCATCGTGGCGACCGCGTGGGCATCTACCTTCCCAACTGCGCCGAAATCGTCGAAATCGAGCTGGCCTGCTACAAGGCCGGCCTGGTCAAGGCGCCGTTCAACGCCCGCCTTTCATCCCGTGAGGTGATCGAGATAGCCGACAACAGCGATGCAGCCCTCATCGTCACCACGGCGGAACATGCCTAGAGCTTTCGCGCACAAAGCGTTCGCGCGAGCTGGGCTTCTACGGCATGAGGCTGCCCAGTGCCATGGGCGGCGAAGAGCTCTCGGTGCTGGACCAGGCGCTGATCAAGGAAGCCATCTATGCCAGCGGTTCGCCGTTCGCGCCGCATGATCAATCCCGCAAGCTCATGGGTCTGCGGGCATTCGCGGATAATCGGCCCCAGTCATGATCAGTCTCAAGAACATCACGCTGCGCCGCGGCACCAAAGTCCTGCTCGACCAAGTCAGCACCACCATCAACCCGGGAGAGTCCGTCGGCCTTGTCGGCCGCAACGGTGCCGGCAAGTCCAGCCTGTTTGCCCTGCTCAATGGCAGCATCAGCGAAGACGGCGGTGATTTTTTCATCCCTCCTCAGTGGCGCATGGCACAGGTGGCCCAGCACATGCCGGAAACCGACGAATCTGCCACCCGGTTCGTACTGGATGGCGACACGCGCCTGGCCGAGCTGAACGCCCAGCTGGCTGCCGCCGAAGCCTCCGGCGACGGCATGGAGATCGCTCAGGCCTATGTGGATCTGGCCGATGCCGGTGCACATGATGCCGAATCGCGCGCGCAAGCCCTGATTCTGGGCCTGGGCTTCAAGGTGTCCGAGCTGGATCACCCCGTCAACAGCTTCTCGGGCGGCTGGCGCATGCGTCTGCAACTGGCTCGTGCACTGATGGCTCCCAGCGATCTGCTGCTGCTGGACGAACCCACCAACCACTTGGACCTGGATGCCCTGGTCTGGCTGGAGGCCTGGCTCAAGCGCTATAGCGGCACGATGATCGTCATCAGCCATGACCGCGAATTTCTGGACGCCATCACCAACGTCACACTGCAGATTCAGGGCGGGCAGATCAACCGCTACGGCGGCAACTACTCGCGCTTTGAAGAGCTGCGCGCCCAGCAGCTGGAATTGCAAGCAGCCAGCTTTGCCAAGCAGCAGGAAAAAATGGCTCACCTGCAGAAGTTCATCGACCGCTTCAAAGCCAAGGCCAGCAAGGCCAAGCAGGCACAAAGCCGGGTCAAGCAGCTGGAGCGAATGGAAAAGATCGGACCGGTGCTGGCCGAAGCCGAGTTCACCTTCGAATTCAAGGAACCCGCCAATCTGCCCAACCCGATGCTGGCGATTACCGATGCCAGCTTCGGCTATGAAGACGAAGACGGCAAGCAGACCACCATCTTGCGGGGCGTCAACCGTTCCGTGCTGGCAGGCCAGCGCATCGGCATTCTGGGGGCCAACGGCCAGGGTAAATCGACCCTGGTCAAGACCATTGCGCGCGAAATGAAGGCACTGGCCGGTACCGTGACCGAAGGCAAGGGCCTCAATATCGGCTACTTTGCCCAGCAGGAGCTGGACGTGCTGCGCCCCGGCGAAAACCCGCTGGAGCATATGATCCGTCTGGCCAAGGAACTCGGCGCTGCCGCACCTGCCGCCAGCCGCGAACAGGACTTGCGCAACTGGCTCGGCACTTTCAACTTCAGCGGCGACATGGTCAAACAGTCTGTAGGCAGCATGAGCGGCGGCGAAAAAGCCCGCCTGGTACTGGCCATGATCGTCTGGCAACGCCCCAATCTGCTGCTGCTGGACGAGCCTACCAACCACCTGGACCTGGCCACCCGCGAAGCGCTGGCCATGGCGCTCAACGACTTTGACGGTACCGTGATGCTGGTCTCCCACGACCGCCACCTGCTGCGCGCCGTATGTGAAGACTTCTGGATGGTGGGCCGCGGCGTTGTCGGCCCGTTCGATGGCGACCTGGACGATTACCAGCGCTATCTGCTGGAAGAGTCCAAGCGCCTGCGTGAAGAAGCACGCAATGCCGAACAGCAGGCCGCTAGCACGCCAAGGGTGCAAACTCTAGAAGAAATCAAGCCAAATCTGCCTGAAGCCTTTGCGCAAAAAGCACCGGATGCTCCTAAAGCGGAAGCATTCAGCGACAGCGTGGCCGACCCCAAGGAGGCCCGCCGCCTCGCCGCAGCGGCTCGTCAGCAACTGGCCGAGAAGACCAAGCCCTTCAAGAAGGAGCTGGAGCAGATCGACAAGACGCTACCCAAGCTCAATGCCCAGCGCAGCGCGCTGGAAGAAAAGCTGGCCACGCCCGGTCTGTCCGGTGGCGATATCGTGGAAGCCGGCAAGCAGTTGAGTACCGTCAACGCTGAAATCGATCAATTGGAGGAGCGCTGGCTGGAGCTTTCGGAGCAGATCGAAGCCCTGTCCATCGAAACCTGCTGAGACCGTAAAGCAAGCCCTGCCATCGCCCCGCCTTGGCAGGGCGCTATTCATTTTGAACAGGTGCAGCCGTTGCTGACAACATCAGCAAACGTGAGTTGCATTTTCTTGCGCTGTTGATTCAGCTTCTTGTCAACCTGCAGTTCAGGCCAGGCGTTGAACACGCAAAGGAGTGAACTGCAATGACCACCACTGTTACCGACACCGCCAAAGCCCAGCCCGCACAAGCCGCAGCAGCTATGTCTCTGATGGCTTGGCCCTGGGACGAACGCGATCGCAAGCGTGTCCCCGCATTTGCAGCCTGACTGTCACTGGATAAAAGAACAGGTAAAAAATTTCCAAAAAGCTGTCAACGAGCTGAATCCGTCAGACGTTAAACAGACATACAGGAGAGATTCCCATGCAAACCACGAACATCATGTCCATCTGGCCCGAAGACGAACGCGATCGCAAGCGCTAAGCGCTCGCCGCGCAGCACTGTGCAGACCAAAGCACAGTGCGTTGCAGCCAGGTGCCCGGGCAGTCGGCACTGATAGGCCAAAGAACCTACAAGCCTCACTGCCCCGCGCTCAATCAGCCGCTTGCGAAGCGGCATAAAAACTCAAGACCCGCATGAATGATCTCTGCGGGTCTTGTCATTTGAGGGCCTGCCGTTTCTTGCCCCTAGGCTCGCAGAGAGAAGCGCCACAGGCATGAAAAAAGGAGCCGAAGCTCCTTTTGCCGAAGCCTGAAAAGGCTTAATGCATGTGCAGGCCGCCGTTGACGGCAAAGTCCGCACCTGTGGAATAGCTGCCCTCTTCCGAAGCCAGCCAGGAGATGATGGAGGCAATCTCCGCAGGCTCACCCAGACGCTTGACGGGCACGCCCGCCACGATCTTCTCGAGCACATCGGGGCGAATGGCCTTGACCATATCGGTGCCGATGTAGCCAGGGCTGACTGTATTCACGGTCACACCCTTGGCGGCCAGCTCTTGCGCCAACGCCATGGTGAAGCCATGCATGCCTGCCTTGGCAGCCGAGTAGTTGGTCTGACCGGCCTGGCCCTTGGCGCCGTTGACCGAGCTGATGTTGATGATTCGGCCCCAGCCCTTTTCCACCATGTCTGCCACCACCTGCTTGGTGACGTTGAACATGGAGTTGAGGTTGGTTTCGATGACCGACTTCCAGTCGTCCGGCGTCATCTTGACGAACATGCGGTCGCGGGTGATACCCGCGTTGTTCACCAGCACATCGATGTTGCCGTGCTCTGCCTTGGTCTGGTTGAAGGCTTCGACGGTGGATTCCCAATCCCCCACATTGCCAACCGAGGCATAAAACGTGTAACCCAATTGCGCCTGCTCGTCCAGCCACTTGCGGTAGTCGCGCGATGGTCCGCAACCCGCGATCACCTTGAAGCCATCCTTATGCAAACGCTGGCAGATTGCGGTACCAATACCGCCCATGCCCCCCGTGACGTACGCTACTTTCTGACCCATTCATCTCTCCTGTCAATCAATGGTTATTTCACGATCACACTATCAACGATAAGAATTCTTAGAAATTGCTTATCGTTTTGAACGCCACACACCTTGCACGCTGGCCATGCCAGTATGCAATCGAGTAGGTCCCAATGAACCCGCTTTCGCCGTGGTTTACCTCGTGATCTTCCCTAGGGTCGACGGGAGGCTGGCATCAGCGGGCTTCCCAGACTGCACCGATCTTCAGGAGCACCGGAGCAGTCTGCAATCCTGAAGCCTCAGCAGGCTTCCACAGCCATAGCAACACCCATGCCACCGCCGATGCACAAGCCGGCCAGGCCCTTCTTGGCACCGCTGCGCTGCATTTCATGCAGCAGCGTCACCAGAATGCGGCAGCCCGATGCACCAATGGGGTGACCGATGGCAATGGCACCGCCGTTGACGTTGACCTTGGCAGTGTCAATGCCCAGATCCTGATTCACCGCGCAGGCCTGTGCGGCAAAGGCTTCGTTGAGTTCGAACAGGTCCACATCGGCCGCCTTCCAGCCGGCGCGATCCAGCGCCTTGCGCGTGGCATAGACAGGACCCAGACCCATGACCTCGGGGGCCAGGCCGCTGGTGGCATAAGACACGATCTTGGCCAGAGGCTTGAGGCCCAGAGCCTTGGCCTTGGCCGCCGTCATCACCACCACGGCCGCTGCGCCGTCGTTCAGACCCGAGG
Source organism: Comamonas testosteroni (assembly GCF_014076415.1). Taxonomy (NCBI): domain Bacteria; kingdom Pseudomonadati; phylum Pseudomonadota; class Betaproteobacteria; order Burkholderiales; family Comamonadaceae; genus Comamonas; species Comamonas testosteroni. The sequence goes on from NZ_CP043568.1 coordinate 3,033,752, forward strand.
CATTGCCAGCCGTCACCGAGCCTGCCTTGTCGAAAGCGGGCTTGAGGGTGGCCAGCACATCGGCATTGGTCTTGCGGTTGACGTATTCGTCGCTGTCGAACACGATGGGGTCACCCTTGCGCTGGGGAATGCTCACTGGAACGATTTCGTCCTTGAACTTGCCCGCATCCTGCGCGGCCGCAGCCTTTTGCTGGCTGGCCAGCGCCAGCGCATCCTGCTGCGCGCGGCTGACGTTCTTTTCCTTGGCCACGTTCTCGGCAGTGATGCCCATGTGGTACTGGTTGTAGACATCCCACAGACCGTCCACGATCATGGTGTCCACCATCTTCCAGTCACCCATGCGCTGACCGTCGCGCGAATTGGGCACGGCATGGGGCGACAGGCTCATGTTTTCCTGGCCCCCGGCGACCACGATTTCGCTGTCGCCGGTTGCCACGGCCTGAGCCGCCAGCATCACGGCCTTCAGGCCGGAGCCGCAGACGGCATTGATCGTCAGCGCAGGTGTCTCCTTGGCAATGCCGGCTGCCATCATGGCCTGACGCGCAGGATTCTGTCCGGCCGCCGCCGTCAGCACCTGACCCATGATGACTTCACCGACCTGATCCTTGCCCACCTTGGCACGGGCCAGAGCCTCGGAAATCACGGTCGCACCCAGCTGGGTTGCAGGAATCTTGGCCAGAGAGCCGCCGAACTTGCCGACCGCCGTACGTACGGCGGAAACGATAACGATGTCTTCCATTGCTGACGAACCTTTCTAGGTTTCTTACAAGTGATGCATGCGTGCGGGTCGCATCCTGTTCATCGTGCCACCCGCCGCTTCCTATCACGGTGCAAGCCTTGCTTGCTGCACCGCAATATGGAACTGATTGTGCCTCAGGCCTCGCTCAGGCTTTTGACAGAACGTAGCGACCCGGTGCATCTTCGATGGCCTCATAGGCACGTGCACGGCCATAGCTCTTGGGAGCCGCAAGCTGCTTGCCTGCATGGCTGCCCAGCCAGGCACTCCAGTCCGTCCACCAACTGCCCGGATACTCCGTGGCCTCGGCCAGCCAATCGTTGAACGCACCCGGAAATTCGCCATCCTCACGCAGCCAATGGCTACGCTTGTTCTTTGCCGGCGGGTTGATGACGCCGGCGATATGGCCGGAGGCACCCATCACGAAACGACGCTCACCGCCCAGTACCTGCGACGAGGCATAGGCCGCCGCGACAGGAACGATGTGGTCCTCACGCGAGCCGTAGATATAGACCGGCATCTTGAGCTGGCTCATGTCGATCTTCTCGCCGCACACGGTCAGCACGCCGGGCTTGATCAGATTGTTCTCGAGGTAGAGATTGCGCAGATACCAGGCGTAGAACGGGCCGGGCAGATTGGTGGAGTCGCTGTTCCAGTAAAGCAGATCGAATGGCGGCGGCGTCTCGCCCTTGAGGTAGTTGCCCACCACATAGTTCCAGACCAGATCGTTCGGGCGCAGAAAGCTGAAGGTGGATGCCATGTCCTGGCCCTTCATCAGCCCGCCTTTGCCCATTTGCATCTCGCGCAGACGCACCATGTTTTCATCGATGAAGATGTCCAGAATGCCTGTGTCGCGGAAGTCGATCAATGTGGTCAGCAGCGTCATGCTGGCGACGGGAAAAACATGGGCCTCCACCTTGGCCGCAGCAGTTTTGCTGCCTGTCTTTGCAGCCGCAGCGCGGCTGCGGGGCTTGGCAGCTTGCGCCTGTCCATGCTCGCGGGCATGGCGTGCTGCCAGCACTGCCATGGCAGTGGATAGCATGGTGCCGCCCACGCAGAAACCCAGCACATTGATCTGCGGCGCCTCGCAGATATCCTGAACCGTGCTCACTGCCTTGAGTACGCCATCTTCGATGTAGTCATCCCAGCTCTTGTGAGCCTGGCTTTCGTCGGGATTGCGCCAACTGACCACAAAGGTGCGATGCCCCTGGCTGACGGCATAGCGAATGACGGAGTTGTCCGGCTGCAAGTCCAGAATGTAGAACTTGTTGATGCACGGCGGCACCATCAGAAAAGGCTTCTCGAATACCTTGGCAGTCAGCGGCTTGTATTCGATGAGCTGGAACAGTTCGTTCTCGAAAACCACCGCGCCCTCGGTGGTCGCCACGTTCTTTCCAACGGTGAACAGGCTTTCGTCGGTCATGGAGACATGACCCTGGCGCATGTCGGCCAGCAGATTGGCAATGCCCTGAGCCAGGCTCTCGCCCTTGGTTTCAACAACCTTGCTGAGCGCATCGGCGTTCAGCGCCAGAAAATTGCTGGGCGCCATGGCTGCCACCCATTGCTCGACCGCAAAGCGCACGCGATTGCGTGTTTTCTCATCGCCCTGCACCGCTTCGGCCATGCCGGTCAGCATGCGACTGCCCAGCAGGTAGTTGGCCGCGGCCATCGATGCAACGGGATTGGCGCTCCACTCGGGCTTGGCAAAGCGCTTGTCCCTGGACAGCAGGGCCTGAATCTGCTTGCCATCTGCCAACGACTGCACTGACTGCAGGTATTCCTGCTGCAACCCCTGCAGTTTGGCAGCATCGAACTGAACCGCTTGAGCCGGACCCGTTGCCATCTGGGGCATGGCCGATTGCATGGCGTCCATGACTCCGGCCCAAGGGTTGGGTGCTGCTCCCAGACCCGGCATGGCGCTGAGCCCCATGGGTGCACCGGACTGCATCTGCTGAAGCGTCTGGAGGCTCTTGCTCCACTGCTCCTGCCAGAATTGTTGAATGGATTGGCCAGCCTGGCCCCAGCTCGGGTCAAAATTCATGCTTACATCCTAGTCAAGGCAAGCGACCGGCGATCTCAGGGTCTAGGGACGCTTGCGGAATCTGCAATACGGCTCACACGGCGGCATTGTCACCTATGCGCCAGGCAGTTCCGACAAGAAGCAGCTTCATTTCGCCGTTATGAAGCTGTTTTGACACAAAACAACCCGGAGCCAGCATGCTTTCTGGCCCATTACAGAAACACCATGTACCTTATCGCCATCGCCTGGATGTACGTTGTCGTGATGATGACGATCGCCGAGGCTGCCAGCCCCGGCGGCACCCTGCTGGGTGCATTTTTCACCTTTGTGCTCTACGGTCTGCTGCCGCTTTCCATCGTGCTCTACATACTGGGCACGCCGGCCAGAAAGCGCCGCCTCAAAGCCCGACAGGAACAGGAAGCACTAGCTGCAGGACACGCGCCCCCCAGCCCCGGCTCAGGCGTCGCGCCAGATGCTGGCAGCCAGCCGCCCGCTGCCACCCAGACGGACGGCGTCACGCCGGTGCGAGAAGAAACGTGACGCATTGCTGACTGTGCACCAGGGGAGGCTGCCATCGTTACCGAAGACTGCAGCAATGCCCAATGCAGCAAGCCGCTGGCGTGCCAGTTGCGCCAGATCGGCCAGATATTTGGTGCTGCTGCCCGGTACAGGCACAAAGTGCCGTGCCGCATCTGCGTCATGCGCCATGAAGATATCGCGCACCTCGGCCCCCACTTCGAAGGACTCTGAGCCTATGCACGGGCCCAGCCAGGCCTGGGTGCGAGCGGCAATGCGGGATGGCTCCGTGTCGGTCGCTGAAAGCGATTGCTGCGCCTGAACTTTCCGGGAAAAGGACTCGAAGAGCATCTCCAGCACACCGCCGGGCAACGGCCCCTCGGACTGCTGCCTGCCGGGCGGCATGCCGGCCAGACCGCGCCAGCCAGCATGGGCCGCCCCCACGACCAGCCCCGAATCATGGGCCAGCAACACGGGCAGACAGTCCGCCACCATGATGGTGCAGACCACGCCTGCATCGCCGGTCACGCAGGCGTCGAAGGCTGCACCATTGGACTCCATCACATTGCCTGCATCCAGCGTCAGCACGTCCACGCCATGCACCTGCTGCAGGAACGCCGTGCAGGCACCGGGGGTGCGGGCCTGCAGCAACGCGTTGAACAGCTCGCGGTTGCGGCGCACGTGAGCGGGGTTGTCGCTCACGTGGTCGCCCAGGTTCATGCTGCCCCAGGGTGCCTGACTGACGCCGCCCTCGCGCGAGGTGCAGATGGCATGCACGCCGGGCAGAGCCGGCCAGTCGGGGACCAGCCAGGAGTCGGGCCACAGCTCCGGTGGACCCGGCCGATAGGTCTCGCTCATGGCGCCCTCTTCACTCTGCATCCGGACAGGCCGAGGGATGGGCCTGCTGGAAAGCCGGCAAGGCGTTGCAGCGCTCGACCACGCCCATCAGGCGCGGCAGCGCATCGAGATTCACATTGAAGCGCTGGGCGTTGTAGATCTGCGGCACGAGGCAGCATTCGGCCAGCGTGGGGGTGTCGCCCCAGCAAAACGTCGAAGGCGACAGACCTGAGGCCTTGCGTTCGGCATCCAGCAGCGCCAGCTGACGCTCGAAGGCTTCGAGGCCCGAACGCACCCAGTGCGCGTACCAGCCATTCTTGGCTTCGTCGCTGACCCCCATTTGGTGCACCAGGTACTTGAGCACGCGCAGATTGTTGAGCGGATGGATCTCGCAAGCCACCATCTGTGCCAACGCACGCACATGGGCACGGCCCAGAGCATCTCTGGGCAGCAATGGTGTTTGAGCATGGGTCTCATCGAGATATTCGATGATGGCCATGGACTGTGTGAGCCAGTGCCCCTCATCCGTCACCACTGCGGGCACCAGAGCGTCGCCCACATGGGAGGCATAGGCCGCAGCCTTTTGCTCGCCGCGCACCAGATGCACAGGCACGGAGTCATAGGAAAGCCCCTTTAGTTGCAGCGCAATGCGCACACGGTAAGAGGCGGAAGAACGGAAATAGGTATGCAGCTTCATGATGCGAGCAGCATAGCGCGAGCCGCGCGTGCTGGCATTTTCCCTAGGTCCGGAATACGTAAAAGCCGTCGTGCGGCGTGCCGTCGGCGCTGCCGCATCGTGGCACACTGCTTGCCACATCAACCATTGCTGATTTCAGCGCCTGTTCCTGCCGAGGACCTCATGAGTTACGTGTTCAATCCCCCTGCCGTTGCCAGCCTGCCTGTTGTGGGCCGCGGCGAGCGCTTTCCCATTCACCGCATCTACTGCGTGGGCCGCAACTATGAGGATCACGCCAAGGAAATGGGCTTTACCGGCCGCGAACCGCCGTTCTTCTTCATGAAGCCTGCGGACGCGACCGTGGCAGTGGAAGCCGGCAGCACCACCACTGTGGCCTATCCCACGCTGACCCAGAATCTGCATCATGAGATCGAGCTGGTCGTTGCCATCGGCAAGGCCGGCAAGAACATCAAGGCAGCCGATGCACAGCAGTACATCTACGGCTATGCCGTGGGTCTGGACATGACACGTCGCGACCTGCAAAACGACATGAAGAAGCAAGGCCGCCCCTGGTGTATCGGCAAGGCTTTCGAGCAATCTGCCCCCATAGGTCCCATCACCCCGGCCGATCAGGCGGCAGACATCGTCAACGCCGAGATTTCACTGCAGGTCAATGGCGACTATCGCCAGCGCAGCCACATCCACAAGCTGATCTGGAATATCGCCGAAACCATTGAGCATCTCTCCAGCGCCTGGGAGCTTCAGCCCGGCGATCTGATCATGACCGGCACCCCCGAGGGAGTGGCCGCCGTGGTCAAGGGAGATGTGCTGGAGGGCGCAGTCAGCGGACTTGAATCCATCAAGATCCAGCTCGCCTGAAAATCCTTGGCGTACAGGCAGTTAGCGCCGGCCAGGTACTCGGGGAGTCATGCCGCAATCAAGGTGTGACTCCCTTTTTCATAGCTGTTTGCACATGTTGTACCTGCGCTAGCGGCCTGATTTGCTTATAGTTGCGGAATGATTTTTCGCAGCCCCATCAAGTTCTGCCGCAATTGCGGCACCGCAGTCACCTACCGCGTTCCTGACGATGGGGATACTCGCGAACGTGCCGTTTGCCCAGCCTGCCACACCATCCACTATGAAAACCCGCTCAATGTGGTCGGCACCCTGCCCGTAACGGACGACGGCCGCGTGCTGCTGTGCAAGCGCAATATCGAGCCGCGCCGCGGCAAATGGACGCTGCCTGCAGGCTTTATGGAACTGGCCGAAACCACCAGCCGCGGGGCCCAGCGCGAAACCGACGAGGAAGCCGGAGCCGACATCGAGCTGGGCAGGCTGTTCAGTCTCATCAACGTGCCCCAGGTTGGGCAGGTCCATCTCTTCTATCTGGCCCGCCTCAGAAGCACGCAGTTCTACCCCGGCCCCGAGACCATGGAGGCCCAGTTGTTTGCCGAGGCAGACATTCCCTGGGAAGAAATCGCGTTTCGCACCGTCAAGGTCACCCTGGAGCGCTTCTTTGCCGACCGCAGGGCCGGCTTGCTGGAGCAGCCGCAGGTGCACTGCGTAGACCTGCACTGAATCTGCCAGACTGGTTACCCACTTTCTCACAGAAAACACCGCTCTGTCTTGGGAGGACAGAGGAAGTTGTCCGACGCCAGACTCACTTCTACAGGCCAAAAATTACCAATAAATACAAATTGCGTGTGATCTGACATACCTCCTACGCAATGCCGTGAAAGGTCAGGCCATGAGAGCGGGCATCGCGACGGTGTTCTGATTGTCAGCAGGCACATTGCCTCCTGGCTGTTTCATACCAGTCTGCCTTGTCGATGCCCGGAATCATGCATTTACAGTCAATTTACTGGATGAGGCGTCATGAAGGCATCTTTGAGCCCCGCACTGAAGTCTCAACAATTGCTGCAACGCGTCTGGGCTTTTGCGCTCCTGGCACTGGTCCTGATGCTCAGCGCCAGTTGCAGCCTCTATCTGCTCTCCGCCGTGCGAGCTTTTGTCAACGGAGAAAGTCTGTGGTCCAAGGCCCAGAAAGATGCGATTTACTCGCTTTCCCGCTACGCGGATGAAGGCAACCCGATCGACTTCGCCCACTATCAGCGGGCCTTGCAGGTGCCGCGTGGCGATGCCGAAGCACGTGTTGCCCTCTACGACAAGCCTCTGCGCCTGGACCTGGCCCGCAAAGGTATAGAGCAAGGCCAGAACCACCCCGACGATGTCAGCTCCCTCATCTGGCTGCTGCGCACATTCCGCTACTTCAGCTGGGTGCAGGAGCCCGTGGCGTACTGGAAGATGGGTGACGAATATCTGAATCAGCTCGATACATTGGCCCAGGAAATCCGACAAGGATACGAAGTCGGCAACATCAGCCGCGAAAACATTGCCACCTGGAAGCGCGAAATCGACCTGATCAACCAGGGCGTGACGGCATTAACCAAGGCATTCAGCGACTCCCTGGGAAAAAGCTCACGCAACATTGTCTGGCTGCTGCTCGCACTCAACGGTGCACTGGCTATCGGGCTGGTCGGTCTATGGATCTGGAATACCTGGCGCCTGATCCAGCTGCGAGAGCAGGTTCAAGACGGCCTCAACAGCGAAAAAGAGCGCGCGGAGACCACGCTGGCGGCGCTCAGCGATGCGGTCATCACCACCAATGCCAAGGGCATGGTCAACTATGTCAACCCCGCCGCCATAGGTCTGCTGGGTCTGCAAAAGCAAAGCTATCTGGACAAGCCCATCAAGCAGGTGCTGCAGTTCTACACCATGGACTCCTCCATCACCAGCGACGGCATGCTCGCGCAGCTTGTCAATGACGCCAAGGAGACCACCGTCGTGCGCGACGAACAGACGCACTGGGTTCGCCGCACCGACCACAGCATCGTGCCGGTCAAGGTACTGGGCTCCGCCATGCAGCGCGATGGCCAGGCATCGGGGGCCGTCTTCGTGCTGCGCGATGTGTCGCGCGAGCAGCAGTACATGGACCAGATCTCCTGGAATGCACGCCATGACACGCTGACGGGGCTGGAAAATCGCGAGGAATTCGAGCGAAGGCTGCAAAAGATGCTGACCCAGGGTCTGCACCAGGTCAAGCCCTACGCCCTGCTCTACATCGACCTGGACCAGTTCAAGCTCATCAACGAAACCAGTGGCCATGCCGCCGGTGATGAAGTGCTGTGTGAAGTCTCTCGGATGTTGCAGGCCAATCTGCGCGAAACCGATTGTCTGGCGCGCATGGGTGGTGACGAGTTTGCCGTGCTGCTGGAGAACTGCCCTCCTTCCAACGTCGCGAGCATTGCCGAGAAGCTGCGTCTGGCAGCCCAGCAACTGCAGACTACCTGGGGAGAGAAGATATTGCGCACCGGTTTTTCCATCGGTGCCGTGCATGTTCCGGGCGATGCGGTCAATGCCTCCGATCTGCTGCGCATGGTCGATATGGCCTGCTATCAGGCCAAGGAGCGCGGGCGCAACAAGGTCTTCTTCTACAAGGCCGAGGATGGAATCTACAGCCGCTATGTCAGCGAGATGGAATGGGCCACGCGCATTCGTACCGCAATGGAAGAAGACCGCTTCTGCCTGTATGCCCAGAGCATTGCACCGCTGCAGGCCCGCAAGAACAGCCGGCACAGCGGCATGCACTTCGAAGTCCTGCTGCGTCTGCGGGACGAAAGCGGCCAGATCCTGGCCCCCGGACATTTCATACCCGCCGCCGAGCGCTACGGCCTGATGCCATCGCTTGACCGCTGGGTGATCACCAGGGCCCTGCAGACACTGGCGCAGCAACCCGGACACGCCAAGCTGGTGGAAACCTGCGCCATCAATCTCTCCGGTCCCAGCCTGGACGACGATGGCCTGCTGGAATTTGTGAAGGAGCAGTTGCAGCAGCACGGAATTGCGCCGCAAAAGCTATGTTTCGAAATCACCGAAACCAGCGCCATTGGCAACCTCAGCAATGCCACACGGCTGATTCAGTCGCTGCGCGCCCTGGGTTGCCGTTTTGCCCTGGACGACTTCGGCGTCGGCATGTCGTCACTGACCTATCTGAAGCAGTTGCCCGTCGACTACCTCAAGATCGACGGCGGCTTTGTGCGCGACATGCTCAAGGACAAGGGAGACCACGCCATGGTGGAGATGATCAATCGCATCGGCCAGACCCTGGGCAAAAAGACCATCGCCGAGTTCGTCGAGAGCCGCGAGATCGCTGAGGAACTCATGACCATGGGCGTGGATTACGTGCAGGGCTACGCCATCGCCCGTCCCAAGCCCATGACGACCGAGTACTTTGCCTCCACACAGGAAAACCAGCTGCCGCAGTGGTGCGGGGCACTGGCAATCAGCTGAAAGCGGCGCACGCCAGCAACAAAAAACGACGCCTGAGGCGTCGTTTCCTTTTGAGGCTGCACTCAGGCTGCTGCCATCAGCGCGGCTTGCGCGAAGCCTGGCCCGCAGACTTGGCCGGTCTGGCTCCAGGCCTGACCTTGCCCGTCACACCGGCACGCGGCGGCAGACCCGTGTGCTGGGTCAGCATCTTGCCGGGCTGGGGCTGGCTGCTGCGAAAGCGCACATCGCCCTTGGGCTCCAGACTCGCCTCTTCGCTGCGGCGTCGCACGGCCACGGCCTTGCCGTCCTTGTTGGTGGTGTAGCCGATGCCGCCACCACTCTTGGACGAGGTACTGTTCTTCTTGCGGGCACTCTGATAGCTGCCGTCGACCAGAGGCTGGAAGGTCGGAATCAGATGCTGCTTGCCGTTGCCGATCAGATCGGCACGCCCCATGGTCTTGAGCGCCTCGCGCAGCAGTGGCCAGTTGTTCGGGTCGTGATAGCGCAGGAAAGCCTTGTGCAGACGACGGCGCTTTTCACCGCGCACGATGTCCACGCGCTCCTCGCCCTCGTCGCGCATCTGACGGCGCACCTTGGTCAGCGTGTTGCGACCGCTGTGGTACATGGCGGTAGCCGTGGCCATGGGGCTCGGGTAGAAGGTCTGCACCTGGTCGGCACGGAAGCCGTTCTTCTTGAGCCAGATGGCCAGATTCATCATGTCTTCATCACTGGTGCCAGGGTGGGCGGCAATGAAGTAGGGAATCAGGAACTGCTTCTTGCCGGCTTCCTCGCTGAACTTCTCGAACAGCTGCTTGAACTTGTCATAGCTGCCGATGCCCGGCTTCATCATCTTGGTCAGCGGGCCTTGCTCGGTATGCTCCGGGGCGATCTTGAGATAGCCGCCCACATGGTGCTGGACCAGCTCCTTGACATACTCGGGCGACTTGACGGCCAGGTCGTAGCGCAGGCCGGAGCCGATCAGAATCTTCTTGATGCCTGGCAGCTTGCGCGCGCGGCGGTAGATCTTGATCAGCGGCCCATGGTCGGTGTGCAGGTTCTGGCAGATGCCGGGGAAGACACAGCTGGGCTTGCGGCAGGCCGCTTCGATCTGCGGACTCTTGCAGCCCAGGCGGTACATATTGGCCGTGGGTCCGCCCAGGTCGGAGATGGTGCCGGTAAAGCCCTTGACCTTGTCGCGGATCTCTTCGAGCTCCTGGATGATGGAATCTTCGGAACGACTCTGGATGATGCGGCCTTCGTGCTCGGTGATGGAGCAGAAGGTGCAGCCGCCGAAACAGCCGCGCATGATGTTCACCGAGGTGCGAATCATCTCCCAGGCAGGAATCTTGGTGGCGCCCTCATGGCTGCCGCTTTCGTCGGCATAGGCAGGGTGCGGGCTGCGCGCGTACGGCAGGCCGAAGACCCAGTCCATCTCGGCCGTTGTGAGAGGAATGGGCGGCGGATTCATCCACACATCGCGGGCTGTGGTCCCCTCGCCGTGAGCCTGCACCAGAGCACGGGCATTGCCGGGGTTGGTTTCCAGGTGCAGCACGCGATTGGCGTGGGCATAGAGAATCGGATCGCTCTTGACTTCTTCGTAGCTGGGCAGGCGCAGCACGGTGCGCTCGCGCGCAGGCAACCTGGACTTGCTGCGCAGCGAGAGGTTGGGCACGAACTGGATAGGCTGGGCCGCAATCGGCTGCACCGATGCCATGGATTTGGCATCATTTGCACCGCCGCCACAGGCCGCCGCTGTGCTGTCGGCGCCTGATTTCGCAGCATCTTCCTTGGAGCAACTCTGGCCCTGGGCCTCGGCCTGCTCGCTGGTCGTCATATAGGGGTTGATGTGGGGCTCGACCTCGCCGGGCTCGTCCACCGTGGTGGAATCGACCTCGAACCAGCCCTCCTCCGAAGCACGGCGAAAGAACGAAGTGCCGCGCACATCGGTGATCTTCTCCACCGGCTCGCGCGCCGCGATGCGGTGGGCCACTTCGACCAGGGCACGTTCGGCATTGCCGTAGAGCAGGATGTCGCACTTGCTGTCCACCACGATGGAGCGACGCACCTTGTCGCTCCAGTAGTCGTAGTGGGCAATGCGACGCAGCGAGCCTTCGATGCCGCCCAGCACGATCGGCACATCCTTGTAGGCCTCGCGGCAGCGCTGGCAGTAGACGATGGCCGCACGATCGGGGCGCTTGCCGGCCACATCGCCGGGGGTATAGGCATCGTCGCTGCGGATCTTGCGATCAGCCGTGTAACGGTTGATCATCGAGTCCATGTTGCCGGCCGTCACGCCCCAGAACAGATTGGGCTTGCCCAGGGCCTTGAAGGCCTCGGCACTGGTCCAGTCGGGCTGGGCGATGATGCCCACGCGAAAGCCTTGTGCTTCCAGTACCCGGCCGATGACTGCCATGCCGAAGCTGGGGTGATCCACATAGGCGTCGCCCGTGACCAGAATGATGTCGCAGCTGTCCCAGCCGAGCTGATCCATCTCCGCACGGCTCATGGGCAGAAACGGCGCCGGGCCGAAGCGCTTGGCCCAGTACGGCTTGTAGCTGGTCAGCGGCTTGGCATCGCGGTGGAAAAAGGAAACATCAACCGGGGCGTTCATGTGGATGGGCTTTATATGGCCTCATGGCCTATTCGGAGAAACAACCCGTCAGTGTACTTTTCCGCCCTCAGCCTTGCACGAGCAAGGTCTTGCAGAAACAGGGTTGAACTCTGAACTTCATAGCGTCCAGCGCTTGCCTTCATTGAAACTTGATGCATAAAGCACCGTAGATCATTGACATGCAAGCGCTAGATACTCACTTCTTCATAGCACCAGAATCCAGACAACGCGCCGACTCAGTCCTTTTCCTGCCTCGTCACAGCGCCGGTGGCAGGATCAAGCCTGAGCTTCATGACCGTCTGATCGGCGCGCAGCATCTTGACCTTGTAGCTGGTCTTGCCCCAGTCCGAATCCAGCTGTGCCTCCAGCGGCTTGCCGGGCAAGGCGGCAATAGCGGCATCGACGGCCTGCACCAGCGTGATCCGGGCGTCGGCCAGACGCTTGGCATGCTTTCCCTCGGCCCGGCCCTTGTTCTCTTCCACCGCTGCATCGCCCGTGCTGGCATTAACGCGCAGCTTGATCTCCTCATTCACGGGGGAGATCAGGGTGACGGAGTAATAAGGCGCAGCGCCTTTCTTGCCCTCTTCCAGCTCGACATCGATCGCTTTTCCGGGAGCAACGGCCTGGGCTTTTTCGACGGCCTGACTCAAGCCGATCTGCACGGCACCTGTCAAGGCCAGCCATTCGGCAGCCGACTTGGCCAGTGCCGGAGCCGCACTCAATCCACTCAGGCTCAGGGCTGCAGATAGCAGCAAGGTGCTGGGATGCAATCTCATGGGCCAATCCTCCTACAGTGGCAATGGCTCCAGTCTGCCTCGATTCGGTGGCGCGGCCTTGTCGGATATCAAGCCATATCGACTTATGGAAAAGCCATCTCAAACTATTGGCAGGCATAGATTATCCGCTATGAAATCCGGAAATCGGCACGCAGAAAACCCGCCAGAACCAGGTCCGGGCGGGCCGGGGTGACGGCCACGGACAGGCCTGCTGATCAAAGATCTTGCCGGGCCGCCGCAATCATTTCGCCGAACTGGCGGGCATCGCCGAGCTGGTTGGCGGCCAGCAGCGCCAGCTTGACCAGCAGCAGCTCGGACTTTTCAGCGCCCACGGCGTCAATGGCGCCAGCCAGCTGGTCGTACACGGTCTCCAGACCGGCGATATCAAGAGGGGTTTGCGTCATTTGAATCTCTCCTCAGGCAGGCAAGGCTGCTTTGAATGCGGCTTGCAGACGATTGGCGTCCAGTGCCATCCATCGCGCACAGACATGCTGATCGGGGCGCAGCAGATAGGCAGCGCCATCGGCCATCACGCCATAGCGGGCGCGGCAGCGGCCTTCGCTGTCATCAAGTACCAGATCGGCACCTTCGATAGCGCTTGCAGCGTGGCCGCTGACGGCGATCAGGCGCACAGCAATGCTGCGAGCTCTGACCCCGGCCACGACCGCCTGCAGTTCGGCAGGAATCGCCTTGCCGCTCGTGAAATACAGCAGATCGAAGCCGCCGCCCAAATGGTCGAGCAGATAGCTGTCCGGCGCAAAGCGTACGTTGAGAGGCGGCGCCCCATGGCCGGGGCCGGCCTTGAACAGCAGATTGTCGTCGCCCATGCTGTTGAGCGGCGAGTTGCCGTACTCATGCGGGCGCGAGGTGCGCCAGTGGTAGAGCGGGCCGACAAAGGGCTGGCTCAGCGACAGGGACAGCACGGCGTCGCGCAGCAGCCTGAAGCCCCTGCTGGGCGGTGCCATGAAACGCGTGCTCTTGCCGGCTTCCTCCACAATCTCGCGGGCCGCGCCCACGCGCTCGCTGCTATAGCTTTGCAGCAGCGCTGCGCTGGCCGCGCCCTTGGCGACGAGTGCCAGACGCCAGCCCAGGCCCTGAGCGTCCTGAAAACCGGTGTTGGCGCCGCGCACGCCGAAGATGGGCAGCATATGGGCTGCATCGCCCGCAAAGATCACACGGCCATGCACATACTCGGGCAGGGTCAGCGCGCGGGCCGAGTAGACGGAGCTCCAGTCCATCTCCCAGGGTATGCCGCCAAAGCCGATCATCTCCAGCTGCGCATCGATGCGCGCCTTCAGCGACTCGGGCCTGAGCGCATCCTCGGGGTCTTCGCCGGCCGGCAGCTGGTAGTCCACGCGCCAGATGCCATGCGGCTCGCGGTGCATGAGAATGGTGTTGCCCGGGTTCCATGTGGGATCGAAGAACGCGAGACGCTCGGTGGGCAGGGGCAGGTCGATACGGATGTCGGCAATCACGAAGCGGCCTTCGTAGGAGGCACCTTCCATCAGCAGATTCATGGCGGTGCGAATCCCCGAGCGCGCGCCGTCGCAGGCCACCAGCCAGTCGGCCCGCAGCTCGTAGCTGCCTTCAGGGGTATCCACCTCCACCCAAACCTGCTCGCCCTTTTGCTCGACCTTGTTCACGCGATTGCCCCAGCGCAGCTCGATCAGCGGGTTGGCCTGCACTGCATCGACCAGGTATTCCTCCAGGTACTGCTGCTGCAGATTGATCATGGGAAAGAAGCGGTCGTCGTCGGCCCGCGCGTTCTCCATGCGAAACACGCGCTGGCCGCGGTAAATGCTGTTGCCGTAGCACCAGGGCAGTCCGGTCTCCGTCACGCGCTGGGCCACGCCCACCTGCTGCAGGATTTCCATGGAGCGGCGCGTGAACACGATGGCACGGCTGCCTTCGGAGACCTGCAATTCGGATTCGAGCACCACGCAACGCTGGCCGTGGCGGGCAATCTCCAGCGCCGTGGTCAGGCCCACGGGGCCGGTGCCGACGATAACGATGGGGTGGTTTTGCTCGCCCGGATGCCGGGAAGCAAGCCAGGGCTGATGAACCTGGTACTGGTAGTAGATGGAGCGGCGTGGCTCGGCAAATGGCTGATGCATGTTCTTGTCTCCTGGGGGCGCTGTCGTGGTCAAGCCGGTGCGCTTTCATCCCCTTGCGGTCTGGCTTGAGATGCAGTGTAGAAAAGCAGCTCGTGGCCGATGTCACCAGATGGAGACAATACCGACCAGCAACCGATATTCAAGTCGAATCAGCCTCCAGGCTTTACAGGGCAACCGCAAGCAGCTATCAAAGTTGACCATCGACGGCTTCAGCAGGCTCCATCAGCAGCGCAAACAGCTCGCGCTGCCCCTGCACGCCCAGCTTGGCGCAGACGCGTTTGACATAGGTACGTGCGCTGCTGACGGTAATGCCCAGGCGCTGCGCCAGCGCATCGGCATCCAGGCCCTGGGCCAGTGCGCGCACCACATCGAGATCGCGCGGCGTCAGTTGCTCGAAGCGCCGCGCCAGACGCGCCAGCACCAGCCCGACCAGGTCGTCCTGCAGCGTCTGCCCCGCGTAATGCAGACGCATGGCCTGCATGACCAGGGGCGCAAAGGACTCGATCCGGGCAATGGCTGCGGCGTCGAAGCAGCCATGCTCCTCGCCTCGATACAGGTTCACGGAAAGCCAGCGCGCGTTTTCCTGCAGCATCAGCAGCGACAGCCGCTCGGCAATGCGCGGCAGCTCATAGCAGACATGGCGGTACTCGGGGTGCTGCACATCGTGCGGCCCCTGGCGATGAAGCCAGACGCGCGGCCTGGCATGCGGGTCCCTGGCAAGGCGCGCCAGCTCGGCCCGCATCACGCGCTGTGAACCATCGAGCGGATAGAAGCGCTCGCTGTAATCCTGGGAGATCATGGGCAGCGCCCCCGTGCGCGCCCGGTCGCCCATGCCAACCACACGAGGCCTGGCCATGCCCTGGAAGGAGAAGATCGTGCACTGGGCCAGCGGCACATGGCGCCCCAGCAGTTGCAGGATCTGCTCGGCCACGGCGTCGCTGCTGCTGCGCCCCACTCTTTCCATCATGGCCGTCACATCGGCCAGGGCCACGGGTAGCTGCGCGGCCTGGGCGGCAGCCGGCAGCAGCATCCAGTGCGAGGAATCGGGAAACGGCGCAGAGCAAGCAGTCATGGGCTGCAATTTTCGCCGCTGCAGCGCGGCCGCGGACAGGAAAAACCGGCTCTCCCTTTCAGGAGCAACCGGTCTGGCTTTAGACAGAAAATGCAGCCAGGGCCTACCATTCGCCCACATTGCGTATGCGCTGCAGCAACTCCCATTCATCTTCGGGCGCCGCAGCCTGCAAACCCTGGGGCTCTGCCAGCTCCTGCGCCAGCGGAGGCGGCGTGAAGTGTTCGCGGCCAAAAGTATGTTCGCTCAGGGACTGTGGATGCGGATTGTTCATGACGGCCTCCTTTGCCCAAAGCTTAAGGCTCGAGGCTCCCCGAAATTGTAGGAATTGGCTTAAGCATACTGTCGAGCAATCCCCACAAGCCACGTCGTCATGTCATGGATATGTCACAACTGCTGTCCTCGGCCCAGGCTGCCCTGCCCTGACTTTGCGGTTATGCTGCCGCAGCTATGCCTCAGACTCTTCGTGCTCCCGTCTCCAGTGAACTGATCATCAAGAAAAGCCGCTTCATTGGCTGCGTGCAGCCTATGACGGACAGGGCCAGCGCTCAGGCCGTGGTGGACGCACTCTGGCGCAAGCACCCGGGGGCCGCCCATGTCTGCTGGGCCTTGCTGGCCGGCGGTCAATCGGCGGCCGTGGATGACGGCGAGCCCAGCGGCACGGCCGGTCGCCCCATGCTGGACGTGCTGCGCCACCAGGATCTGGAAGGCGTTCTGGCCACCGTGGTGCGCTATTTTGGTGGCGTCAAGCTCGGTGCAGGCGGACTGGTGCGCGCCTATACCGATGCCGTGGCTCAAGCCTTGCTGCAGGCTGAAAAAGTCGCCATCCAGCGCATGCAGACCCTGCAATGCACCTCCCCCTATCCGCTGGAGGGCCTGGTGCGGCGCATGGCCGATGCGGCGGGTGCCGAGCTGCTGGAGGTCGAACACGGCAGTCTGGTGAGCTTCAAGCTGCAGATGCCTGAGCCCGACGCCGCCGAATTTGTCAGCGCGCTCAATGAAAACGGTCAGGGCCGCATTGGCTGGCTCAAGCCGGACGAGCTGTAGATCGCAAAGAAAAACCCGCCTTTGGCGGGTTTCCGAGCTGGCAATTTCAGCAATTGCCTTTCTTGGCCTGGCCCGGCGGGCAGCCATGCGGGTGAGGCTTTTTGTAGCCATCGTCGTAGTATCCGCCGCGGCTGTCATAGACAGCGCAGCCGCTCAGCACAAACATGGCTGCTGCCAAGGCAAACATCGTTTTCATGGGGTGACCTTTTCAGATTTTTGAGGGTGCCAGTCTATAGGCGGCCCCGCCCGCATTCTGTCAACAATCCTGTAGCGGCTTTCAATTGGCCGGCTGCTGCTCGACCGCCAACTGCAGGTGCAGCAAGGTGAAGTACAGGGTTACATCGCCCTGCTGGTCGATGAAGGTACCTACGGCACGCTGCAGGCGGGCGGCAATGCACAGGCACTCCATGGCCTCAGGGCGGCCGCCGGGAATCCGGGCCGTGGTCAGCAATGCCAGCTGGTTCTGTCGGCCGAACTCATGCACGACTTCCAGCGCTTCGCCATGCTGCCTGGGAATGGCATCGTTGGCCCAGCTCCAGACGAAGCTGCCGTCCTGCTCGTTGCTGGTTCCCACCAGGCAGACCGTGGCAATCACCTCATGCAGCGGAGCTTCCAGCGCCAGCAGGGCGCGGTCGAGATCCCAGCGGTACCTGGGGCTGCCCTGCAAGCCAAATTCCTTGGGCCACTGTGCATTGCGGGCCTGCACCATTTCAACGGCCTCACGGCTCCAGGCGGCCCAGTCGGTGGTTTGTGCGTCGTTGCTCATTGCGTATCCATTGCCTTTCAACAGACCGCATTGTCAGGCAAGAAGCGGGCATGCCCAGGCCCGGAACCCTATGCCCCGTCGGTCTGCGCTCAACTCTTCATCTGCTGCGCTATCCAGTCGGCCAGACGCTGCTGCACCGAGCCCGCTCCCCAACTCTGTACGGCCAGCAGGCAGTATTGCGAGCCATCGGGCACAAAGCCCAGTGGAGCCACCAGCCGACCGGCGGCGATATCGTCCTCCACCAGCAGTTGCGGGCCCATGGCTACACCCAGGCCCGCTGCTGCTGCCTGCAAGCTCAGGTAGAAATGCTCAAGCACCAGATCACCGCCTGCTTGCGCCTGCCGGATCTGGGTGGGAGACCGATTTGGCCGGGTTTTCCACCAATCCTCCCAGGCCTTGGGACGCGTCTTGCTGTGCAACAGCGTTGCGTCGCCATGAAGCGCCAGACCGCCATCGGGCTGCAACGCAAAGAACTGCGCCAGGCTGTCAGGACGGCAGACCGGCCCCATGCGCTCTGCACATAGGGGCTGCATTTGGACATTGCGACCCCAGTCAAAGTCGTTGCGCCGAATGGCCAGATCGATGCCGCGCCCCCATTCCACGGCACCGCCGCCCGCTACCAGATGCACGGTGTGCTGCGGGTAGCGCGCCTGGAAGTCGCCCCAGCGCGGAATCAGCCAGCGCATCAGCAGCGTGGGCTCGCAGGACAGCAGCAGCGGCCTGCCTGCCACCTGCTGCCGCACCGCCTCGGCCGCACGTGCCATCTGGCCCAGGCCGGCATGTACCCCTTCGAACAAAAGCCTCCCCGCAGCATTGAGAAAGACACGGCGATTGCGGCGCTCAAACAACTGCGCCCCCAACTCTTCCTCCACCGAGCGCACCGCGCGGCTGATGGCTCCATGGGTCAGGTGCAGCTCATCGGCAGCGCGGCTGAAGCTCTCCAGCCGCGCTGCCGCTTCAAAACAGCGCAAAGCGACCAGCGAAGGCATCCGTGGTGGACTGCCAGCAGAAATATGTGAGTTTGAATCACTATTTTCTTGAGAAATCATCGTTATTCAAAAAACTCTGACCGCCCTAGAGTTCAAAGCTGTAGAGCACAGCTTGCCATTCTCGCGCAACAGAACCATCTCACAAACAGATATTTGAACTCAACCAACATACAGTATGAACGCCTGGCCCACCGTGATTCTCGTTACC
This sequence comes from Comamonas testosteroni, assembly GCF_014076415.1. NCBI lineage: Bacteria > Pseudomonadati > Pseudomonadota > Betaproteobacteria > Burkholderiales > Comamonadaceae > Comamonas > Comamonas testosteroni. Next base: position 3,052,446 of record NZ_CP043568.1, read on the forward strand.
TCTCTCGCCGTCATCAGCCCTGGCGCCGACTTCGCCATGGTCACCCGCACCAGCCTGATGGAATCGCGCCGTGCGGGTCTCTGGGTGGCGCTTGGCATTGGCTGTGGCGTTCTGATCCATGTGGCCTACACCCTGCTGGGACTGGGCATGGTCCTGCAACGCCTGCCCTGGCTTTTCAATCTGCTCAAATATGCGGGAGCAGCCTATCTGGTATGGCTCGGAATTTGTCTCTGGCGCGGCGCCAGCCGTGCAAATGGCGATCGGCCAGAGTCCCGATCCAGTGCCGAACCAGGCCAGCGCAATGCACGAAAAGGCCATGCGCCAGGCCGCTCGCTTTTTATCCTGGGCTTTCTGACCAATGCACTCAACCCCAAGACAGCGCTCTTCATCCTCAGCCTGTTCATGCAAATCGTCGGCCCTGCCGTGCCCATGCCCACCCAGTTGGCCTACGGCCTTTTCATCGCCGTGGCCCACGTGCTGTGGTTTGCGCTGGTAGCCTGTTTTTTCTCGGCCCCGGTGCTCCAGCCCAAAGTACAAGCCATACGCCCCTGGGTAGATCGCAGTCTGGGCTGCGTGCTGCTTGTCCTGGGCCTGCTGCTGATCGCCGCCGGCACACCGGCCACGTCGAATCTGATGAATGCCAGCATCTGACAGGAAAAGCCTGACAGGCCCAATGCAGCAATAGCAGCATCTGCAACGCAAACGACAGCTTTGGAGCGCCCACCCGTGCCATGCTTGTCATGGTTGGTACATATCAGCAAAACTCCAAAGGAGACAAGCACCATGAAAAGCCGCTACCCCTTTCCCGATCTGAACAGCCTGCCTGAAGACATCAGGCAACGCATCACCGAGGTACAGCAAAAGTCGGGCTTTATTCCCAATGTTTTTCTGGCCTTTGCTCGCCGGCCGGCCGAGTGGCGCGCCTTCTTTGCCTACCACGATGCGCTGATGCTCAAGGAGGACGGCAGTCTCAGCAAGGGCGAGCGCGAAATGATCGTCACCGCCACCAGCGCTGCCAATCAGTGCCTGTATTGCGTGGTGGCTCATGGCGCCATCTTGCGCATCTATGAGAAAAAGCCGCTGATTGCCGACCAGGTAGCGGTCAATTACCGCAAGGCCGACATCAGCCCGCGCGAGCGGGCCATGTTGGACTTTGCCATGAAGGTCTGTCTGCACAGCGCCGAAATCGACGATGCCGACTACGAAGCCTTGTACCCTCACGGTTTTGACGACGAGGATATCTGGGACATTGCGGCCATTACCGCCTTCTTCGGACTATCCAACCGGATGGCCAGCTTCGCGGGCATGCAGCCCAATCCCGAGTTCTATCTGATGGGCCGGGTGCCGCGCGAGAAAAAAGCCTGAAGCAACAAGCCGTAACTCGCTGCCTGCAATCGATGCAACTTGCATCGCAATGACGCATCATCCCTCGCAGAGCAGCGGCCAACCCGGCAAAACGCTGTTTGCCGGAGGTCATCCAGATGCGAAAACCCGTTTGCTGCCTCGCCACCCTTCTCACCACGCTGTGCTCCATTGCAGCTCATGCCACCTCGTGGGAGCTCAAGCCCGGTGGCGACAACAGACTGGAATTCACCGCCACTTTTGAGCAAACGCCGGTCACCGGCGTGTTCAAAGGCTTCCGGGTTCGCTTTGATTTCGACCCTCTAAAGCCAGGCAGCAACAGGCTGAATGTCAGTATTCGCATCAGCAGCGCCGACATGGCCAATCCAGACATCAACCAGGCCATTGCCGGCAAGGACTGGTTTGACTTTGTGCGTTATCCCGAGGCAGTCTTTGATGCCAAGGAGATTCTCGACGCCCCCGGTGCAGCCGGTTACCTGGCACGCTGCACCCTGCTGCTGAAAGGCCGCAGGCAGCCGCTTGTGCTGCCATTCAGCTGGAAGCCCGAGGAGCGCCGCATGGAAGGCGAATTTGTCACCCATCGCTCGATATTTGATATCGGTACAGGAGAGTGGAAGAGCAGCAATGCCGTGGGAGACGCCGTGACCGTCAAATTTCGCGTTCAGCTGCGCGAGTTGCCATGACATTGCGCAGACAGCTGATTGCAGTCCTGTTGACTCTGATCACGGGCTGCTCGCAGCCGGGCATCGAGCCAGAGCAGCCTCCCGGCCCGACGGCAAGGCCTGCGGACTTTCCTGCGGCCTTCTATGCCGATGCTGCTGCACGGGGCCAGTCGGTGCTTCAAATCGATTCCTCGCATTCCCTGGTCTCAATCACCGTTCGACGCGCTGGCGCTCTGGCCAGACTGGGGCACGACCATGTGATTGCCAGCCATGAGCTGCAAGGCTATGTGGCCCCTCAGCTTGGCCGCGCCGATCTCTATGTGGCGCTGGACAGGCTATCGGTTGACGAACCCGCCCTGCGCGCCAAGGCCGCTCTGGACACCCAGCCCAGCGCTGCCGATATTGAAGCGACCCGTGCCAATATGCTCAACAAGCTGCTGCAAACCTCGGTCCATCCGTTTGCACTGGTCCGGGCACATGCGCCTCCCGAAGCAGACGGCGATGTATTGCTGGCCCTGGAACTCACTCTTCACGGTGTCACACGCAGCCTGAGCGTACCGGCCCGGATCAGGAGGACGCCAGGCGAATTCCATATCAGCGGCTCGCTGAGCATCAATCAATCGAGCTTTGGCATCACGCCTTTGTCTATCCTGGGCGGTGCAATCCAGGTCCGCGACAGGCTCGAGTTGAACTTCGAAGTGCGCGCCGCTCCACCGCTGAAGCAGGAATCCCGGTCATGAAAACAGGACTTGTTGCTGCCTGCGGCGCAGCTCTGACTCTGCTCTGCGGCGGTTTGCAGGTTTCGGCACAAGAGCTGCGCATAGAGACTGCCGAGCACAATGAGGCATTGACGGTGAGCGCCTTGGCCGTCATGCAAGTCAGGCTCGCTACGGCCTGGAGCGTGATTTCCGACTACGACCATCTGGCCGACTTTGTACCGGATATGCAAAGTTCGCGTGTGCTGCAGCGCGACGGCAACCAGGTGCTGCTGGAGCAAAAAGGCAGTCTGGGGTTTCTGTTTTTTCGCCAGGCAATCGAGGTCAGACTGGCTGTGACCGAATGGCCACAGCAGCGCATCGCCGCACATGCAATAGGCGGCAATCTCAAGCAGATGGACGGCAGCTATACCCTGGAAACCCAAACCGACGGCCGGGTACGCTTGGCTTACAGCGCTCGCCTGGTCCCGGCTTTCGCCATCCCGCCGCTGGTTGGGAAGCCAGTGCTGCGCCAGTTGCTGAAACGCCAGTTCAGGGCACTGGTGGATGAAATCCAGCGACGCGAGGCCTTGACGCTTCAAGAGCAGAAACAGACACCCGGAAATTAGCGGCAGGCCACTACAAGGGCAAGATGGTATTGGACGCATGCAAGCCTGGCCCTTCGCCTCGGGTTGCCGTCATGACTGCGCCAGCATCTGCAAGAACAAAGACTTAAATCGCAGAGGCCCTGAGATGGCGCGTGAACTGCTCGAACTCTGCAGCCATGGGGGCAATGGCTGCCCTGGGCAGTATCAGAGCCTGCATAGCGTCGATGAACAGATAGTAGTTCACCTCATCTTCGGCAAGCGCCAGCACTCCTGACCACGGCAGCATCATGTCACCTCGAACCGAGGCTACCCTGATGGCGTCCGACGAGAGCGTGACCGTTTGCGGCGACAGAAACGCTCCATCCGGCAGGAGCATGAGCTTGCGCATGGATGCCTGCGACAGGTATGGCATCGTCACGACGGCGATCAAAGCGACGAGCAGAAGGCAGGCAACCACTCCCAGTGGGCGGGAGATCTCGGGAAACTCACGCATCAGTCGCGCGTAGGCTGCACCGGCCAGGCCAATGGAAAGCCACACCACAATCCGCAGGAGGAACGGCCAGGAAAGCATCCCTGCCTTCTGATGCCAGCGCCGCGAAACCACTTTCTGCAGGCGAACGAAGTCGGCGGGAGCGAGAGTAAAGCTGGCGGTCATGTTCATGGCTTGCTCAAGTGGCCACAGGTATGTGAGACCTGCAGCAGCGAGTATTGATCGAAAAGTGACTGTTGCATCTCACACGGTCGCTGGCTCTGACTCATGAATGAATACATTACCGGCACCATAAGCCAGCGCACCGGGCATTACAGGGTGCGACCAGATCTGTGCATGCGATGCATGCCCGCCCCATGCAGCCCGCAAGATGTGATATTGCAGCAAATCGAGACAGCCGTGGCTATGGTGTGGCGGGTTCGATGCATTGATCTGATTGTCTCCCACCTATCAATTTCACCCATCTTCCTCGAACTCCCGAATAGTCAAACAGCCTTGCCGCCAACACCTGGACGTCAGGCGCTGGCAGCAACTTCAACCTCAAGCCTTGAAAGTCAGCCAAGGCTTCAACCGCACACTCGCACGGATCAGCCCCGCCTCTTCCTGCGCCTGCAACACCGGCCCTACGGGTTTGTAGGCGCTGGGCGCTTCTTCGATCAGTCGCTCTTCACGCAAGGTGATGCATTGCCATACGGATTCGACCAGCGGCTGCTTCATGCGCCGCGTTTCCTGTCTGCGCACCTGGCGGCCCGCGCCGTGGCTGCAGGACCGCAGCCAGTCTTCATGGCCCAGACCTTTGACGAGGAAGGAGTAGTCGCCCATCGAGCCCGGAATCAGCGCCCACTGGCCGTCATGCGCGGGAGTGGAGCCCTTGCGGTGTACGTTGAACTCGCCCTCGGTCATCACCACGTTGTGGGGCACATCCACAATCAGGCGCGATGCATCGGGCGCGGCAATGCCCGCCAGCTCTTTGCGCACCAGCTCCGCCAGCGCCATGCGGTTGAACCACGCATAGCGCGCAGCCACACCCATCGCTTGCAGATAGTCCTGCGCCAGCGCGCCGCTCAGTCCATACAGACCATGCTGGGGGTGTTTGATGCCTTGCGGCCATTGCTGCCTGGCCAGTTCCATCCAGCGACGACCGACATAAAAACCGACATCGCGCGAGCCGGTGTGGATCATCACCGTGACATCGCCCTTCTTGAGTCCCGCGGCGTAGGCGGCATGACGATCGTAGACTTCCTCAACCACGCAGAACTCCAGAAAGTGGTTGCCGCTTCCCAGGTCCGCGGCAGACGGCGGGCGCAGCAGCTCGCGCGCCTGCAACAGGGCTTCAGGCGCGTAGCGACTCTGGCCCGCAAAGCCTTGCAGACCCACGCACTCGGCCAGTTCGGCTTGCAGGCGATCGCGGTTCACGCCTTGCCATAGACCCACGTCAGGCAACTGTTCAATAAAGGCCTGGGGCCCCTCATCAAACAGCGCCTTGAAGCCTGCGCTGCGCACGGGCACATCGCGCCCGTTCTGCAAGATGACGCGGGTCAGTCGCTGCACGATGGTGCTTTTGTGCAGCTCGGCCTGCGCCTGCGTCAGGCCCGTGCTCAGCAGGCGTATGCCGCAGTTGATATCCGTGCCGATGGCCGCAGGAATCACGAAATCTGGCGACGTGGCCACCACCGCCCCCACGGGCGCAATGCTGCCGGGGTGAAAGTCCGGAGTGGCACAGGCTTTGCAGACCACTCCATGGCCTTGCGGGTCCGCAACCGAAGCGAAGTCCAGCAGTTGACTAACGGCTTTGTGCTCCAGCGGCAGGCTGTCGGGCAGCAAAATGGTGGCTGCTGCCTGCTCGTTATGGATTTGATAGATATTGTCTCGGTAGGAGACCTGGATGCCCTGACGTGACAGAGCTTTTTGCAGTCGGGAAAGCTTCCCGGAAGAATGCGGCATGATGCTGATAAAAACAGGTACGCAACAGAGCATCTCCGAATCTGGGAGATGCAACGCACCTTCGAGCAGCAGCATCAAGAAGGACTGATAGACTGCAGATTCTAACGAGTAACTGCCGGGCCGCCTAACCGGCGTTGCTAATATGCTGCAATGCGCAATGCAATTCGGTCCTTTCAGATTCCCGCACCACTGCAGACTTTGTATGACACAGCTGCAGCCATGGGCCCGCTGTTCGGCCTGTCGCCCGAAGCCGTTTTTGGGGACTGTGGCCTGCGACTGGAGATCCCCCCTGTACCCAGTTACATCGATTGGTGCACGCCGCGCAATGTGATGACGTTTGCGACAACGGGCTGCGACAGCGTTCATTACAGCTATCTGGTCGATGAGCGCCTACCCGATAGCGTCTGCCCCATCGTCATGACACTGCCCTGCGTGAACGAATTGAGCTGGGTGATTGCCGAGAACTTTCAGGAGTTCTTTGACTACGGCTACTACGCGGGCTGGCTCGAACTGGAACAGCTGTACTACGAAGATGAAAAAGGCGAAGCCTGCTTTCACGAGGCAAGTCAGTCGTTGAAAAAGCTCGGCATGCAGCAACTGCCGCTGCTGCACGAAGCGCTGAATATGCAGGCTGTGCTGCCGACGCTGAAACGCTTTTGCGACCTGCAGAAAAAATACCAAGCCCTGTTGAATATTCCACCCATGCCGCCAGAGCATGCCTGATTGCGGATCCATCAATGGCATCGCTCCCATGTCCGCTGAGCGATGCCGCTCTTCATTCGGAATTCAGTCCAGAAAGCGGGCAGCCACAGCAGGGTCCGGCATCATGCACTGCTCGCTTTTGCCGAACCAGTGATAGCGGTTTCTGGCGATCATTCGGTAGAGCGCATCGCGCAATGCAGAGGGTATCAACCTGATCACCGCTGTCAGTCGCCACGGCCAGCCCAGGGCGTGCAGCACGCGCAGGATGGCATCCGTGTGCTGCCAGGAGCGCTGGCCGTCCACCAGCAGCAAGGTCTGCAGACCCTCTATGCGCAAGCCTGCATCGGCCAACAGCCTGCCGCCGACCTCGCCCTGTATGGCAGCGAACTGAAAAATGCCCTGCTTGTCGTGCTTGAGCAAGAACTGCACCCAGCCATTGCACAACAGACATTGCCCATCAAAGACCACAATCATGTTTTTTCCTCGGGCAGCAACAGATAGCCACGATAACTGGCCACCACGCCAATCAGGGGGACGGCCGCTTCGACATGAAATTGCATGTGCTTCCCGGCTCCGGCTTCTTCGGCCACGATGCGCGGCGCCAGCCAGCCCGGGCATGGGAAACCCAGAAAATACAGACGCTGCAGTCGCATGAGGAGCCGTCCATCTACCGCCTGCAAGGCAAAGCACAATCGCGCCAGGCCAAGGCGCTCGATCAGGTGGCCATTGTGCAACTGCATGGTTGAGCGCATGAGCTGCGAGGGGAAGATGCGAATCCAGGTTTCCGCCTCGGGACTGGCCTGCAGTTCGAAATGAATCGTCCCCTCGCTGGCGGCGCGTGGCGTGCCCAGAGCCAGCGCCAGCAGCTTGGCCGCCAGAGTCCGGGGGGCGCCGGTCTGCACCCTGCCCTGGAGCTGATGCTCACCCTGAAGGACGTGAAAGCGCTGCAGGGCGGCATCGAGCTTGCAGAACTCATCGCCCATGGCCTGCTGAAACAAAGAAGCGCTCTGCATCATCAATCCAGTCTCCGCATCTGAATATCCAGCCCCTGCGCTTCGTCCACAAAGTCCTGCAGCGTCAGCAGCCCCACGCAAGGCCTGGCGCCTGGCTCCAGCGGCGCACCCAAAGCCAGCTTGCGTACCAGCGCACTGGCAGCCAGCGTGGGAACATAGGGCCCGTCGCCCGAGCCTGCCATAAGCACCCAGCAGCGCTGGCAGGCTTGCCCCGTTGCATCCAGGCCACTGACCGTGACATGCATGGCCCCTGCATCGCTGCCCCAGCTCTTGAACCAGTCCGCCATGCGCTTGAGCCTGCGCGCATGTGCAGACCAGTCCCGCACCAGCCCTCTGTGAGCCAGCCAGGCCATGGCATTCATCCCACGCTGCAAGAACGACAGCTCAAGCCCGGCACCGAATCTGATGGAAGGACTTCCTTCATAGCGAAGCGGTAACAGCGCGAGATCCGGTATATCGCAGGCCGACAGCAGCCGCCGCCCAACAGGAGCCGGATAGTCATGCCCATAGCTGCGTAGCCAGCCAATCAAGGCTTGCTGCCCGGAACCAGGCAGCGGTTTGCCACAATAGCTGAGGATGGCAGCGACTGTAGACAGGCCTCTATCCGTACGATTGCCTGGGCTGATGCCTATGTCGAGATCGCTGACGCGAGCCATGCCCGAAGCCAGCGCATCCACAACCGCCGAGGACAGCGCAGGTACCGAGCTGGCACCACTGAGCAGCAGCACGCCCGCAGCTCTGGCCTGCGGATCGAGCACATCGATGCCGCAGACAAAGTCACGCCCATCGGCCAGGTCCACATAGTGGACGCCGGCGTCGGCGCAAGCTCGGGCCACGCGGTAGTCCTGCCCCTGAAACGGGCCCGAGGTGTGAATGAGCGCATCCACCTCCAGCGCCTTGAGCCTCTCCTCCAGGCCCCGCACCATCACGTCCAGCACTGCGTGGCTCAGGCTTGAGCAAGCATTCGGGGCCAGACTTTCAACCAGCGCCTGCGCCGCAGAGACCGAGCGCCCTGCCACCACAATGTGCAAACCGGTTTGCCTGGCCAGCCTGGCAACCAGCCGGCTGCCGAAGAAGCCGTAAGCACCGATGACCATGACCTTGTATTCACGCATGCCTCAGTGTAGCGGGATGCGGGTTTCGCTCCGGAGCGCAAGCCCGGCAACGGCGAGCCGGCTCTGCCGCGCTCATGGCTCGGCCACAGCCTGGTCAAAGCCCGTACTTGCGAATCTTGTCGTGCAGCGTTGTCTTGGGAGTGTGAAGCGCCTGGGCCGTGCGCGTCAGGCTACCTTCGTTGTTGCGCAAGGCCTCCGAAATCAGGGAACGCTCTATGGACTCCATGGTTGCCGCCAACGAAGCCGCTGCCTCGGGCGTCGTACCGGACGGGGACAGGCCGGCATCCAGCCCCAGCGTGATGCGCTCGGCCGTGTTGCGCAGCTCGCGCACATTGCCTGGCCAGTCGTGGGCAAGCAGTGCCTGCAGACGCTGCTGCGTCAGCTCTGCCACAGGGCGCTGGTGGCGGGCAGCGGCCTGCAACGCGAAATGCTCGAACAGCAGCGCAACATCCTCGCGGCGCTCGCGCAGCGGGGGCAGGTTCACGGTTACCACATTGAGACGGTAATAAAGATCGGAGCGAAACAGGCCCTGACGGCTGAGTTCCAGCAAATCGACCTTGGTTGCAGCAATCACACGGCAGTCGACGGGAATGAGCGTGTTCGAGCCCAGGCGCTCCAGCACTCTTTCCTGCAGCACGCGCAGCAGCTTGGCCTGCATGGCCAGGGGCATGCTTTCGATCTCGTCAAGAAACAAGGTGCCGCCGCTGGCATGTTCGATCTTGCCGATGCGCTTTTTGCCCGCGCCGGTAAAGGCCCCGGCCTCGCTGCCGAACATTTCGCTATCAAACAGCGTCTCCGGCAGGCCGCCGCAGTTGATCGCGACAAAATTGCCTCTCTTGCGCCGGCTGGATTCATGCAGGCTGCGCGCGACTCTTTCCTTGCCGGTGCCCGTTTCCCCCCAGATCAGCACATCGGCCTCGCTGGCCGCAAGGCTTTGCAATGTGCTGCGCAGCTGCTGCATGGGAAGCGAGCGCCCCAGCAACTGGTGCTGCAACACATCCCGACTTTGTAGCTGCTGGCGCAGGCTGCGCACCTCCAGCACCAGGCGACGGCGCTCCAGCGCACGGCGCACGGCGTCCACAAGGCGCTCGGGCGCAAACGGTTTCTCCAGAAAATCGGCAGCGCCATCCTTCATGGCTTGCACGGCCATGGAGATATCGCCATGACCTGTGATGAGAATCACGGGCAGCTCGGCATCCAGCACGCGGACGGCGGCCAGCAGCCCAAGGCCGCTCATCTGCGGCAAGCGGATGTCGCTGACCACGATGCCGGCAAAATCCGGGGACAGGTGCTTTTGCGCCTGCTCGGCACTGCTCACGCAGACGCAGTCCAGACCCTCGAGACGCATGGTCTGCTCGCAGGCCATGGCGACATCGGCATCGTCTTCAACGATCAGGACTTTGAGGGAAGGGTTCATGGGCTGCAGGCAATCAGGACAGCGGCCGAGTATCCACCAAGGGCAGGCTCAGCGTGAAGATGGCCCCGCCTTCCGGATGGTTGCCCCCCGTCAGGCTGCCGCCTGCGGCCTGGGCGATCTCGGCCGACAAAGGCAGGCCCAGACCCAAGCCCAGTCCCTCTGGCTTGGTCGTGAAAAAAGGCTCGAACAGTCTCGCTTGCGCCTGATCGCTGAGTCCGGGGCCATGGTCGCGCACCGTGATCTGCGCCCAGGCACCGGAACGCTTGCAGGCAATTTCCACGCACCGCGTATTGCCGCCCTGCACGGCGTCCAGCGCATTGCTCAACAGATTGATCAACACCTGCTGTACGCGATTGGCATCGCACCAGGCGCTCAGCGCGAGATCCGAGGGCTGTCGCACGATCATGGCGCCGCTTTGGGCAATGCGCGGCTCCATGAGGGACAGAGCGCCATCGACCACCTTGGCCAGTTCAACCGGCTCGGGCTGGCCTGCGGACTTGCGGGCAAAGTTGCGCAACTGCCCGGTAATACGTCCCATGCGCTCGGTCAGCTCCGCCATGCGCTGCAGATTGCTTTGCACCATCTCGCTCTGACCGCGTTCCAGAAAGCGCTGACTGTTACCGGCCAGCGCCCGCAAGGCCGCCAGGGGCTGATTAAGCTCATGGGCCACTTCCGTAGAGAGCTGACCGATGACGGCCAGTTTGCCAGCCTGTACCAACTCGTCCTGCGCAGCGCGCAGCGTGGTCTCGGCCTGCACGCGCTCCATCACCTCCTGCTGCAGCGCCACATTGGCACTCTGCAGATCGGCTGTGCGCTGCTGCACCTTGTTTTCCAGCACCTCGTTGGCCTGTTTCAGAGCTTGCTGGGCCGCCAGTTGCTCACGCACATGTCTGCGCCGCTGGTACAGCAAAGCTCCCAGCAAAAGCATCAATGCAATCAACGCCCCCGTCACCCAGGCGCGACTGGCCGCCAACTGCAGTGCAACGCTCAGGGGGGAGAGCACGGTAATCTGCCAGGGCGTGCCGGCCATAGGTCTGGACTGGGCCAGAAAGCGGCCTGCGCTCTGGTCTGCCGCAGCGTCCTTGACATCGGGAATGCTCACCTGCCTGACGCCCGTGACACTGCTCATGCCGCGCCAGCCCAGAGGCCGCAGGTTCAGGCGGTTGTATTTCTGCGAAGCTTCCAGCTCGGCACGCCTTGCCTCATCCAGCGGCAGCAAGGTGGCAAAGCGCCAGGCGGGCATGTTGCTGAGAATGACCACGGTATTTTCATCGCTGACCAGTACCGGAGACTCTGCGCTGGCCCAGGATTGTTCGAGCTGCGCCAGCCCGACCTTGACCACCACCACGCCATGCATCTCGCCCTGCCCCAAGGTAGTGGTCAAGTAATAGCCGGGCTCGCCGCGCGTGGTGCCCACGCCGAAGTAGCGCCCGCGCCCTTCTCGCAATGCCTGCTGGACATAGGGCCTGAAACCGAGGTTCTCGCCCACAAAACTGTCGGCGCGGCGCCAATTGCTGGCAGCCAGCACGTGACCGTCGTGATCGAGCATGTAGACGCTGAGGGTGCCCGCACGACGGCTCAGCTCCTCCAGATAGAGATTGGCGCGAGACTGCAGTCTTTCGTCGAGGGGCGATTGCAGCAGCGACAGGATCTCGGGCTGCAGGGCCACGACATCGGGCAGAAAGGCAAATTTGTCGATCTCGCGCCGCAGGCTGGCAGCATAGAGATCAAGGCGGTTGTTGCCGGCAGCCACCACAGTCTCGAGACCGATCTTGACAAAGCCCTGATAGCCCAGCCAGCCGCCCAGGCTGCTTGCAGCCAGCCAGAGCAGGATCAGCAAAACAGCACGCAGGCGCGGAGGCAGGAAAGCTAACATGGTGCGAACCATGGTAGCAGCGCCCGGCACCGCAGGGGACAGGAATCCGGGCAATAGGACGATCAGGCTCGGGCGCGAATGGGCTCGGGCACCAGGTGTGGCTCGACCGCCAGATCTGCGCAGGACTCCTGCTCTTCGCTGCCTTCCCATTTGGCAACCACGGCCGTGGCAATGGCATTGCCCAGCACATTGGTCAATGTACGGCCCATGTCCAGGAAATGGTCGATGCCCAGAATCAGCAGGATGCCCGCTTCCGGCAAACCGAACATGGGCAGCACGGCGGCAACCACCACCAGCGAGGCTCGAGGCACGCCGGCAATGCCCTTGCTGGAGATCATCAGCACCAGCAGCATGGTCAGCTGCGCGGTCAGTGTCATCTCGATGCCATAGGCCTGAGAGATGAAGATGGCCAGGAAGGTGGTGTAGATCATGGAGCCATCGAGGTTGAACGAGTAACCCAGAGGCAGCACAAAGCCGGTGATACGCGGCTTGATGCCGAATTTTTCCAGCTGCTCCATGAGCTTGGGCAGCGTGGATTCGCTGCTGGCCGTGAAAAAGCCCACCAGCACCGGGCCGCGAATCAGCGAGAGCAGACGGAAGACATCCTTGCCCAGCACCAGATAGCCGGCACCGATGAGCAGCACCCACAGCGCGGCCAGCGCAATATAGAAGCCCAGCAGGAATTTGCCAAACACCAGCAGCATGCCCAGTCCGTGGGTGGCAATGGTGCCGGCCACAGAGCCGAACACTCCAACGGGCGCAAAGCGCATCACGTAATCGGTCACGCGCAGCATGACATGCGAGGTCTCTTCCATCAGATCGACCAGCATGTGCTTTTTCTGGTGGTTCAGGTAGCCCAGAGCAATACCGAAGAACAGCGCAAACACAAGAATCTGCAACACCTCATTGGTGGCCATGGCCTCGAAGATGTTCTTGGGGAAGACATGGGTGATGAAATCCTTGAAATTCAGCGCACCTGTCTTCAGACCCAGGCTCTCGGCATTCGTGGGAAGCTCCACCGTCAGGCCATGGCCGGGCTGCAGCACATTGGCAAAAACCAGACCCAGAAACAGCGAGCAGAACGATGCCGCGATAAACCAGCCCAGCGCACGACCACCCACTCGGCCCACAGAGCCGGCATCGCCCATATTGGCCAGCCCTGCCACCAGCGTGGCAAACACCAAGGGCGCGATGATCATCTTGATCATGCGCAGAAATACGTCGGTGAGAATGCCGAAATAGCCGGCAATGTCTTTGGCTGTCTCCGGTGTCGCGGCGTTGGCGTGGACTAGATAGCCCACAACCACACCCAGAACCATGGCCAGCAGAACCATGATGGTCAGGCGGTTGGATTTCATTTCTTGGAATCTTGGTATGCGTTGTTTGAGCCACTACCTGAATCCAGGCCATGCAGGCACCGGGTTCTGGCAGCGACAACAAACCGAGACGGACCGCAGACGGAACCGAGGTTTCGTCAGCCAGGTCCAGTCCCAGTCTCACTTGGTCAGCCGCAATGAAGCGGCGTGCCGTCCTTTAAGCACATACCGTGCCAGCCAAGAAATCACGTCCAAGTCTTTGATTTGCTTATATTCAAAATACTTTTTTGCATAACCGTAATCGGATTTCCGGACGGTATCCGAATTGATGTACGGAATTCCGAACTGGACTCATGCCGTTACTGCCGAACGTATCCAGTCCGGAAGCGCAGCGGCTTTCTGCCGGGGGAGATCCACCCAGATCACCGTGCCTCCGCCAGCGGCGCAGATAACTCCCGGCTGTGCAACACGCTCCATGGTGGCCCAGGTCTCAAAGGTAGTGCGTGCGGGATCGCTGACAAACATCTTGAGCAGCACCTCGTCGGGATACGCAAGCTGCTGATAGAAGTTGCAAAAGGCGTTGACGATCACCGGCCCCTGCCCTGCGGGGTCCGGATTCAGGCCCATGCCACGCATCCAGTCGATACGGGCAGTTTCCAGATAGCGAAAGTACTGGGCGTTGTTGACATGCCCCATGGCGTCCATATCGCCCCAGCGTACGGGAAAGCGCGTTTCGTAGACCTGCTTCTTCAGCTCGGGCAGTTCGATTTTCATTCCGGTATGTCTCCTGATTGAACGAGATTTGCAACGGCATCATCGCCTTGTTCTAGTTGCTTTGAGGGATGGCACCCCCTGGGACGATCACTAGCCTATGGACTTTGTCGCAACACCGATTGATGCGCTGTCGCCAAATCTGCACGGTCGTGCCGGGCTGTCAGCATAGAATCGCCCGCATCGCGGTTTTTGCAGACGCACCTGCCAAGGCCGCGCACGCCAGTTTTCCCAATCCAATATCAAGCGAGACTTTCCCGATGACAAACGAAGAGATCCTGGCCCAGTACGGCCCGCGAGAGGCCATGGAATATGACGTGGTGGTGGTGGGCGGTGGCCCCGGTGGCCTGGCCACTGCCATTCGCCTCAAGCAGCTGGCGGCCGAAAAAGGTCAGGATGTCTCCGTAGTCGTGCTGGAAAAAGGCTCCGAGCCCGGCGCACACACGCTGTCTGGCGCCATCATGGATCCTCGCGCGCTGACCGAGCTGATACCCGACTGGAAGGCAAAGGGTGCTCCCCTGAACCAGCCGGTGACCGAAGACGCCATGGTCTTCCTCGGCGAGAAGAGCTCCTTGCGCACCCCCAACTGGCTGCTGCCCAAGTGCTTCCATAACGAAGGCAACTACATCGTTCGCCTGGGCTTTGTCACCAAGTGGCTGGCAGAGCAGGCCGAAGCCCTGGGTGTGGAAATCTTCCCCGGCTTCACTGCAGCCGAAGTGCTCTACAACGAAGACGGCTCCGTCAAGGGCGTGGCCACCGGCAATATGGGCATCAGCAAGGAAGGCGAGCCCACGGGCGACTTCCAGTTGGGCATGGAACTGCACGGCAAATACACCATCTTTGCCGAAGGTGCGCGCGGCCACCTCGGCAAGCAGATCATCTCCAAGTACTCCCTGGACGCCAACCGCGACCCTCAGACTTACGGTCTGGGCATCAAGGAGCTCTGGGAAATCGACCCCAAGCGCCACAAGCCCGGCATGGTGCTGCACACCGCAGGCTGGCCCATGAAGAGCGACACCTACGGCGGTGCCTTCCTCTATCACCTGGAAGACAATCTGGTCACACTGGGCTTCATCACCGGCCTGGATTACTCCAACCCCTATCTGTCTCCATTTGAGGAGATGCAGCGCTGGAAGACCCATCCCAATATCCGCTACTACCTGGAAGGCGACGAAGCCAATGGCATCAAGCCCGGCAAGCGTATCTCCTACGGTGCCCGCGCCATCACGGCCGGCGGCATCTCCAGCCTGCCCCGCTTTGTCTTCCCCGGCGGCGCACTGGTCGGCTGCGAGGCTGGCTTCCTCAACGTCAGCCGCATCAAGGGCAGCCATGCCGCGATCAAGACCGGCATGCTGGCCGCAGAAGCCGCTTACGCCGCCATCGCCGCAGGTCGCCAGAGTGACGAACTGACCGCCTACACCTATGCGTTCGAGAACAGCTGGCTGTATGAGGAACTGTGGAAGGCACGCAACTTCAAGGCCTGGTTCAAGAAGGGCCTGACCACCGCCTCGATCATGAACGGCCTGGAGCAGTTTGTGCTGCGCGGCAACATCCCCTGGACGCTGCATCGCAACAAACCCGACCATGCCTATCTGAAGCCTGCAGCCGATTGCACGCCCATCGAGTATCCCAGGCCCGATGGCAAGCTGACATTTGACCGCCTCTCCAGCGTCTTCATCAGCAGCACCAATCATGCAGAGAACCAACCAGCTCACCTGACGCTCAAGGATGCCAGCGTTCCCGTCGACGTGAACCTGACCAAGTTCGCCGGCCCCGAGCAGCGCTACTGCCCCGCAGGCGTCTACGAATTCGTGGAGGACGAAGCCAATGCCGGCAAGCAGCGCCTGCAGATCAATGCACAGAACTGCGTGCACTGCAAGACCTGCGACATCAAGGACCCGACACAGAACATCGTCTGGGTGACACCCGAAGGCGGCGGCGGGCCGAACTACTCAGGTATGTAATCCGCCCGCGATTGCATTCGGTGGCAGCAGTTGCTCCGGATGCTGCGCCACATAGCCTGCGCCAGCCATTGCTGCGCAGGCTTTTTTATGGGCTGAATGTTTTTAGCAACGCAGGCAGCCAAATGCCCACAAATTTGCAGCATCACGGAAAAAACGCATGCCACCGCAATCGCCGCGAATCACTCAATGAAGATCGCTTGCCAGCTCGGAAAGAGCAATGCTCAAAAAACAGGCAATTGCATCAATATGCCTGCCCATATCGCATCAGGCGCAGGAAAAATGCGATACAAAACCGAAATCAGGCCACGCTCAACGCAATATTGCGCGCCATTACCTTACATCCACACACACCAACTTCAGTCAAATAGCGCTTTGCGCAGCTTTCATGCCATTTTTTCGCGATCATCGTATAGGGATAAACAAGGTTATCTCAATCACGAAGACAGCTGGATCGGTGCAGTAGACTTTGCCGCGAGGCGACGCGCATCACGCACTGCCGTCTTAATTCACCTGCAACACACAACAAACGCTGGAGATACACATGAAGCAGCTGTCCTTGGCCCGCATGGGCGCACTGGCCCTGGCAATTTCCGCCATGTCGGGTGCCTATGCCGCCGATACCAAGTCCGTGGCCGTGACCGCCATTGTTGAACACCCCGCCCTGGATGCGGTGCGCGACGGCGTCAAGGATGCCCTGAAGGCAGCCGGCTACGAAGAAGGCAAGTCCCTGAAGTGGCAATACCAAAGCGCACAGGGCAATACCGGTACGGCTGCCCAGATCGCGCGCAAGTTCGTGGGTGACAAGCCCGATGCCATCGTCGCCATTGCCACCCCTTCCGCGCAGGCCGTGATCGCGTCGACCAAGACCGTGCCCGTCGTGTTCTCTGCCGTGACTGACCCCGTTGCTGCCAAGCTGGTCGCCAGCTGGGAACCCTCCAAGAACAATGTGACCGGCGTTTCCGACCTGCTGGCCCTGGACAAGCAGATGGATCTGGTCAAGCAGGTCGTGCCCAATGCCAAGCGCATCGGCATGGTCTACAACCCCGGTGAAGCCAACTCCGCCGTGGTCGTGAAGGAACTGCAGGCCCTGCTGCCCAAGATGGGCTGGACTCTGGTGACGGCTGCGGCGCCCCGTTCAGTGGACGTCTCCAGCGCCGCACGCTCGCTGGTAGGCAAGGTGGACGTGATCTACACCAACACCGACAACAACGTGGTGTCGGCCTACGAATCGCTGGTCAAGGTGGGCCAGGACGCCAAGATTCCTCTGGTGGCGTCTGACACCGACTCCGTCAAGCGCGGCGCCGTGGCCGCCTACGGCATCAACTACCGCGATCTGGGCGAACAGACAGGCCGCATGGTGGTGCGCATTCTCAAGGGCGAAAAGCCCGGTGACATCAAGCCCGAAGTCTCTACCAAGATGGAGCTGTTCGTGAATCCCGGTGCGGCTGAAAAGCAAGGTGTGAAGCTGTCCGACGCGCTGATCAAGTCCGCCGCTACCGTGGTCAAGTAATCCACTCCCTGTCGCCAGCACTGTCGCTCTCAGGCGGTGCCAGCGCAGCGGCAGGTGCCGTGGCAACATGGCCCTGCCGATTTTTTTAGACGTTTGCCGCGCCTGTCGCTCTCTCTATGTCCCTATTTTCCATTCTCGGTGCCATTGAAATTGGCCTGATCTTCAGCCTGGTGGCGCTGGGCGTCTTCATCTCCTTTCGCTTGCTGCGTTTTCCCGATCTGACGGTCGACGGCAGCTTCCCCCTCGGTGGTGCGGTCTGCGCCATTCTGATTTCCACGGGCACCAATCCCTGGCTGGCCACGCTGGCCGGCACGGCAGCCGGAGCCGTAGCCGGCTTCATCACAGGCTGGCTCAACGTCAAGCTCAAGATCATGGACCTGCTGGCCTCCATCCTGATGATGATCGGCCTGTACTCGGTCAATCTGCGCATCATGGGCGGCCCCAATGTGCCGCTGATCAACGAGCCAACACTGTTCACCATGCTGCAGCCGGCGAACATTGACGACTATGTAATGCGCCCCCTCATCATGCTGGGCTTTGTCATCGTGGCCAAGCTGGCTCTGGACTGGTTCTTTGCCACCGAACGCGGTCTGGCCATCCGCTCCACGGGCTCCAACGCGCGCATGGCCCGCGCTCAGGGCGTCAATACCGGCGCCATGATTCTGCTGGGCATGGCAATTTCCAATGGCCTGGTCGGTCTGGCCGGAGCGCTGTTCGTACAGACCCAGGGCGGCTCCGACATCTCCATGGGCATCGGCACCATCGTCATCGGTCTGGCGGCCGTGATCGTGGGCGAGACCATCCTGCCCTCGCGCAAGATCATCTGGGCCACGCTGGCCGTGGTGCTTGGTGCCGTGGTCTACCGCTTCTTCATCGCAGCGGCCCTCAATATCGATGCCATCGGCCTGAAGGCACAGGACTTGAATCTGGTGACGGCAGTCCTGGTGACCATCGCACTGGTGATTCCGCAAATCAAGAAAAAGCTGAGCAAGCGCAAGTAAGAAGAAGGACGGCGGAGAACACCATGCTGAACGCACAAAACCTCGAACTCACCTTCAATCCCGGCACGCCGATCGAAACCCGCGCCCTGCGCGGCCTGTCGCTGTCCATCCCCGACGGTCAGTTCGTGACCGTCATCGGCTCCAACGGCGCAGGCAAGTCCACATTTCTGAACTGCGTCTCGGGCGACCAGAGCGTGGACAAGGGCAAGATCGAAATTGCCGGCATCGACATGACGCGCATGCCTGTATGGTCCCGCTCCAAGCAGGTGGCCCGCGTGTTTCAGGACCCCATGGCCGGCACCTGTGAAGACCTTTCCATCGAAGAAAACATGGCGCTGGCGCACGAGCGAGGCAACCTCCGCGGCCTGTCCAAGGCAGTGAAGGCCAGCAATCGCGAGCTGTACCGCGACCGCCTGGCCACGCTGGGCCTGGGTCTGGAAAATCGCCTGACCGATCGCATCGGCCTGCTCTCGGGCGGGCAGCGCCAGGCCGTGAGCCTGCTGATGGCGGCGCTGCAGCCTTCGCGCATTCTGCTGCTGGACGAACACACGGCCGCCCTGGACCCGCGCACCGCAGACTTTGTGCTGCAGC
Source organism: Comamonas testosteroni (assembly GCF_014076415.1). NCBI lineage: Bacteria > Pseudomonadati > Pseudomonadota > Betaproteobacteria > Burkholderiales > Comamonadaceae > Comamonas > Comamonas testosteroni. The sequence goes on from NZ_CP043568.1 coordinate 3,071,483, forward strand.
TGACGGCACGTATCGTGCAGGAAGCCAATCTGACCACCATGATGGTGACACACAGCATGCGCCAGGCGCTGGATGTGGGCACACGTACCGTCATGCTTCACCAAGGCAATGTGGTGCTGGACGTCAGCGGCGAAGAGCGCTCCAAAATGGATGTACCCGACCTGCTGCATATGTTCGAGAAGGTACGTGGCGAGAAGCTGGCCGACGATGCACTGCTGCTGAGCTGAAACCCGGCCTGATCCCTACAAAAAGTCCGCCCTTGGCGGACTTTCTTTTTGATAGCCGCCAGCGCTTTAAAGCTGTATACATGAGATATTTTCATATCTGAAATCCATATATTTCAATCGCTGATAGCTCCTCTAAAATAGCTCCTCTAAAGATAGCATCCACCTCAACCCAGCAGCTTGGCGCGCAGCTGCGCGAGCTAGTCCGTGCCCAGACCCAGCCCTTCGCTCAGGTAGCAGCCCATCGAGCCGAAGCCGCGCTCCGCCTCGTCGAACTCCGCCTCCAGGTAGCTGCGCTGCACACCCAGCAGGGGCCAGTAGAGATCGGCTGCATCCTTGCCGTTGCGCGCCAGCATCTGCTGATAGGTGGCGTTCATCCAGGCCTCGGTGTAAGTATTGGTGAGCAGGTAGTCCTTCAGGATGGTTTCGCGCGGTACGCCGGCAATGGTGTGCAGCAGTGCCGCCACCCAACCCGTACGGTCCTTGCCGGCCGTGCAGTGAAACAGTTGCGCATCGGCGGTAGACGCCATGGTCCTGAGCAGTTGCCCCATGCGAGCGCGCATGCCGGCGTCGCGCACCATCACGCGGCCCATCTCCTCCATCGCGGCCTCGGTCTCCTTGGGCGTATGAAAGGGCGAGAACACCGGGTCGGCCGTGCCGAAGATGTTCATATACACATAGCGGATCCCCGGCGGCAGCCGGTCCGCGTCCTTGGCCGCCTCGTTCGTGGTGCGCAAATCGTAGACCGTACCAATGCCCAGGTTGCCCAGCGTCACTGCATCGGCCGTGTTGGGCAATACCGCATTGGAGCGGTAGAACACGCCGCGCTTCAGTGGCTGCCCTGCAGCGTTGCGGTAGACCGATGCGTCGTCCGCGCCAGCCACGTCTCGGAAGTTGAGCATGGACGACAACCTTGGCGTGGCCGCTTTCGGCTCCATGCCATCACCGCCGCCGCAGGCGGCCAACAGTCCGCCAGCACCCGTGGATACCAGTCCCAGCAGCCCCAGGTGCAAGACCCGGCGCCTGTCCACGCTGCGATCGATCTCCGCGAATGAAACCACTCCTGCCACCCCCTTCATGCCTGCTCCTTTATGAGTAAAGGCCATGTATCCACCCTCCATGGATCATTGACAGGCGCAGGCTATCAGCGATGGTTGGCTTTACCTACCGGCTGTAAACCTTAGTCCGATTGGTCTAAGTACAAGCCTGGCAGCCAGAGCAGGCACCGATGGTAGAGCTTGCACAATCCCCAGACGGTCGGGGCTGACGATCTCCCATTTGCTGCATGTGCCGATACACCCTGGCCCGGCTCAGCCCCAGGCTTCGCGCGGCCTCGGTCACACATTGCAGTGATGCGTCTTCAGCGCCTGCCGCTAAGCCGGGCGCTCGTCTTGCACCTGCGCCACCATGACCTCTTGCATGCCGTCCAGCGACAGCGTGCGCTCTGGCGGCAGCACAGGCGGCAGGCCGCCGTCGACTTGGGCCGGCAGATGTTCGGGATCAATGGCCTCGTCGCCGATCAGCGCCATGGCCGTGCGCAGCACGTTCTTGAGCGCACGGATATTGCCCTGCCAGTCGTGGCGCAGCAGCACCCGGCACGCGGCTTCGTTGATGGCCACGGCACGGCCCTAGAGCGGCAGACCGCTCCCCTCAACAGGCACTCGATCAGTGCGCACTTGTCTGCGCGGTCGCGCAGCGCCGGCAGCTCCAGCGTCACGCTGTGGAGACGGTAGTACAGATCGAGCCGGAACTCTACCTGGGCCACCATCTCCCGCAGGTCGCGTTGCGTGGCGCAGATCAGTTGCACATCGACGGAGATGGGCTGCTCCGAGCCCAGCGGGGTGACTTCACGCTCGGCCAACACGCGCGGCAGCCGCGTCTGCAAGGTCTGCATGCATGCCGTAGATCTCGCCGAGGAACAAGTCTCCGCCATGGGTCTGAGCGATCTTGCCGCCCGCGCCCTTGGCACAGGCGCCGGTGAAGGCGCCTTCGCGATAGCCGAAGAGCTCGCTCTCGATCAGAGTCTCGGGAATCGCCGCGCAGTTCACCGTCACGACGGGCTGGGCCCGACGTACGCAGGCCTCGTGGGTGGCCTTGGCAAAGGCCTCCTTGCCCGACCCCGATTCGCTGTGCAGCAGAATGGCCGAGCCCTTGTCAGGCACACGCAGCGCCTGCCGGGCATTGGTCTGCATCTGTGGGTCCAGCCCGGCCCGTGATGCGTCACCAGGGCCAGGTGGTGCTGGACTTCAGCGGCGAAGAGCATGCGAACATGGACATGCCCACCCTGCTGCATATGTTCGAGAAGGTACGTGGCGAGAAGCTCGCAGACGACGCCTTGCTGCTCAGCTGATTCAAGGCAGACGGCCTGACCTCACGCCGTTCACTATCAAAAAAGAAGCTGCCTTTCCTTGATAACTATTGGCTGGCGGCTCTTTTCATCTCAAGACAGAAACTATCGACATCCAACATTGACATTTCGATATTTATTTTTGACGAAATGAAAAATAAAACAATCAAATCGACAAAGCCCAACCGAATGCAGACTGAGGATGAAGCCACTCCCGCCGACGATTTGACGAAGATATAAGGATATTTTTCAGAATTTCCTATCCAGTCATTAATTCTGAAATATCAAACACTTAGATATCGATTCAACCCATGGCACCCCTAATCTGCAGCTCACACTGTACGGCTCCTGCGCAAATCGCTCACAATCTGCACCCTATCGGAAGCCACTGAGCACGATGCATGTCATCGCCGTTCACGCCGACCGCGTTGATATCCGGGGACTCCCGACATCAGGGCGCAACAAAAGGGCATGAGGCCAAGGCTTTCACCAGCAGGACCACCAAGGCTTCATGATCCGCAAAAAAAACCAATATCTCTCATGAGCGATAGCCAAGCAAAAACTGACAACGGTGGCTTGCACCGTTCCCTCAAGGCCCGACATATGTCGATGATCGCCATCGGCGGCTCCATCGGCACCGGTCTTTTTGTCGCCTCTGGCGCAACCATCTCGCAAGCAGGCCCCGGCGGCGCATTGCTGGCCTACATGATCGTGGGCCTGATGGTTTATTTCCTGATGACCAGTCTGGGCGAGATGGCCGCGCACATGCCCGTCTCCGGCTCTTTTGCCACCTATGGCGCCAAGTACGTGGATGAAGGCTTTGGCTTCGCCCTGGGCTGGAACTACTGGTACAACTGGGCCGTGACCATTGCCGTGGACCTGGTTGCGGCGCAACTGGTGATGGCCTACTGGTTCCCCGGCACCAACGGCGTGCTGTGGAGTGCATTGTTTCTGGCCCTGATGTTCGGCCTGAACGCACTGTCTGCCAAGGGCTTTGGCGAATCCGAATTCTGGTTTGCCGCCATCAAGGTCACCACAGTGCTGGTCTTCATCGCCATCGGCGTGCTGATGATCTTCGGTATTTTGCAAGGCGGCGCACCTGACGGAATCTGGGGCAATATTGCGAACCTGAGCACGGGCGATGCACCGTTTGCAGGCGGCTTTGCGGCCTTGATCGGCGTGGCCATGGTGGTGGGCTTTTCCTTCCAGGGCACGGAGCTGATCGGTATCGCCGCCGGCGAATCCGAAGATCCTGCCAAGAACGTGCCCAAGGCCGTGCGCAAGGTGTTCTGGCGCATTTTGCTGTTCTACGTCTTCGCCATTCTCATCATCGGCCTGCTGATTCCCTATACCGACCCCAAGCTGCTGCGCAACGATCTGGGCGATATCGCCGTCAGCCCCTTCACGCTGGTGTTCGAGCGTGCCGGCCTGCTGGGCGCTGCCGCCGTGATGAATGCCGTGGTGCTGACCTCGGTGCTGTCGGCCGGCAACTCCGGCATGTATGCCTCCACCCGCATGCTGTATGCGCTGGCCAAGCAAGGCATGGCGCCCAAGCTGTTTGCCCAGGTCAATACGCGTGGCGTGCCCGTGCTGGCATTGATCGCCACCACCGTGATCGCCGCCCTGTGCTTTCTGACCAATATTTTCAGCCCTGAAGTCGTCTATATCTGGCTGCTGAATCTGTCCGGCATGTGCGGCTTTGTCGCCTGGCTGGGCATCGCCATCAGCCACTACCGTTTCCGCAAGGGCTGCGAAGTGCAGAACTACGATATGAACCAGCTGCCCTACAAGGCAGCAGCCTTCCCCTTCGGCCCCATCTTCGCCTTTGTGCTGTGCCTGATCATCACCCTGGGCCAGAACTACGAGAATCTGATCAAGGACCAGATTGACTGGGTCGGCGCCATCGCCACCTATATCGGCCTGCCGCTGTTCCTGGCCATCTGGTTTGGCTACAAATGGGTCAAGGGCACCAAGATCGTCAAATACTCGGAGATGGATCTGAACGGTTCGCGTTAATACCTAGGATCTGTTGAGATTTGATCCTTTATCTCCGTGGCTACGTGACAATCATCGCGTTGATGCGATACGTTTTGACAGATGAACAATGGGCTCGTATGAGTCCATTGTGTTTGGGGAAGGTTGGCGACCGAGGACGCAGTGGCTCCAACAATCGACTCTCAATGATTGTGCGAGTGCACCGGCATGGTCAGGGTACAAAAGGGGGTCTGCGGGCCAGGCCATAGGTCGCAGTCGAGGTGGTTTGACCACCAAGATCTTGGCGCTGACAGATGCCCTTGGGAACTTGATCCGCCATGGCTGCGATCAAGCCACTGACCATAGTGGAGAGCACCTTGCCAAAGCGAAGCGACGGTAATCAGTCCGCCCTGAACAAATCCGTTCTCAACCGCAGGCAGGTCGGTTCTCGGCAGGAGCAGCGATCAACACGGCGATGATCGCCTGCACAGACAGCCCGAATCGGGCGCAATAAAGCCGCAGCGCGGCCAGGATCAGGCGTAGGTTGTGCCCAGCGCCGCACGTCACTGCATGCAGCGCATTGCCCAGCGCGCCCTTGAGCGGGTTGCGAGCGACGCGCCCATCCATCTTCATGTGCCCGATGGCCGGCTCGCGTCGCTTGATCATGGCCTTGAGCGTCCGGGTGATCCCACACTTTTGGCCTGACATCAAGATGCGTACCCCTTCGAGCTTCACCCCCTTGTAACCCTTGTCCACGATGGCCGTGGTCGGTGGCCTGTCTGTGCCAGTGAGGATGCCACCTGCTCCAATGTCTGAGCCAGCGTGTGGCCGTCGTAGGGGTTGCCCGGCATGGAGCGCATGCCCACCACCAGACCTTCCTTGAGCGTGGTGGCGATGCTGATCTTCACGCCGAACTCTTACGGTGTCCTGGCTTTTCCCTTGCTGATGCACTCCACCTCGGATGCATGCAGCGCGTACAGCTTGTTCTTGTCCTTGGTGCGCTGGGTCAGGATGCGGCCGGTGCGTTGCAGCAGATCCTGCACCTTGGCCCTGGCCGCTTCGGGCAGCACGTGCAACTGGCGGGCCACCTCTCGATGCACACGGCCCACGCGGGTGCGCAGCGTGCGCACTGCGCGGCGCATGCGCTTGAACTGCTTGGCATGAGGGGCCACACGGTTGTAGTTCTGACGCAGCCGCAGTCCGTTGTCTTCGGCTGCCTTGACTAGGTGCTGGCGGCTCTTGTCCAGCAAGCGGCTGTCGGTGGGATGAGCGATGGCCTTGGGCATGACGGTGGTATCGACGATGACTCGACCCACGCTGGACGCCTTCACAAGGCCGCCGCGCCGAGCAGCCTCGATGCTGGCCATGAGCAAGGTTTCCACGCCTTCCTCACCGATGCGCTTCCTCCATCGTGTCAGGCTGGACGGGTCGATGGGCAGTTCGGTCTGCAGGTAGGTCTCGTCACAGATGAACTGCCAGTACGGGTTCTCCAGCCAGGTGTTGACCACCGCTTCATCCGAGGCATCGACGGTGTGCTGCAGGTACAGCAGCCCAGCCACCAGACGCGGCGCCTAGGCGGCCACGGCCGGAAGTGAAAGACACCGCAAACGTGCGCTCGATCTCGGCCCAATCGATCAGCGCAGCTTGACCAGCGGGTGCTTCATGTTGATCTGCTCGTCCAGGCGTGGACAGAACAGCTCGGCCGTTTGCGGCTGCGAAGGCTTCGGACTCATCGAAGGAATTTGCAAGAAAACAGGCTCTGGCAGCACCATACCTTGCAAATCGTGCACTCATCCCTGCGAACAACTGCAAGCAACATCAACGGCTTACGGATTGTTCAGGGCGGACTATGTAGCTTGCGCCATTGGCGCCGGCGCTCAGAGCCGTGTTTCTTACACTTCCATTCGCCTTCGCCCAGGAACTTGATGCCCGTGGAATCAACGAGCAAATGCAGCCCTACCTGGCTAGAACGATACCGCACATGGACTTGCAAACTGCGCTGACTACGGCAGACGGTGCTGAAGTTGGGTACAGGCCAATCCAGCCCCGACAAATTCAAAAGGGATTCAACAAAGCCCATCGCCTGACGCAGCGCCAGACAGAACAAATTCTTGATGGTCAGGCAAAACTGGATGGCCGCATCGGAGAACTTCGGGCTGCGCTCGCGTTTGCCGCTAGTAGCGGCAAACCACTACATGTCCTTGTCGAGCAAGACAGTCAGTGAGCCGCGAGCTTTGAGTGCAGTGTTGTAGCTCTTCCAGTTCGTGGTTCGGTAGCGGGACTTGAAACGAAGCAACTCACTCATCTCGCAAGCCCACCGCAAGCGGCGGTTTATGCAACAACGCCTCTCGATGGCAATACACGATATCTCATTGATGGGAGCGAGGACGACCAATCCAGCGCTTCACAAGATCCGTCTCTATATCAAACAGATCTAAAAGTCTGCCAACGGTGTGGTTCACGATTTCGTCAATCGATGTTGGCTTTGTATAAAAAGCGGGTACTGGCGGCGCGATAACTGCACCCATTTCTGTTGCTGCTAGCATGTTCTTCAAATGGCCTGCATGTAGCGGCGTCTCCCTGACTGCCAGCACAACTCTACGTCGCTCTTTAAGGCAAACGTCAGCAGCCCTAGTCAACAAGTTAGTCGTGACGCCAGTAGCAATCTCAGCCAGCGAGCGCATTGAGCATGGAATTACCAGCATGCCATCAGTCTTAAAAGAACCAGAAGCTATAGAAGCACCGATGTCATTAATCGGATAGACGAAACTTGCCAACTTTCGCAGAGCATGTGGTTCTACAGCGCTTTCGCATATGATCGTCATATCGGCAGGCTTGGTCACGACCAAATGTGTTTCTATCGACACTTCGCGTAATGCCTGCAATACACACAAAGCATAGTTTATTCCCGTGGCACCGCTTACGCCGATGATCAATTTCTTTTGCTTTATTGACATATCTCATTTATTCAAAATCAAACAAACAACAATATTCATTATTAATTTTCTCAGTGAAGCTCACTGCGACGATAGAAGCTAAGCGCTATACCAATTCCGCCGAGCGTACAAGCACAGATACGATTCAGCAATGTAATCCCTTGATTAGATAAATATTTCATTGAGTGGTATCCACTTGCCGCATAAACACTCATTAAGACGATATCAATTAAAGCAGTTACCACTGCCAAAGTCAAATATTGAGTCGATATATGATTTCTAGTATCAATGAATTGAGGTAAAAATGCAGAAAAAAACAATAACCCTTTGGGATTGGATAAAGCCACAAATAACGAGCGTTTAAAAGCTGTTTTCCCATCCAAAGGAGTAGATGCTGAGGTGTGAACTTGAATGAAGTGAGCTGAAGACCTCCACAATCTCCAAGCCAAGTACATTAAGTATATTGCGCCTCCCCATTTAACAATTAAGAATATTTTTTCGGATGCCAACAAAACCCCGCCCAAGCCCAAAGCCACAGCACCAATCAATAACAAATCGGATAATGCTGCCCCTGCAATACCAAATAGCGCAATCCTCATGCCACCTTGAGCACCATTACTCAAGGCAAGCAGCATAGTTGGCCCTGGAATAAGCGTGACCGCCGAAACGGAAATTATATATAAAACAATAGTTGTCAATTCCATTGGGATAAATGAATAAAATTCAGCCGCCATCAAATTAAAAATTTATCCTGCGATGAAAGGGATTTCTGACAACCACCTCTCCAGATCGATATCAATATATGATTGATCCGTAAAATTGCCTGCAGCACGGCCTTGATAAGCACTCATCTCAAAGTGCTCATACCCGGATTTAGCATATCCCTCCCGCTTATAGCGTTGAGCCTCCCTTACCGCTACAATGTTGTACCAAGCGTGAGGAATTTGAGATTCTATAAAAATGAAGCGATTCGTCTGAGTCATTAGACTCTCCTTTAAGTGGGGTGGACATGCAGTGCAAAAGGATAAAAGATCCCCCTTGCAAGATCCTTTCCCGAAAGAATGTTCCCAACTGTTTTCACATTGGACCAATGCATAAGAAGATCGCGATTTAGTTCGTCTAAAATCTTCAAAAGATCATTTTTTGCATTGCAATGCAGTGCCTCTGCAACAATAATTACTTCCTTTGTATCTGTGCTTATCGCTGAATAACTGCTTTGCTTGTGCGACCATCTCCTTGCATGTGCGCGTCCAGCGTCATCCTCAAATGTCACCTCACCAGCAGGCACTATTGCACATGAACCATCAAAGCCTGAATATTGACTTTTCCCGGATGCCAAACACACGCGTAATCTTCCTTCAATACGTGATGCATCTAGTGCCGCCACAGGTATTGCATATCGCGCCGAGAATGAATTGCAGAGTGCAACTAATGGATGCAGGTCCTCCGTGAAATCTCCCCTAGTGCGTAATCTTCGAAGAATCGACTCAGCTGCCATACGAAATTTTGTCGGATCAGTGTGAAGCTTACGGTATGCCATTCGCCACTTCTGAATCGACTCAATCTTACTTTCAGAGCCAAACTCCAAAAGCAATCTGCGAGCCTCATCTATATTTTTCTTTATGCTTGAATTCACGACGGCATTAATTGACATACCGCTAATGAATAGAATCATTGAATGAAGTTCATTGTGCTCCTTAATCAAATCTCCTGAGTAGCAGAATTGGCTAATCATTTTTGAATCATTCCTTTCTCTTGAAGCTGCATCTCCGTTAGTTTCTGAATAATAAAAGCATATATATCAACAATGGCGTCAACATTCCCGTCAACTTTGCGGGCCCGCTCTGCTACAGAATCCAGAACGATCTTTACCCGATTACAACCGCGAACCTCGGCTACCGTATGCTTATAGCGCGAAGCTTCTAGAGCTAAACCAATGCGTTTTGCGAGCAATGGTACGACCTGATCGTCTATGGCATCTATGGAATTACGAATTTCATTCAACTTTCTTTGCATTTCAACCTCCATATAAAGAAATAATTCCAACTCAGCTTAAGCAGCACGCTCGTTTACAGTCTCTGCGTGGAGGTAAGTCTGAAGTAACTGTTGCGGAGTGTTTTTCAGTAGTCGCGCCATTCCGATCATGCGCAAAATATGAGCGTTTAGTGACGCTAGACCTTCTACATCCCGCATCCCTGATCCGGGTGCCCCACCATGTATGACAGTAGGATAGCCGCTTCCTACAAGGATCATTCGATTGAGTAGAATATTATTTATTAGCTGGTGGTAAACAGCCTCATGTGCATAACGCCGCCCCATAACGACAGCACCAGCGACCTTGTTTGCCAGTGGTCGCTCGAAACGTAAGTAACCAACACCTGCACGCTCTATAAAAATCTGCATCGGATGAGCCAAACCATATCCATGAACTGGGGCAGCATATATAACAGCATCTGCCTGTTGTATGCGTTTAATAATTGATGGCATGTCATCAGCAATCTCGCAAGGCTGCGTGCGAATATTGCATTCGCCGCAAGCTCCACATGGCTTTATGTGGTAGTCCCTCAGATAAATTATGTCTATTGAACAGTGTTGATCCGCTAAAAAGTCGCTGGTGTAGTGAGTAATTTGATCTGTATTACCATCAGATCTTTCAGATCCTGCAATAATAACAAAATGAAGTGACAAATCTTCATTTAGTTTCATATTAATTCCCTTTAAATCCAGACAAAATTATTTATCTAAACACGCATAAATGCAGAGCGCATTTGTATTGGCACCGTTAAATCTATTAGATATTTATCAGTTATTGGTGCATGGGGATCGAGGTAGCCCATACTCTGAGATGGGTCAAGCGGGAAGCCTTTTGATCGCCCCTGAATATGTAGGTCGCGACTGGGCTGAAATCTCGTAGCGAATGCCCATAGCAAGTCTTCAGGAGAATGAATATCAGTGTCTTCATCAACCATAATAACTACCTTAGTCAAGGCATGACAAGCAATAACACTGTCGCGAATACTCGCCAATAATTTTTCGCATTCGTATATTTTTCGTACTCTCAATGCAACCATTAATTGACCACCACCTGGCGCCAAGTAGTGAACATCAAGGATCTCAATGTCCCCCTTAAAGAGCTGCTTAAGATTTTTTAGTACCCCTGCTTCGGTCTGCAAGGCAAGCATTTCAGCTTGTTCTTTGCCAGGACCAAGAAGCGTTTGATAGATAGCATCTGAGCGATGAAACACACCTGAGACCTCAATTAAAGGCAACGCTGCTTGGGCTTTCCCCATGTATCCCAGAAACTCGGGCATGCCATAACGGCATAATGGATCTGAGAACTCCTCTGCCATCTCACCTCTAATGAAACCCTCTATAACGATTTCACTTTCCGCGATGCAAAAAGTTTCAGATGTAATGCATCGTGTTATTGCAAGTGGCTGCTGCAATATTGCACCAGCCGCTTCCAACTCTCCCGAGCCTGGCTTGACGAATGGTTTACTAAGTGAGGATGTAATATATAAGGCAGGAGGGACTCCAATATTTATTGATACAGGTAGAGGACGCCCTTCGGAAACAGCTTGGTGGTATAGGGTTTCAAGATCTCGCCCCGGAAGCATCCATATTGTTAAGTGCCGACTATCCACTAAACGCATTCGATGAATAGACACATTGTAAAAACCCATTTCTGGACTACCCGCGCATACCACGCCTGATGTCAAATAGGGGCCAGCATCCTTTGATGTTGTAGTCAAAATAGGTAGCGCATTGAGATTTTTTTCTGCCCGATGTTCATGACAAGGTGCATTTGAAATCCAAATGGGCTGAATAGGAGATGAGAAGCATTTGGCTAAGTGATGCACTCCCTGCTCGGGTTGAGCTCCAAGCAGATATTCATTTCTTCTACGAGAGCCAAACATCCCCATTAAAACAGGAAAATTAAACCCTGCCGGCTTATAAATAACGATTGGCTCCTCACCACTACGCTGAACAGCTGGTGATGTTGCGAATCTTCTTCGGTAATGCTCTGCAATCCCCAAATGCGGATCCAAGGCACTTTCAATTTCAATCACTTTCTCACCATTTTTCCGCAGATTGAATAGTGCATCTCTCATTGAAATAGGTGATTTCAGCATAAAATATGTATCTTATTATTATTAATTTATATCAATTAATGCCTGAGCTGTAGTATCCACAACGAATACCAATGTACGACCTTCCTGGGTACCTTTAGATCGATGGCGAACGCCATCTGGAATTGAGAATGCCATGCCTGGACAGCAATCAAATGAGGCATCATCGAAAATTATGGTGAAGCAACCTTCTAAAACATAGCCTTGATGACCGATCAAGCACCAATGCTGTTCATCAAACCCCGCTGGGAGCTCAAGCAAGCGCAAGCGCTTACCATTGGAATTGAATATCTTTACTCGCCCGTTTGCTCCAGGCTTTGACCACGACTCCCAAGAGGATTTTTTAGCATCAAAGACTACGGCATCATAAGATTTTCTCGCCATTACACACTCCTTATTTAAAATCAAGCAACCACTTGGACATGAGGAACTATGCTTGAAAAAACATATTCCTCAATAAAACACGAAAATATTGAGGCCCCATCCTTGGTTGCAATGCTCTCGGGATGAAATTGAACACCTTCAATTGGCATAAATCGATGCCGTAATCCCATTATCTGATGATCATCATTCGCATATCCGCTAACTACTAGATCCGCAGGTAAATTTTTTTCGCTCACCACAAGTGAATGGTATCGGGTTGCAGCGAAGGGCTTCCCTCCATTATTTCTGAAAACACCAAGACCATCATTAATAATTCTGCTTGTTTTGCCATGCATACATGTGTTGGAACGAATGATCTCCCCACCGAATGCCATGCCAATTGCTTGATGACCTAAGCAGACGCCCAAAATTGGTATGACACCTTTGTATTGGTCGATGATTTGTAGGTATCCGGCTTCTTCTGGTCGTCCGGGGCCTGGACCAAGTACCACAAATGAAGGTCTAATAGTCAGCTCCGAGAATAGCTCAGAATCATCGCAACGCATAACCTTGGTCACCAACCCAAGCGTCCGCAGATAGTGATCAATGGTGTAGATAAAACTGTCGTAGGCATCTACTAGAATGACATTCATGAAATTATCTCCTTATTGGTTAGCGTCCGATACAATAACCGCATCTTTGTCAGCGTCTCCTGCCATTCTCGCTCTGGATTGGAGTCATACACAATGCCGGCACTCGCACGAATTTGGTAATTCCCGTCTTTATGACAAGCCATTCGAATACAAAGTGCCATATTCATTGAGCCATCGAAGCCGATAAATCCGATTGCGCCCGCATACTGTCCACGAGGTGAGTTCTCTAGATCTTCAATAATCTCCATTGCTCTAATCTTAGGTGCTCCAACCATGGTTCCAGCGGGAAATGTAGCCATAAGCACATCAACAGGATCGACCTCAGGTTGCAAGTTACCCTCTACAGTAGATATAAGGTGATATAGTGAAGGGAATTCTTCCATTTTCATCAAGCTGGAAACGGTGAGTGTTCCGGGTTCACACAGTCGCCCAACATCATTTCTACAAAGATCCACAAGCATTATGTGTTCTGCATTTTCCTTTTGTGATGAAGTGAGTTCTGCATAGAGCTTCTGAGCATCTAGATCCTCAGATTTACCCAACGTCCCTGCAATTGGACGCATTGAAAGACGTCGACCTTCTACACGAACATAGTTCTCTGGACTGGCCCCAACAAGATCCATATCTGGAGCTTGGTGCAGGAACATATACGGCGAAGGATTTTGCTCTCGTAATAATGCGTAAAAAGCACTTGGAGGCATCTCGTTTCTAATATCTATGCTGTGACCAAGTTGAACTTGGTATATATCTCCAGCATGAATGTGCTCCAGAGCTTTATGGCAAGCCAAAAGATACTCTTCTTTAGTGGACGAAAAATTTACATCAACATTTTTTGGTAGAATTTTGAGGGGCTGCTCTGCCGGTGTAAATAGTGCTTTCAAGTCTGCCACAACTGGGTCACCAAAGCCGCTGGCACGATTTACATATAGGAAAATGCAGTCCTCTTGAAATACAGCAGTATGCTGAAAGAGATCAAGTCGAATAAGTGGTGAAGATTTTCTCGGCATACGCCAAGAAAAATCCTCGATGAATGCTGCCGCATCGTAGTCAATACGAGCTACGAAACCAGCGTGAAATCCGTTGCTGGCCAGGTCCGATCTATAACTTGATGCGGTCAGTGCTCTGAGCACGTCCCAAATCTGCTTCTTCGATTTTATTTTCGCCTCACCAGACGCACTAAACTGAATTTCAGCCTCTAATGATGATTCAATTGTTTTTATTAGATTTTTTGAGATGACATCGTTTGCATTAACACTAATAGCATCTTGATTAATGCTAATAGTTGCAAGGTGGCCAATTGCCACTAGTGAATTCCGGCAATCCTCCAATGGGCCACTAATTGACTCAGCGAGGAAAGCATGTTCGTTGCCATATTGCAGAACTGATCGACGATAGACTGAAAATGGATCTATTCCTGGCGATTTTTCCAGCTTAAAAACTTCTGTCAGTATCGTTTGCATGCTTTGGATCCAACACTAGTAAGTAGTTCGTTCGTGCTCAATCTTCTATGTTGTTGCCTTAGCATGCTAGACACAAGAAAACCAGTTCAGATCAGTACAGCTAGGACAAATTACAATCTGTACTCATGCGATCTGGCTTGAGCTGTACTTGTTCGAGCTGGCTCAGTTCAGGAAATTCTCAAGATTCTAAAAATGTCGAACCACTTCACCCCGAGGATTCCCAAGTACAAAAAGCTCGCAGACGATATCGAGGCAGCTATACGGATTGGTACCTATGAGCCAGGGGAGCGCCTCCCATCTTTGAGACAGACAGCCCTCACCCACGCGGTCTCGCTGTCAACGGTGCTGGAGGCATATCGTTGCCTTGAAGATGCTCAGTTGATTGAGACTCGGCCCAAAGCTGGTCACTTCGTCACGCGATGGCCTGGGGGCCTTCTTGAGCCAGAAGTCAGTACTCCTCCAGCATATGCAGCGCCAGTCGCAGTCGCAGAACTCATCGAGATGGTGATGAACTCTGCTGGGATGCCCGACCTGATCTCTTTTGGCTCTGGGTATCCAACAGTGACACAGCTCCCAACAGGCAAGATTGAACGTGCGATGACAAAAGCCATTCAGCAAAGTGCTGGAGCGCTAAGCCGATATCCAGTTGCTTTAGGCCACGATGGTCTGCGTAAAACTATTGCACAGCGCAGTCTTTCGCTGGGTTGCATTCTTGACCCTAATGAAATAGTGCTTACGACCGGAGCTACAGAAGCGATTAGCTTGTGTCTTTGTGCCTTGCTTAAGCCTGGTGACACGGTCGCGCTTGAGTCACCAACTTCATTTGGATTTCTTCAGATTCTTGAAGCATTAAAGCTCCGCGCGCTGGAGATCCCAACTCACCCTAGATATGGTCTATCTGTTGATGCACTTTCACTAGCTTTGCGGGATTTAAAGGTAGATGCCATACTTGCCACGCCGACGCTATCAAATCCAATGGGGACTAGTATGCCAATTGGTGAGCGGAAGCGTCTTGCGGAGTTAGTCACTCAACGACAAATTCCCTTGATAGAGGACGTAATATATAATGATCTGTCCCCAAGTGACACACTTCGTCGAGCGGTAAAATCGTTTGACAAAGATGGTTGGGTGCTTACGTGCAGCTCATACTCGAAGACAGTTGCACCAGGACTACGAATTGGATGGTTGCAAGCTGGCCGTTTCAGTGAGAGAGTAAGAATGTTAAAGACAGCTTTTTCTGGTGGAAACTGCGCAATCAATGAAATTACGTTGATGACATTGCTCGCAGAGTCTAGTTATAGTCGTCAGTTGCGCAGGCTGCATAAAATAAATCATCAGGTCTTGCAAGAGGCACGCCAAATTATAGAGAGCTCATTCCCGCCAGGTACTCGTGTCACAAACCCTGATGGCGGATCCACTCTATGGCTTGAGCTACCGAGCAATTTGGATTCACAAATCCTTTTCAAGGCATGTCTCGATGATCGAATTTTAATTGTTCCCGGAACAATATTTAGTGCTTCAAGATCGTATCTGAACTGTATCCGACTTAATATTCCAGGGAGTTTTGAGATTTTACACATCCGGGCTTTACAGCGGATTGGAGAGATCGCATCATCTCTATTGGGAAAATTTGATCTATGAATGTGAATCGCCCCGGCTTTTGAGGAGACTCAACACCCTGAGAGGATTAAGCCATGAAGAAGTCAAACAAGTTCTCGCCGGAAGTAAGTCTTGCAAGCCGCTCCGTCGGCATATCGAAGATATGTGGAGCTGCTGCGCGAGCCACATAAGCACTGTACCCACGCTCATTGCGACCAGAAAATTGAACGTGTCTGGCAGGCCAACATGCAGGTCTATGGCGCCGACAAAGTGTGGTGGCAACCGCCACGCCAGCTAGGGAATCTCTGAATAAATCCTCAACGCATGTGCTTGCACTGCGTGCCGGGTGCGTCAGCATTCCGGCCCATGCAGCAAACTGATCTCGGCCTGAACCTCTCCACCAAGAAGACACGCAAACGCGAATTCCTTGAACAGATGCAGCAGGTTGTGCCCTGGAGGGATATGCTGGCACTGATTGCACCATACGCTCCAGAAGGGCGCAAAGGCCGACCACCGTTTCCCGTTGAGATGTTGCTGCGCATCCACTTCATGCAGCAGTGGTTTATTACCCTCAGCGATCCTGCCATGGAGGAAGCGCTGCATGACATGCCACTGTTCCGGGACTTTGCGGGCTTGTCATGGGACAGCGCTACACCCGATGAGAGCACCATCCTGCGCTTTCGCCATTTGCTGGAAACGCACAAGCTGGCGGAGCAGATTCTGCAAACCGTCACAGACCTGCTGGAGGGCAAAAAGCTACTGCTTCGTACCGGCACCATCGTGGATGCCACACTAATTGCAGCGCCCAGTTCCACCAAGAACAGCACCAGGTCTCGTGATCCAGAGATGCACCAGACCAAGAAAGGTAACCAGTGGCACTTTGGTATGAAGGCCCACATTGGCGTGGATGGCAGACTCAAGGTTGGTGCACACCGTACGAGGCACCGCAGCCAACATCAACGATGTAGTTGAAGCCAACAGTTTGCTACACGGACAAGAAACCAATGGATATGGCGACGCTGGCTACCAAGGTGCTGATAAGCGTCCCGACATGCCTGCGGCCACACCTGAGCGCAAACTGCGTTGGCATATTGCGATGAAGCGCAGCAAGCGCAAGGCCCTGGATCTGATGGAGCCGATCTCCGCCTTGCAGGAGCAACTTGAGCAGGTCAAATCCAAGATACGGGCCAAGGTCGAGCACCCATTCCGGGTCATCAAGCGGCAATTTGGTCATGTCAAAGTTCGCTACCGAGGCTTGAGCAAGAACACTCAGCAGTTGCATACCTTGTTTGCCTTGACCAACTTATGGATGGCCCGTGGCCGGTTGCTTGTGAACATCCAATCCAAGCCAG
This sequence comes from Comamonas testosteroni, assembly GCF_014076415.1. Lineage (NCBI taxonomy): Bacteria > Pseudomonadati > Pseudomonadota > Betaproteobacteria > Burkholderiales > Comamonadaceae > Comamonas > Comamonas testosteroni. The sequence goes on from NZ_CP043568.1 coordinate 3,088,521, forward strand.
TGATAACAGCCTAAAAAGGCAATATGCCCGCGAAGCGCGGGCATATTGGCGGGAGAGGAGAGTCGCCAAAAAATTCGAGAACTTCTTTTGCAAGCTCAAGGAGTTCAAACGTATTGCAATGCGCTGCGACAAGGCAGACAGCAGCTTTGCTGCTGCCATCACGTTGGCATCGGCTGTGATCAATTCACGTTAAATCTCAACACGCCCTAGTCATTTTTGACCCGGCCCAAGGCAGCTCCGGCAACGGCGCTGCCTTTTTTGCGTCCTGGGCTTGCCTCGGATGCTGTCGATTAGTCCCAACAGACGATTCATGTCATGACAAATATCTGAAGAATAAATGCTCACAGGCCATGGCCTGCACCATTTTTTCACCAGGAAAACAAGAGCAATGCAACAAAAGACGATGAGCACAGCGCTGATGCTGTGCATAGGTTTGCTGAGCGCAGGAGCCGCCTGTGCCAAGGTTCCCGCCGCGGAAGCCGACAAGCTGGGTAAGGAGCTGACCTGCACCGGCGCCATCAAGGCCGGCAATGCCGATGGCAGCATTCCGCCATTCACGGGCAAGATACTGGGCGTGCCGCCCGGCGTGAAGTTCACCAGGTCCGTGGGACAGTTCCAGCCCGATATCTACGCCAATGAAAAGCCGCTGTTCGAGATCACGGCCGCCAACATGGCGCAATATGGCGACAAGCTCAGCGCCGGCCAGAAGGCGCTGCTCAGCAAGTTCCCCGCCACCATGCGCATTCCCGTCTATCCGGGCCACCGCGACTTCCGTTATGACGACGATATCTGCGCCGTCATCAAGCGCAATGCGCTGGAAGCCGAGGTAGTCAACGACGGCAATGGCGTCAAGGGCTTCATGGGCGCTCTGCCCTTCCCCATTCCCAAGACCGGCCTGGAACTGCTCTGGAACAACCTCATGCCCAGCCGCGCCAGCACCGAAGAGGTGGAACGCGACATGGCTCTGGTGGGCGCGAGCGGCGATATTGCCTGGGGCCGCACCAGCTATATCCAGCTCAGTCGTTATGACTCCAAGGAAAATCTGGGCAAGCCCAACGAAGGCAAATACGCTTATGTGACCAATTTCTCCATCCTGCCCGAGCGCGAAAAAGGTGGTGTGATTCTGTCCATCGAGCCCATGAACTTTGGCACGGACAAGCGCCTGGCCTGGAATTACGATCCCGGCACTCGCCGCGTGCGACAACTGCCCGAGTTCGGCTATGACCAGCCCTCCCCCGGCACCAGCGGCAAGGCGACCATCGACTCAGAACGCCTGTTCAATGGCGGCTCCGAGCGCTACGAGTGGACCATGCACGGCAAGCGCGAGATGTTCATTCCTGCGAACACCTTCCGCATCAACCAGCAGATGAAATACGCCGATCTGCTCAAGCCAGGTCACCCCAACCCTGCCTACACCCGCTATGAGCTGCGCCGTGTCTGGGTGCTGGAGGGCAAGCTCAAGCCCGGCTTCCGTCACCTGTACTCCAAGCGCGTGATGTTCATCGACGAAGACACCGGCCACGCCGTCTCGGGCGACTTCTACGACGCACGCGGCCAGTTGTGGCAGCACGGTGAAATCAACTACTACTATGCCTACGACATCAAGAAATGGCATGCGGGCACATCGTTCTACTATGACCTGAATGCCGGCTCCTATGTGAGCATGAATCTGGTCCAGGAGCGCCCCAAGGCACCGATTCTGGGCAAGGACGACCTCAAACCCAGCCAGTACACTCCCGAGGCGATTCGCAACCTGGGCAACTGACAAACAGCAGGTGGCTCAGCTACCGCGCGCACCACACCACAAGGTGTACAGAGAGGCCATGAGCCTCTCTTTTTTATGGCCGCTCCCGCCCCGAAACGGGAGCGCTGCCCAGCATATGCGCGGGCAGCGTGCTAGGATGAAACAAGGCATCAACATTGAAAATGCATAGCAGTTGGCGCCGTTTTCTCTGTCTTCGAGTCGATTTCAACGTGGGCATCATTCACAAGCAGCCAGCGACCCACCCGGTCGCATGGCAGGGCGCGGATCTGGCGGGCACCCCCTCCCGTACTCATCGGCCATCCGCCGACCCCTTGCCGCCATCGATGCCATGCCGGCCCGGTTTGGGCAACGCGCCTCGAGTCACTTTGGAACAAGGCGTCCCCTCGGCCAATGTCGTAGCCTCGTCCTGTTTTTAATCCCTGCACAACAAAGCCCGACTAAGCTTGCAGAGGATTTAGTTCTGCCGCAATCATGACTTCCATGCAATCCCTGGCCCGATGGCTGCCCTTTCTCAATTGGCCCAAACCGACTTTCGGCCTGCTGCGCGGCGAGTTCTGGGCCGGCCTGACCGTGGGCCTGATGCTGCTGCCCCAGGGCGTGGCTTACGCCGCGCTGGCGGGCATGCCGCTGATTACCGGCATCTATGCCTCCATCATTCCGGCCGCAGTGGCCATTCTCTTCAGCCCCTCACCCCGGCTGGGCGTGGGGCCTACGGCGCTGAGCGCCTTGCTGATCGGCGCCTCTCTGACCGGCATGGCCGAACCGGGCTCGGCCCAGTGGGTGGTGCTCGCTGCGTGGATGGCCATTCTGTCGGGCCTGGTTCAATGGAGTCTGGGCGTGGTACGCGCGGGCTGGCTGCTCAACCTGGTCACCTCCCCCGTACTGGCAGGCTTCACCCAGGCAGCAGCCCTGCTGATTCTGGCCTCGCAGCTGCCCACTCTTCTGGGCATGCGCGCTGACTGGTCCACCGTCTGGCACTCGCCGTCCATCTATCTGTTCAGCATCCAATCCATCGCCTACGGCCTGGTCAGCATGGCTCTTTTGATGCTGGCCAAGAAATGGCGTCCTGCTTTTCCCTCGGCCATTTTCATCATCGGCCTGAGCGGCTTCATCAGCTGGATCACGGGTTTTGCCGATGCGGGCGGAGCCGTGATTGGCCACCTGCCAGCGGGACTGCCCAGCTTCCAGTGGCCCGGCATGCTGGACTGGGAGCAGTTCGGCGCCCTGATCATGCCAGTGCTGGTCATCTCCCTGGTCAGCTTTCTGGAAACCGCGTCCAGTGCCCAGGTCGAGCATCAGCAGGCCGGCACGCGCTGGAACGAGAATCAGGATCTGATTGCCCAGGGACTGTCCAAGATCAGCGCCGGCCTGTTCGGCAGCTTTGCCACCAGCGCTTCATTCTCGCGCTCTGCCGTCAACCTGCTCGCAGGTGCCAGGACCGGCTACGCCAACGTCTTTTCCATTTTGCTGGTGGTTGTGGTCGTGCTCTGGTTCATACCCTGGCTCTACCATGTGCCTCAGGCAACGCTGGCTGCCATCGTGATCACCGCCGTGCTCAACCTGGTCAAGCCCAGCGCCATTCTCAAGCTTTTCAGGATTTCCAAGGTCGAAGCCTGCATCAGCGTCGCCACGCTGGTGCTGACCATCGTCACCGCCCCGCGCATGTACTGGGGTGTGTTCGCGGGCATCATGCTCAGCCAGGCTTACTACCTCTATCACCACCTGCACCCGCGCATCATCGAGGTCGGCGAGCATCCCGACGGCAGCCTGCGCAGCCGCCAGCTTTGGCAATTGCCCCCCCTGGCACCTGAAGTCGTGGCTCTGCGCATGGATGCAGACCTGGACTTTGCCACGGCCACGGCACTTGAGCGCTACGCGGCCGACGCCCTGCAGCAAGCGCCCCAGGCCAAAGACCTGGCGCTGCTGATGCAGTCCATCAACAGCATAGACATCACCGGAGTCGAAACCTTTGCCCGACTGGAACGCCTGGTCGCATTGCGCGGCGGTCTGCTGCACGTGGTGGGGTTGAAGCTGCCGGCCGAGCAAAGGCTGGAGCGCGCCGGCCTGCTGCATAAGGAAGGCAGCCCCATCAGGCTCTACCGCACGGATGCCGACTTTCTGCGAACGCTTGGCAATTTCCCCACAGAACTCACTCAGATCAACGCTGACGAAAAGCCTACATCCACAAAAAGATAGGGGGCGCTGCTACACTGACGGTCATCATTGATAGTTTGTCGTGACCTCATCCGCCCCTCACCAATCCGTGTTTTTGCGCGATCTGCGCCTTGCCACCGCACACAATCTGGTGACTCGCGCGGGCGGTAGTGATAACCGTCTGCCCACTGACACTCCCACCCATTACCTGCAAGCACTGATTGATGGCTTGTGCGCACTGTCTTTGCGCGACCCCCTCACGGGGCTGGCCAACCGACGCCATTTCCGCTCCGTGATCGAGCGCGAGATCGACCGCGTGGCCCGCTCCGGAGAAACCGCACTGCTGCTGATGCTGGACATCGACCATTTCAAGCAGATCAACGACGAGCACGGTCATATTGCTGGCGATATGGTGTTGCAGTCCGTGGCACAGACCCTGTCCGAAATCATTCGCCCCATGGACACCCTGGCGCGCTTCGGTGGCGAGGAATTCGCCATAGTGCTGCCGGTCTGTCCTGCGCATCAAGGCCGTGCGGTCGCCGAACGCCTGCGCCAGGCCATCGAAAGCAACTCCATCGCCGTGTCCTCCGGCCAGTCGCTGAAGGTCACGGTGAGTATTGGCGGGGTCTACGCCCAGCAATGGATTCGCAGCACGGCGCAACTGTGGACCGAGCGTGCCGATCGCCAGCTCTATCTGGCCAAATCCGCGGGACGCAACTGCGTCTGCGTGGAGGATCCGCCCGACAGTACGGTGAGTGCCGAGGAAAAAAGCCTGCTTTTCAGCCCTTTGCCTGCCGCTTCGTTAGAGGAAAATGTCTCTGACAATACAGCACCAGACGTAAACACCGACGCCGCAAGCCAGGTCATAACGCCTTGAGACGATGGACACCTTGGCCCCTCACCCTACTTTGCCCGCTCATATATCCATGGAAGATGCCCTGCGGGCGCCTGGCCGCAACAAGCAGGCCCACATCATTGCCGTCACCAGCGGCAAAGGCGGTGTCGGCAAGACTTTCGTCTCCGCCAATCTGGCTGCTGCGCTGACGCGTCATGGCTTCAACGTGCTGGTATTGGACGCGGACCTGGGCCTGGCCAATCTGGATGTAGTGCTCAACCTCTACCCCAAGGTCACGCTGCACGATGTGTTCACAGGTCGATCCACGCTGGAAGATGCCATCCTGACCACGCCGGGCGGCTATTCGGTGCTGCTGGCAGGCTCGGGCATGATCGAGTACTCGCGCCTCACCCCCGAGATTCGTTCCCAGTTCATGCGCACGGTGGAGCTGCTGCGCCCGCGCTACGACATCATCCTGCTCGACACCGGTGCCGGCATCTCGGATGTGGTGCTGTTCTCCGTGTCTCTGGCGACCGAGGTGCTGGTCGTGGCCACGCCCGAGCCCACTTCGCTGACCGATGCCTACGCCGCCATCAAGGTGCTGGCCCTGCAGCAAAAGCGCCAGCAGATCCGTCTGGTCATCAACCAGGCGCAACGCCCCGGCGATGGCCGCGCCATCACGGGCCAGCTGCAGCAGGTGCTCAACCGCTTCGTGACCACCGAGTCCGGCCAGCCGCTGCAGCTGACCCACTGGGGCGATATTCCGGTCGACTCCGCCGTGCGCGAGGCCGTGATGCGCCGCCAGCTGCTGCTGCAGGCCATGCCCGGAGCACCCGCATCCCTCGCAGTGGCACAGCTGTCCAATAAAATCAAGGCAGAGCTGACGGCCCCGGTCTGAGCTGCATCACCGTCGATGCAGCAGCCGCGCGGCCGCCCCCCCGGATATCGACGTGGCCGACATACTCAACATCTCCTGCTACAAATTCACGCCCCTGCCCGACGCCGACCAGCTGCGCCAGACGCTGCTGGAGCGTGCGCATGACCTGAGCCTCAAGGGCACGGTGCTGCTGGCCGAAGAAGGCATCAACTTTTTCCTGGCCGGCCCTGCCGAAGCCGTACGCGACTTTGTGGAGCAGCTGAAACAAGACCCGCGTTTTGCCGACCTGGCGCCCAAGGAAAGCTGGTCCGAGACCGTGCCCTTTCGCAAAATGCTGGTCAAGGTCAAGAACGAGATCATCCGCATGGATCATCCCGCCATACGACCCGCCCATGGCCGTGCGCCATCGGTCAGCCCGGCCACGCTGCGCCGCTGGCTGGAGCAAGGCCATGACGACGAGGGCCGCGAGGTGGTGACGCTGGACACGCGCAACGACTACGAAGTGGACGAAGGCGCATTTGCCGGCACGATCGACTGGCGCCTGACCAAGTTCACCGAATTCCCGCCGGCACTGCGCGAGCACAAGGACGAATTCGCCGGCAAGACCGTGGTCAGCTACTGCACTGGCGGCATCCGCTGCGAAAAGGCCGCCATCCTCATGCAGGACGAAGGCATCGAAAACGTCTACCAGCTCGAAGGCGGCATCCTCAAATATTTCGAGGAAACCGACGGCAAGTTCTACGACGGCGGCTGCTTTGTCTTTGATGGTCGCGACTCGCTGGGCGCCGATCTGTCGCGTACCGAGCTGGTTCACCCCCGCCCCATCAAAAAGCATTTGATGGAATAGGCCGGCATTCTTCACCCACTATCAAAAACAAAGCGGCTGGCGCTTGCTCATTGCCGATTTCAGAAGACTTGATCTCTGAGATCGTTTGATGATCAACGCCAGCCGCTTTTGATTTGATAGCAGCTCAACGCTGCTTACCTTGCCCAGCGTGCTGCTGCCTTGGCCACGCGCTCGCCAAACTGGCGTGCGGTTTCCAGATCGCCTGCGGCCATCTCGCCGGCCGAAGAGTCAGAGGGGGACTGCGCCATGGCACCGCAGAAACTGCCCATCCAGTTCACATCGTTGCGCTGGGCGGCCTTGGTGTTCGAAGGCAGCAGGCCCAGCCCCACCCACACGCCGCCATGCTGCATGGCCAGGTGGTAGAAATAATCGAGCGTGACCTGCTTGTCGCCCTGCACGCTCGCGCTGTTGGTGAAGCCGGCAAACAGCTTGTCCTTCCAGGCCTGGGCAAACCAGGCCTTGGACGAGGCATCGGCAAATTTCTTGAATTGCCAGCTCGGAGCGGCCATATAGGTGGGCGCGCCGAAGACGATGGCATCGGCCGCAGCCAGTTGCTCCCAGCCACCTTCGGGCAAATTGCCATCGGCGTCGATGGCCAGCAGTTGCGCGCCCGCGCCCTGGGCCACGGATTGCGCCATGCGCTGGGTATGGCCGTAGCCGGAGTGGTAGACCACAACGATATTGCTCATGATTTCTTCTTTCCTGCTTTTCCTGCTTGTATCGGCGCAGCCATCCGCCGCGCCATCGTGAATCTGTGCCAAATAAAGGCCCGCCGGATTGACACCCGGCGGGCCTTGTCTTGCGAGAGCGCGCTAGCTTATCAAAGCCATGACCGCTTGCGCACTTTCAGCCTGCGCGGCCTCATGCTTCAGCCTTTGCGGCCGTCCATGCTCCAGGCGCCTGCCCCATGGGCGGCGTAGCCAAGCAGGCCCCCGACCACGGCGATGTTCTTCCAGAACAGCAGCTGCTGCATCATGGCGGCTTCTGCAGGCACGCCCCAGAAGTTATGGAAGAAGAAGCTGGCGATCAGCGTGAAAAATCCCAGGATCAAGGCCGCGCAGCGCGTGTGCCAGCCAAGCAGGATGGCCAGACCGCCCACGATCTCGATCACCAGGCCCACCGCCACCGCGACCTGGGGCATGGGCATGCCCACCGACGCGGCATAACCCACGGTGCCCGCAAAGCCGCTGATTTTCTGAATGCCCGCAGGCAGGAACAGCAGGGCAATCAGCACACGGCCCGCCAGGTCCAGAGGATTTCGCAATTGATTCAACATCTCAACTCCAGTCATTGCGACCCAGGGCCGCGTTGGTTCATATCAGTACAAGCCTTGAAATCGTCAGACTCAAGGTTCCAGGTCAAACACCAGAACTTCCGCAGCCCGGCCATTGGCAAGGCGCAGGCGCTCCTCATTTTCAATAAGTGCGGCGTCGCCGCTTGTCAGCTTTTGTCCATTCACGTCCAGCTCGCCACGCACCAGGTGCACATAGGTCTTGCGACCGGCCGGCAGGGCCACATCGGCAGCCTCTGCGCCGTCGAACAGACCGGCATACAAGCGTGCATCCGCGTTCATGGGAACCGAGCCCTCGGCACCATCGGGTGAAGCCACCAGACACAGACGCCCGCGCTTTTGCACCTCGCTGAATGTCTTCTGGGCATAGCCTGGCTCGATACCTGTCCGAGCGGGCAGCAGCCAGATCTGCAGAAAGTGCGTGGTCTGCTCCTTGGCATAGTTCTGCTCGCTGTGCACCACCCCCGAGCCAGCGCTCATGCGCTGCACCTCTCCAGGCAGGATGGGGGTTTCATTGCCCATGCTGTCCTTGTGCGAGAGCGCACCTTCGAGCACATAGCTGATGATTTCCATGTCGCGGTGGCCGTGCGAGCCAAAGCCCGTGCCGGGGGCAATCCTGTCTTCGTTGATCACGCGCAGATTGCCGAAACCCATATGGCGCGGGTCGTAGTAACCGGCAAACGAAAAGCTGTGATAGGACTTGAGCCAGCCGTGGTCGGCGTAGCCGCGTTCCTGGGATTTGCGCAGAGTCATCATGGTGTGCTTCCTTTCGTTCAAGTGACTGTCTCTATGGGCTCTACTGTAGAAGTCGCCTGTCAGGCCGTGGCTGAACGGCGTTGATGGCATCATTCAAACTGTTTGAATCATCAATCTCACCATGCCCAGCTCCCGCGATGTGCTCACCCCCGACAGCCTGGCCATGCTGCAGGCCATTGCCGAAACCGGCAGCTTTGCCGCCGCTGCGCGCTCCCTGGGCCTGGTGCCCAGCGCGCTGACCTACCGCGTGCGCCAGATCGAAGACGCGCTCGATGTGCTGCTGTTTGACCGCAGCTCGCGCCATGCCCAGGCCACGGAGGCCGGCCAGGCCTTGCTGCGCGAAGGCGCCCGCCTGCTGCAGGAGATCGACGCCGTGGCGCACCGCGTCAAGCGCGTGGCCACGGGCTGGGAGCCGCAGCTGACCATCGTCATCGACGGGGCCGTGGCCCGCACGCCCATCTTCGAGCTGGTCGAAGCCTTTTATGCGCTGAACCCGCCCACCACGCTCAAGCTGCGCGACGGCATTCTCAACGGCACGCTGGAAGTACTGACCAGCGGCCATGCCGATCTGGCCATTGGCGTGGCGGTCAACACCAGCAATGTCTCCGAACTGCAGAAGCGCGAAATCGGGGAGATTGATTTCGTCTTCGCCGTCGCGCCGCACCACCCGCTGGCCGGACTCGATGAGCCGCTGTCTGACGAGTTGCTGCTGCAGCACCGCATGGTGGCCGTGGCCGACTCGGGCGTGCGCAGCAACTCCAGCTTTGGCCTGGTCAACGGCCAGGACGTGCTCACCGTGGACAGCATGCAGGCCAAGCTGGAGGCTCAGATACGCGGCATTGGCGCCGGCTTTCTGCCACGCGGCATGGTTCAGGCCTATCTGGATGCCGGCCTGCTGGTCACAAGACAGGTGCAGCGCGCCAGTCGCAATCTGCGCCTGCACTATGCATGGCCCGGCCCCGCCCACCGCACTCCCGGACGCGCCCTTCAGTGGTGGCTGACGCAACTCGAAAGCCCCGCCACGCGCAAGGCGCTTATGGAAAACCATCACCGTCAATAAGCTGCTGCGCGTCGCAGCCATCACGTGGGAGGTGTAGAGTGAGTTGCGCTGCAACAATTCAGCACAAGCAGCACTTGCTATCCTTTGGATAGCTGCTACGCTAGAACTCAAACGGTGTCGAAAAGGCTTTTTCATGAATGCTTCCCGCACTCGCGCGTCCGCAACTGCCTCCGCTTCTTCCTCCTCCCTGCATACCGGTGCCAAGCGCATTGCCGTCATCGGCGCGGGCATTGCCGGTCTGGCCTGTGCCCGCACGCTGATGCAGGCCGGGCACGACGTCCATGTCTACGAGCGCCTGACCCAGGCCGGCGGACGTATGCGCTCGGTCAGCGGCCCCTACGGCAGCTTTGACATCGGCGCACAGTTCTTCACCGTGCGCGACCCGCGCTTTCAGCAAGTGCTGGACATCACGCCCGGCAATCTGCGCGCCTGGAGCCTGAACAGCGTTCAGACCCGCAACGCCCAGGGCCGCAGAGTCGACAAGCACACGCCGGTGCGCGAGACCCACTGGGTCGGCATGCCCGATATGCAATCGCTGCCACTGGCCTGGGCAGCGCCGCTATGGGATGCCGGGCGCCTGCACCTGGGACAGTCCCTGCGCGCCATGAGCCACCACATTGCCAGCGGCAGCCACCACAGCCGCCATCAGTGGTCCCTGATGCTGGATACCGAAGACCACGGCCCGCAGATTGCAGCCGACTTCGATGCCGTGGTGCTGGCCGTGCCGGCGCCCGTGGCCGCGCAACTGCTGCAGACAGCGCCGCAGGGTGCTGCCCTGGCCAGGACCCTGGCCCCCGTGGAAATGGCCCCCTGCTGGGCCATGACGCTGTCCTACCCCATGGCCGCACAGGCCGGGCTGACCACGCTGGGCCCGCAGTGGAATGCCGCACGCAGCACGCATGAGCGCGTTGCCTGGGTGGCCCGCGAGTCCTCCAAACCCGGCCGCGCCCAGACCGAGCGCTGGACGATTCATGCCAATCCGCTGTGGTCCAACGAGCACCGCCATGACGACGCCACGCGTGTGCTTGCCAAGCTGCAAAAGGCCTTTGGCGAAATCACCGGCATCCGCGTTGCGCCGCGCCATGCCAGCGTCTACCTCTGGCAGCATGCCCAGACGCTGGCGCCCCTGGGCAGACCGTTCAGCCACGACCCCTCGGCAGGCCTGGGCCTGTGCGGGGACTGGTGCATAGGCATGCGGGTGGAAGACGCTTTTGTCTCGGGTCTGGAAATGGGGCTGGCCCTGGCCTGAGCCAACTGCGCGCAGTCAAGGGGCGTAAGATGGCGTCCCTCATGACAGCGGCCCTCTCCCGTCCCTCCTCCAGCGCTCCCAGCACGGGGCCATATATCGGGCGCTTTGCGCCCTCTCCCACCGGACCGCTGCATGCCGGCTCTCTGGTCGCGGCGCTGGCCAGCTGGCTGGATGCACGCGCCCAAGGCGGACGCTGGCTGATTCGCATCGAAGACATCGATCCGCCACGCTGCCAGCCTGGTGCCGACCAGGAAATCCTGCGCCAGCTGGCCGCCTGTGGCCTGCACTCCGATGCCCCCGTGGTCTGGCAGTCGCAGCGTCATGCACTCTATGAAAAAGCGCTGCAACAGCTGCAGGCGCAAAAAATGGCCTACCCCTGCGGCTGCACGCGCAAAGACATCGAAGCCGCCTGGCAGGCACAGGGACTGACTCACGAGCGACATGTGGAACGGCCCTACCCCGGAACCTGCCGTCATGGCCTGCAAGGCAAGCCCGCCCGGGCCTGGCGCTTTGCACTGGAGCAGCAGGTGCATGAATTACAAGAGAACCAGTTCAAAACAACCATTCCAAAAGCGCAAACAGCTACACAAAGCATAGCACCCAGACAACACTGCCTGGAAAGCAGACGCCCCGTGCTGCACTGGCAGGACCGGCGTCTGGGCGCGCAGCAGCAGAACCTGATCAACAGCGTGGGCGACTTTGTGCTGCGCCGCGCGGACGGGCTCTGGGCCTACCAGCTGGCCGTGGTCGTTGACGACGCCGAGCAAGGCATCACCGATGTGGTGCGCGGTGAAGACCTGGCAGACAACACTCCGCGCCAGCTGCTGCTGCAGCGCGCCCTGGGCCTGACCCAGCCGCGCTATCTGCACACACCGCTGGTCTGCATGGACAACGGAGAAAAGCTCTCCAAACAGCATGGCGCACCCGCCGTGGATGTCAGCCAGCCGCTGACCGTGCTGTCTGCCGCGGCACAGCGGCTCGGCCTGCCACAAGCGCCCGCAGACGCATCCTGCAGCAGCGAAAGCCCCGCAAGCGCCTTGCCTTTGGCGCTGGACTTCTGGGTCCGGTGCTGGCGCCAAACCTACAATATCGCCCCGTGACTTCTTCTAATCCAACACCTACCACCGATATGGCCGAAAACGTGCCAGCCGCTGACGCATCCGCAGCATCCCAAGGCCAGGCACCCGAAGGCGTGGCCTATCCCAAGACCATCAAAAGCTATGTGCGCCGCGCCGGCCGCACCACTACGGGCCAGGCCAAGGCTTTTGAAGAACTGGGTCCGCGCTTCCTGCTGCAATACCAGAAGGCTCCTCTGGACGCCGCAGCCGCCTATGGCCGCGACGGCAAGCTGATTCTGGAAATCGGCTTCGGCATGGGTGAAGCCACCGCCCATATCGCCCGCGTGCGCCCCGACGATAATTTCCTGTGCTGCGAAGTGCACGAACCCGGCGTGGGCGCGCTGCTCAAGCGCATTGGCGAGCAGGAGATCGAGAACATCCGCATCCTGCAACACGATGCCGTGGAAGTCATCGACAACATGCTGCCCGAAGCCTCGATCGACGGCGTGCACATCTTCTTCCCCGATCCCTGGCACAAGAAAAAGCACAACAAGCGTCGCCTGATCCAGAGCCCGCTGATCGCCAAGCTGGCCGCTCGCATCAAGCCCGGTGGCTACATCCACTGCGCCACCGACTGGGAGCCCTACGCGGTGCAGATCCTGGAAGTGCTGAACGCAGAACCCATGCTGCAGAACACGGCCGAGAACTACGCCGAAAAGCCCGACTACCGGCCGCTAACCAAATTCGAAAACCGCGGCATCCGCCTCGGTCATGGCGTCTGGGACCTGGTGTTCAGGAAGAAGTAACCCCCTGAGGCACTTTGCGCCTTCCCCTAGCCGGGCGCCCCCTTTTCTCTACGCGCTTCGCGCTAAGGAAAGGGGGACGACACCCTCGGTGCGGGGCGGCCCTTCCTCGGTGTCTCCGACTTGGGTTATGCCAGTTTCCAAGGGTTCGCTCCAACAATAAAAAACGCTCCTCATTGAGGAGCGTTTTGTTTTGGGACAAGGCAGCCTTGGCCGCCCCTGTCTTGCGCTTACAGGCGCTCGGCTCAGAGGCGCTCGGCCGCCCAGGCCTGGACGCTGGCCAGCGCTGCGGGCACGGCTGCGGCATCGGTGCCGCCGGCCATGGCCATATCGGGCTTGCCACCGCCCTTGCCGCCCACTTGCTGGGCCACAAAGTTCACCAGTTCGCCGGCCTTGACCTTGGCGGTCTCGGCCTTGGTCACGCCGGCAGCCAGCTGCACCTTGTCGCCATCCACGGCGGCCAGCACGATCACGGCCGCGCCCAGCTTGTCCTTGAGCTTGTCCATGGTGTCGCGCAAGGTCTTGGCATCGGCGCCTTCGAGCTTGGCGGCCAGCACCTTGACGCCCTTGACGTCGGCAGCCTGCGTGACCAGCTCGTCGCCCTGGCTGGAAGCCAGCTTGCCCTTGAGCGCAGCGATTTCCTTTTCCAGTGCCTTGATCTGATCCAGTGCACCGCCGATGCGGTTGGTCAGCTCGGCTGCAGGAGCCTTGAAAGCGGCCGCAGCCTGGTCCACGGTGGACTCCAGCGACTGCAGATAGGCCAGCGCGTTCTCGCCCGTAATGCCTTCGATACGACGCACGCCAGCGGCCACGCCGGATTCGCCCACCACCTTGAACAGGCCGATGTCGCCGGTACGGCTGACATGGGTGCCACCGCAGAGCTCGCGGCTGGAGCCGATGTCCAGCACGCGCACGGTTTCGCCGTACTTCTCGCCGAACAGCATCATCGCGCCGGTCTTCTGGGCCGACTCGATATCCATCACGCGTGCATCGGTGGCGGTGTTGGCCAGCACCTCGGCATTGACGCGGGCTTCGATCTCGCGGATCTGCTCGGCAGTCACCGGGGCGTTGTGCGCAAAGTCGAAGCGGGTACGCTCGGCATTGACCAGCGAGCCCTTTTGCTGCACATGGGCGCCCAGCACTTCGCGCAAGGCCTTGTGCATGATGTGTGTGACCGAGTGGTTGCGCATGGTTGCAGCGCGCACGGCGGTGTCCACCTGTGCTTCAACGGCATCGCCCACCTTCAGGCTGCCGGCTTCCAGCACGCCGTGGTGACCGAATACATCGGCCTTGATCTTGAGCGTGTCTTCCACGGCAAAGCGGTTGCCACCCGCAACAATCACGCCCTGATCGCCGACCTGGCCACCGGATTCTGCATAAAAAGGAGTGGCATCCAGAACAACCACGCCGTTTTGACCTGCTTTCAGCTCGGAAACAGATACACCGTCAGCGTAAAGCGCTACGATTTTTGCAGATTCTGCCAGCTTGTCGTAGCCCACGAAGGTGTTGCCCTGTCCGGTGTACTCCAGCGCGCGATCCATCTTGAACTTGCCGGCTGCGCGGGCAGTTTCCTTCTGGTGCTGCATGGCGGCGTTGAAGCCGGCCTCGTCCACCGTCACGCCACGCTCGCGCGCCACGTCGTTGGACAGGTCCAGCGGGAAGCCGTAGGTGTCATGCAACTTGAAGGCCACATCGCCGGGCAGCACCTTGACGTCGCCGGCCAGTGCGCTGTCCAGGATTTCCATGCCGTTGGCCAGGGTCTCGAAGAAACGCTCTTCCTCGGCCTTGAGCACGCTGGTGATATGCGCTTCCTGCTCCTTGAGCTTGGGATAGGCATCGCCCATCTGTACGACCAGGTCGGCCACCAGCTTGTGGAAGAAGGGAGTCTTCTGGCCCAGCTTGTAACCGTGACGGATGGCGCGGCGGATGATGCGGCGCTGCACATAGCCACGACCTTCGTTGGAAGGAATCACGCCGTCGGACACCAGGAAGGAGGTCGCGCGGATATGGTCGGCAATCACCTTCAGCGAAGGAGTGCTCAGATCTTCGGTATGGGTTTCGCGGCCGGCTGCCTTGATCAATGCCTGGAACAGGTCGATCTCGTAGTTGCTGTGCACATGCTGCAGGATGGCAGCCAGGCGCTCCAGGCCCATGCCGGTGTCCACGCAAGGTGCAGGCAGCTTGACCACGGAGCCGTCTTCCTTCATGTCGAACTGCATGAACACGTGGTTCCAGATCTCGATGAAACGGTCGCCGTCTTCTTCCGGGCTGCCGGGAGGGCCGCCGGCAATGTGCTCGCCGTGGTCGTAGAAGATTTCCGAGCAGGGGCCGCAGGGGCCTGTGTCGGCCATCATCCAGAAGTTGTCGCTCTTGTACTTGCCGCCCTTGTTGTCGCCGATGCGGATGATGCGCTCGGCAGGCAGGCCGATGACGTTCTTCCAGATGTCATAGGCTTCGTCGTCTTCGTGATAGACCGTGGCCAGCAGCTTCTCGGCGGGCAGGCCGAAAACCTTGGTCAGCAGCTCCCAGCCCCACTCGATGGACTCCTTCTTGAAGTAGTCGCCGAAGGACCAGTTGCCCAGCATTTCGAAGAACGTGTGATGGCGCGCGGTGTAGCCCACGTTTTCCAGGTCGTTGTGCTTGCCGCCGGCGCGCAGGCAGGCCTGCACCGAAGTTGCGCGATTGTAGGGACGCTTGTCCGTGCCCAGGAACACATCCTTGAACTGCACCATGCCGGAGTTGGTGAACATCAGCGTCGGATCGTTGCCGGGAACCAGCGAACTGGACGCGACAACCGTGTGGCCCTTGGAAGCGTAGAAATCCAGGAACGTCTTGCGGATGTCCGCAACGGAAAAAGTGGGTGTACTCATGGTGTTTGGTATGAAGACGCCTGCATGACGCCTGCGATCAGTACGGCCCGGCGCTGCTTTTTCAGGAGCTGCGCAGACAGGCAAATCAGCCGAACATTATAGGTTTGCGGCTACATACCCACGCGGCCTTGTGCCGATAACAGCGATCATGAATTTTCATGCGTTGCATTAATGTCTTCATCATCGGCTTGCGGATAATCGGCAACCACTATGAGCGACACACCCCAAACCGAGACCTCCAAGCCCGCAGCCCCTGCCAAAAACCGCCTGGTGGTCTGGCTCATCGCCCTGCCCGTGATCATCTTTGGCGCGCTCATGCTCATCGGCCAGTTCATGGACGATCCGCTAAGCAAGCAGCGCTGGACGGAAGCAGAAACCATCAAGATCTGCTGGAAACAGACGGCCAAGCCCGAGGCCGAACGCAAGACCCAGGAGTTCAAAACCACTCAGGACTGCGAACGCCTGGAGTTCGATTTCAAGACCCGCTACGGCGAAAACCCGTAAGACAGCTGCCGCGGCGCAAGCCGGAAGCCTGCGCCGTGCATGACTGCCGCACTTATTCTTCGCCCCAGTCTTCGTCAGCGCCTTCTTCCTCTGCTGCTGCAGCCAGCGCGATCATGCGATCGAAGGTCTCGATGATCGCTATGCGACGGTCCTGCTTGTAGCCCTCCTCGGGCTCCAGCTCGTCGATGCTCTGGTCCCAGGCCTGCAGATAAGTGGCTTTCCAATGCTCCAGCGTCTGCAGATCCGGCCACAGCGGATGCATGCCGCCCTCGGCCATGGCGCACAGCAGCTCGATGCGGCAGGGAACCAGATCCGACTCCGGCTCGCCCGCCTGCAAGGCCTCGGGCGAGTCCAGGACCTCGGCAATTTCATCGATGAGCTGGCCCGTGATATCGGCCAGCCAGTCCAATGCGGTGTCGTTATCGAAATTGCCGTGCGACCAAGTGCCCATGACCAAACTCCTTGCTGCGATATGTCAGTAAAGCAAGGCCCAACATAGCGGGCCTTGATGTCAGAACTGTGTCAGTGCGGAAGATAGATCCAGGCGCGGCAGGTCAACGGTTGCGGTTTTTCATGGCGCGCTCCACCTCGCGCTTGCCTTCGCGGTCCTTGATCACATCGCGCTTGTCATGCTCGGCCTTGCCCTTGGCCAGGGCAATCTCGCATTTCACGTAACCGTTCTTCCAGTGCAGATTGATGGGCACCAGGGTATAGCCCTTTTGCTCGACCTTGCCGACAAGGCGCTTGATCTCATCCTTTTTCAGGAGCAGCTTCTTGATGCGTGCCGAGTCGGGATTGACGTGGGTGGAAGCGGTCTTGAGCGGGTTGATCTGGCAGCCCAGCAGGAACAGCTCGCCGTCCTTGATCAGCACATAGCCATCGGTGAGCTGCACCTTGC
This sequence comes from Comamonas testosteroni, assembly GCF_014076415.1. Classification (NCBI taxonomy): domain Bacteria; kingdom Pseudomonadati; phylum Pseudomonadota; class Betaproteobacteria; order Burkholderiales; family Comamonadaceae; genus Comamonas; species Comamonas testosteroni. The sequence goes on from NZ_CP043568.1 coordinate 3,105,488, forward strand.
CGCTGCGCAGGGCCTTGACCTCCCAGCCGTGCAGCACCATGCCGGCTTCGTGGCGCTCCTCGAAGAAATAGTTGAAAGCTGCTTTTTTATTGTCGGCAATGCGCGACGAAGTTTCTGGTTTCTTGGCCATGGAATATTAGTTGCAGGCGGACCGGAGATGAAAGCTCTCCCTACAATACTGGATTGCCGTCTCGCCTCTGAGCGATGATTTTAGTTTCGCATCGCGCCTCTGGGTGTATTGGCCTAGGCCAATTCCCTGCTCTTGCGCCCTGCTGATTGCTCTTTGTTCATGAAAAACGTCAACAAGTCCGTCCTCATCTGGTACAGCCCCAAAGAAATGTTTGCTCTCGTGACGGACGTGGCCCACTATGCCGACTTTCTGCCCTGGTGCGATCATGCCAAGATTCTGGAGCAGGACGACACAGGCATGACAGCCGAGGTAGGTATTGCGTTCAGCGGACTGCGCAAGTCTTTCGTGACGCGCAACACGAACAGTAGCATGGATGACGGCGGCAAGCAGGTCAGCATGCGTCTGGTCAAGGGACCTTTCTCGCGTCTTGAAGGCCACTGGCGCTTTCATCCTGTAGGCGACGGCACGCAACGCGCCTGCAAGGTCGAGCTGCAGCTGGATTACGGCTTCGAGAACGCAGCCGTAGCCGCCATCATCGGCCCGGTCTTTGACCGCATCGCAGGCTCCATGGTCGACGCCTTCATCAAGCGAGCCGAACAAATCTATGGCTGATGCTCTGCCCGAGGTGATCGACATCACGGTCTGCATCTCGCCCTGCTCCGGCACCGTGCAGGAAGCCTTGTTGCAGCTTGCCGCGGGCAGCACTGTCCAGCAAGCTCTGGATGCAGTGACCGCCTCAGCAGCCTTGCCTGACCTGCAACTGCCCGACCCCTTGGCTGCCGACATGCTCGGTATCTGGGGCAAAGTCGCGAATCCTGGCCAGATTCTCAAACATGGCGATCGCCTGGAAGTCTATCGCCCGTTGACAGTAGACCCCAAGGTTGCCCGACGCGAACGCTTTGCCCGCCAGGGCGCGCGCGGCGCCGGACTTTTCAAACGCCAGAGAGACGGAGCCAAGGCGGGCTATTAGCCAGCAGCCGGCAACCAGCAGGACTCAAAAAAAAGCGCCTTCTGACGGCGCTTTTTTATCGAGATTTCGGCGAAGATCCCGGCGACTATTGCGCCGGCTCTGCCATGGGCCCGCAATCGGAAGCAATCACGGCATCGGCACGCTTGATCTCGGCATCGCGCGCGGCCTCATCCATGAAGCCACGCTCACCCTTGGCATTCACATGGGAGAGCAAGCGGCCCGATGCCAGGGTTGCCTTGGCCTGCCTGGCACGGTTGCAGTTGTCCTGGCGCTGCTTTTCCTTCTGCAGTTTTTCGGCCTGGGTCTTGGCTGCTTCCTGCTCCTGCATCTTGCGCTTTTGCTCTTCCAGCCCTTTGTCCACGCCGGCTTCCGCAACGGGCTTGGCCGCGCCGACCTCCGGTATTGCAGAAGGTGCTACAGGCCTGGCACCGCCAGGGCTGCGCAAAATATTCTTGACAGGGATATCGGCCGGCGGAGCCCTGTCGCTGAACACCTTGCGCCCCTGACCATCTATCCATTGCCACTGGGCAATTGCGGGGACCGTGCAGCAGGCAATGGCTGCAAACAAAGCGAACTTGATGGCGTTCATGGAGTCAATAAGTCTTGGACTGGCGTTGGGGATTCTGGGTCACGAGCCCACATTGTGCGGCAAGTCACAGGTACAATCTTTCTTTTGGAGCCATCACATGCGCCTTCTCGGAAAAGCACTGACCTTTGACGACGTCCTGCTCGTTCCCGCCTACTCCGAAGTCCTGCCCAAGGACGTTTCCCTCGCCACCCAATTCACTCGCAATATCCGCCTGAACCTGCCCCTGGTGTCTGCCGCCATGGACACGGTGACAGAAGCGCGTCTGGCCATCGCCATTGCGCAAGAAGGCGGTATCGGCGTGATCCACAAGAACATGACTGCCGAGCAGCAAGCCGCTGAAGTGTCCAAGGTCAAGCGCCACGAATCCGGTGTGGTGCACGACCCTGTGGTCATCACCCCCGAACACACCGTGCTGCAAGTGCTGCAGCTGTCGGAAGAACGCGGCATTTCGGGCTTCCCCGTGTGCGACGGCGGCAAGGTGGTCGGCATCGTGACCAGCCGCGATCTGCGCTTCGAGACCCGCTACGACGTCAAGGTCAGCCAGATCATGACGCCCCGCGAAAAGCTGATCACGGTCAATGAAAAAGACGGCACCAGCCCTGCAGAAGCCAAGGCTTTGCTGAACAAGCACAAGCTCGAACGAATCCTGGTGGTCAACGACGCCTTTGAGCTCAAGGGCCTGATCACTGTCAAGGACATCACCAAGCAAACCACCTTCCCCAATGCCGCACGTGACGCATCGGGCCGCCTTCGCGTGGCTGCCGCTGTCGGCGTGGGCGCTGGCACCGAAGAGCGCGTGGAGCTGCTGGTCAAGGCCGGCGTGGACGCGATCGTGGTGGACACGGCTCACGGCCACTCCAAGGGCGTGATCGACCGCGTGCGCTGGGTCAAGCAGAACTACCCCCAGGTGGACGTCATCGGCGGCAATATTGCCACCGGCGCTGCCGCCCTGGCTCTGGTGGAAGCCGGTGCCGATGCGGTCAAGGTCGGTATCGGCCCCGGCTCCATCTGCACCACCCGTATCGTGGCTGGTGTGGGCGTGCCCCAGATCATGGCCATCTCCAATGTGGCCGACGCCCTGAAGGGCACCGGCGTGCCCCTGATCGGCGACGGCGGCATCCGCTTCTCCGGCGACATCTCCAAGGCTCTGGCCGCAGGTGCTTCCACCATCATGATGGGCGGCATGTTTGCCGGCACCGAAGAAGCTCCTGGTGAAGTGATTCTGTACCAGGGTCGCTCGTACAAGAGCTACCGCGGCATGGGCTCCATCGGTGCCATGCAGCAAGGCTCGGCCGACCGCTACTTCCAGGAATCGTCCACCGGCAACCCCAATGCCGACAAGCTGGTTCCCGAAGGCATCGAAGGCCGCGTCCCCTACAAGGGCTCCATGGTCTCCATCGTCTACCAGATGGCCGGCGGCGTGCGCGCCTCCATGGGCTACTGCGGTTGCGCCACGATCTCCGAGATGAACCAGAAGGCCGAGTTTGTGGAAATCACCGCAGCCGGCATCCGTGAATCTCACGTGCATGACGTGCAGATCACCAAGGAAGCGCCCAACTACCGCGCTGACTGAGCAAGCCCCTTGAAATCTGACCAGATTGAAAAATCTGGTCAGAATGCTAAAATCTGGCCTGAACTGCTGGTTCTAGCCAGATTTTTTTGTTTTCCGCCATGCAATCTATCGGTATCTACGAAGCCAAAAGCCGCTTTTCCGCCCTGGTCGAAATGGTCGAGCAAGGCGAGGAAGTGCGCATCACGCGCCACGGCAAGGAAGTCGTGCGCATGCTGCCCATGCGCCGCAAGCCAGTGATCACCGATGAGCAGATTGCACGCGAGCTGGAGCAGATCTCGGCTCTGCAGCAGACGGTGAAAGCGCCAGCAACTGCAACGAACGCCGCTGACAGCATCACCGGCCTGCGCCACACAGGACGGAACCAGGCATGAGCGCCACCGCTTTTGTGCTCGATGCATCCGTCACCGCCGCCTGGTTGCTGCCTGACGACGCCAGCGAGCACACCAGACGCCTCTACACCCGTATCCGCCGCGATGAAGTGGACCCGCAAGCCCCCAACCTCTGGCAGTGGGAATGCGGCAACCTGATTGCATCAGGCGTGAATAATGGCCGTATCCCGCAGACATCGGTCGAAGGTCTGTGGGGCGTACTGGAAGCCATTCGCCATCGCGTGGAGCTGCACGACCTGGCTCCTGCACAGCACAAGGCCGTGCTGGATGTGGCGCTGGATACCGGCCTGCCCACCTACGATGCCGCATACCTGTGGCTGGCGCAGTCGCTGCGCCTGCCACTGGCCACATTCGATACAGCCCAGATCGCGGCCGCCCGCAAAAGCGGCGTCACCGTCTGGGCTCCCGAAGATTTCTAATCCCTTTTGCCACCCTCTTGCCCTTGATCACCATGCAACACGACAAGATTCTTATTCTGGACTTCGGCTCCCAGGTCACGCAGCTGATTGCTCGCCGCGTGCGCGAAGCCAATGTCTACTGCGAAGTCCACCCCTGCGATGTGAGCAGCGACTGGGTGCGCGAGTTTGCCGCCGACGGCAAGCTCAAGGGCATCATCCTGTCGGGCAGCCATGCCTCCGTCTACGAAGTGGACGACCGCGCTCCCGACGCCGTGTTCGAGCTGAACCTGCCCGTGCTGGGTATTTGCTACGGCATGCAGACCATGGCCACCCAGCTGGGCGGCAAGGTCGAAGGCTCCAACACCCGCGAATTCGGTTACGCCGAAGTGCGCGCCCATGGCCACACCAAGCTGCTGGAAGGCATCGAAGACTTCGCCACAGCCGAAGGCCACGGCATGCTCAAGGTCTGGATGAGCCACGGCGACAAGGTCACCGAGCTGCCTCCGGGCTTCAAGGTCATGGCCTCCACGCCGTCCTGCCCCATTGCCGGCATGGCCGACGAAGCGCGTCGCTACTACGCCGTGCAGTTCCACCCCGAAGTCACGCACACCGTGCAGGGCCAGGCGCTGCTCAACCGCTTTGTGCTCGACATCTGCGGCACGCAGGCAGACTGGATCATGGGCGACTACATCGAAGAAGCCGTGGCCAGGATCCGCGAACAGGTGGGCGATGAAGAAGTGATCCTGGGCCTGTCCGGCGGCGTGGATTCGTCCGTAGCTGCTGCCCTGATCCACCGCGCCATCGGCGACCAGCTGACCTGCGTGTTCGTCGATCACGGTCTGTTGCGCCTGAACGAAGGCGATATGGTCATGGACATGTTCGAAGGCAAGCTTCACGCCAAGGTCGTGCGCGTCGATGCCTCCGCTCTGTTCCTGGGCGAGCTGGCCGGCGTGTCCGAGCCCGAGCAAAAGCGCAAGATCATCGGCCGCCTGTTCGTGGACGTATTCAAGGCCGAGGCCGAAAAGCTCAAGGCCGCCAACGCTGGCTCCAAGGGCGCCACCTTCCTGGCCCAGGGCACCATCTATCCTGACGTGATCGAGTCCGGCGGCGCCAAGAGCAAGAAGGCCGTCACGATCAAGAGCCACCACAACGTCGGCGGCCTGCCCGAGCAGCTGGGCCTGAAGCTGCTGGAGCCCCTGCGCGACCTGTTCAAGGACGAAGTGCGCGAACTGGGCGTGGCCCTGGGCCTGCCCCGCGGCATGGTCTACCGCCACCCCTTCCCCGGCCCCGGCCTGGGCGTGCGCATTCTGGGCGAAGTGAAGAAGGAATATGCCGACCTGCTGCGCCGCGCAGATGCCATCTTCATCGAAGAGCTGAACAACTGGATCGACGAAAAGACCGGCAAGAGCTGGTACGACCTGACCAGCCAGGCCTTTACCGTGTTCCTGCCCGTCAAGAGCGTGGGCGTGATGGGTGACGGCCGCACCTACGACTACGTCGTGGCCCTGCGCGCCGTGGTCACCAGCGACTTCATGACTGCCGACTGGGCCGAGCTGCCCTACGGCCTGCTCAAGAAGGTCTCCGGCCGCATCATCAACGAAGTGCGCGGCATCAACCGCGTCACCTATGACGTGAGCACCAAGCCACCAGCAACCATCGAGTGGGAATAAAGGGCTGTCGTGAACTGACTCGCAACCTTTAGACTTTTTTCTCATGTAAGCCCGTGTTTTCACGGGCTTTTTTCATTTCTATCTAGCTCTATCTGGAACTAGCCGGTCTTACGAAGTCGGTGGGTTTCGATGGCACTTTGCATGGTACCGAGCGTCGCCCATACCATCCGCCTCGTCGATACCATCAACCCTGCTTTCTGCAGTTGATGGTATCAAAATCACCTAAGTCTTTGATTTTAAAGACGATACCATGCACAAAAACGCACTTGTTTGCTGATGGTATCGAAGCAGTGAAAACGAGGCTAAACCATGCTCACCGATACCAAGATCCGCTCTCTCAAGCCCACTGGCAAGCTGTACAAAGTCTCCGATCGAGATGGCCTCTATGTGGCCGTAACCGCTAGTGGAGCAATAAGCTTTCGCTATAACTATAGGATCAATGGGCGCCAGGAGACGCTCACGATCGGCGCGTATGGTATCGGCGGAATCACGCTTGCTGAAGCGCGTGAAAAACAGCTGGCAGCAAAGAAGCTGGTTCAAGAAGGCATCAGCCCTGCCCGCGAGAAGATCCGCACCAAGTCACGTGATGAAGCGGGCGGGACGTTTGGCGAATGGGCCGACAAATGGATGAAGGGCCACAAGATGGCCGACAGTACCCGAGATATGCGCCGATCCGTCTATGAGCGCGATGTCCAGGGCCGGTTCGGCAAGCTGCAACTGCGGGAGATCACCGGGGAGGATGTGCGCGCCATGGCTGATGCCATCGTCGCCCGCGGCGCTCCAGCAACTGCCGTGCACGCCCGAGAGATCACTCTTCTGGTGTTTCGCTATGCCATCGAGCGCGGACAGAAGGTTCTCAACCCCGCTGAAGAAGTGGCACCAAGCACCATCGCGACCTTTGAGCCCAAAGATCGCGCCCTCTCCAAAGAGGAAATCGGACTCTTCTACAAGTACCTCGAAAAAGTGGGCACAACACCCAGCATTCGCGCGGCATGCAAGCTGTTGCTCCTCACCCTGCTACGCAAGGGCGAACTGACCAACGCCATGTGGACGAATGTGAGCTTCACCGAAGGCACCCTCACCATCCCGGCGGCCAGAATGAAGGCTCGTCGCCCTCATGTGGTGTTTCTCTCTCAACAGGCTGTCGACCTGCTGCACGCCTTGAAAATGTTCGCTGGCAGTTCTGAATATGTCTTTCCGAGCCGCTACGAATCCCACCGCCCGATGAGCGCTGCTACTCTGAACCGGGTCATGACCTCCAGCTGGGAATATGCCCAGAAGGACCATCAGCCGCTGGGAAAGTTTGGCCCGCACGATATGCGCCGCACAGGTTCCACGATCCTGCATGAGGCGGGCTACAACTCGGACTGGATTGAGAAGGCCCTGGCTCACGAGCAAAAAGGCGTGCGCGCCGTCTACAACAAGGCTGAGTACCGGGAGCAGCGCAAAGAGATGCTCCAAGACTGGGCCAACATGATCGACTCCTGGACAAAGACCCAGTGATGTATCCGTGTTACCAACGCCCTCAGACTCGTCGTGGAGCTTCAGACGGGGTTCGTGGATAACCAACAAAAGATCAGCACGTCAAGAACTCGAGTCAATTGCCCAAGGGAATTGGCAAGGGAGATGCAGGACCGCAGTCAGATGCCATAGGCTGACTCAACTTCCTGCACTGTGCGCGGAAGGTGTTGATTCCAAATAGAAATTGCAGCATTCATGTTTACAGCCCACTCTTGGGCATTCACGAACCCCAGCTTGCACTTCTTAGAAATTTGCTCGTACAACTGATCGTCACTAACGCCTGCGACCGACTTCAAAGCATAGTAGAGCCCCAAGCTGGGGTGCGAGCTGTTTGTTTCGCCTTCAACAATGCCAGCGTCGCTCGGATGAACAAAGGTGAGTGGTTTAGTCATGCCTCATATTACTCGGCATGCTGTCCCTCATCGCTTTCATAGCCATCAGCTTCAAGCACATTTGTTTGCGCTGGCCGTTTGACAGATACAGAGCGACCTGCATCGGCTTAATAGAATACAGCTCCTTCCAAGCTCAACATGCGGCAGGCATGCATTCACCGTCAAAAGGGTCACAGAGGGGTTGATGGTGGCCAACCGCTACACTGTACATATGCACAGTCATCGTCTCATGAGTGGTATGCCCGTCCAACTGATCGCGTCCCCGGTTACTTTGCCGCTGGCTGATTGCAGCGCGCGCGCAGGCTCGCCCGCCAATGACTTTGCAGGCAAGCGGCTGGATATTACCGACCTGCTGGTCACGCACCCCAAGGCCACATTTGTGCTGCGTGTGGCCGGCCCGTCCATGCAGGAACACGGCATCGATGACGGCGATATCGTCGTGGTGGACAGGGAGCTGCGCGCTCGAGATGGCAGCATCGTCGTGGCGGTTGTCGAGCGCGAACTCGTCATCAGAGTGCTGGACGGCGAGGGCAACACCTGCAAGCTCAGGGCAGGCGCCCCCACCTACCCCGATATCGTGCCGCCAGAAGGACAGACGCTGGAAATATGGGGTGTGGTCACCAGCTGCATCAAGCGCTTTGCAAGATAAACACATGCGCCCCGACGACACGCGCGGCTGCAGCGTTGAGCAGCCCCAGCAAAGTTGGCAGCGCCGGGCTGATGTACTGCTTTGCGACCAACTGACCAACGTGTCAGCGCGGGCCTCGGCCCGCTCAAGTTCTCCCAGCGCTACTCCTCGTCATTGCGGCGCGAAAAGCCGGAGATGATAGCAACCAGCAGCAGGCTGCTCACCCAGCCAAACAACGTTTCAAACCAAGCCACAGCGCGCACCAAGTAGCCCCAACGCCAATACAAAACAGACTCTTCTGCTGCAGTTTCATCAGGAGAGGGTATATAGGAGCTCCAAGATTTCTCCTGCCCTAAATCCACAACAGGCAACAGCAAGTCCAAGGAGTAGGCAAATGGGCTGAATGTTGAGTACTCTCCGGGCATCTCAGAGCAGAAAGGCCAATTGCCAGTTATCCGCTCAGCGAATATTTTTTGCGTTTTAACAGAATCGGACTGCTTATCTTGCGTTGGCCTGCATTCACTATAACGAGCGTCTTGGAAAACCAATGGATCTGAAGGTGCCATGGCATTAAATGGCGATCGAGCAAGAGCCCAATAAATTCCGCCGCATAATAACCACACCGCAAGCATCCACATTACCAAGTTGACAGGACGATAACCGTACCCGGCTAACTTCCCAAATATGTAATGGGCAGTACGAGTAACCATGCCCTTAAAACCGCGAACCAGGTCGCAAGGATCATTTGGCCACAGCCCCATACGACCAATTTTGCGCAAATGATCCTCAAATGCAATGCCCACCTGCTTTGCATCTTCCGTATGCCCCATCTCTCGCAACACGCGCTGTAATTGACGCCATGGTTGCGGACGAAACTCGGCATTTCCTAGATGGTCTGGTAGCTGCCTATCCAACCACTTTAGCCGCTCTTGCCCACTGGTAGATACGTTCCCGCTAAGTACTCCGTAGCGGAAGCCATCTAAAACACTGCCGACACACCAAACATCTAAATCATCTTCAAGCACACCTACATCCGCGTGGGACATATCAATGCAGGCCGGTACACTTAGCTTCCTTAAAGCAAAGATGCCTCTAACAACTGCAGAATTAAGAGACAAGGCGATACCACTCTTTGGAGTAAGCGATGCATTATGACAAGAGAAGTCGCCGCCAATCTGCACACCTCTCAAATCAACAAGCCCATTTGCCTTGAAATTATTTCTTAGAAAAACGCTTCCAACAATATTGGCACGATAAGCATTAATCGTCGCCCCCTTATCCGCCTCGAAACTTCCACCATTGAACGATAAACTACCGCCAATAAAAGCACCTAAAAATCTCACCGATCCCGTTGCTTTGAAATTGTTATTCAGGAATACATCTCCTTTTATATTAGTGCGATCTGCAGATAAAGAATTTTTTGAGGTGTTCTCAAATTCACCACCTCCGCAAAATAAATCTCCTCCGATCTTGGCACCGACTAACCTAACTTCCCCTTTCGCTTTAAAACCACCGCATAGGCAGATGTCACCATTAATGTCAGAGCCATCAAAACCTAAGGCGACTCCATTTTTTCCTTCAAAAAATCCGTCAGTACAGTCGACATTACCTCCAATGCTAGCACCTAAAAATTTAATTTCCCCGATCGCTTTGAACCCATTACGAAGGTTCATGCTTCTACCGATCTTGGCACCATCGGCTAACAATGCCCTCCCTTTAGCGCTTTCAAACTGCCCGCTCTCACACGAGAGTTCACCACCAATCTCTGCGCCTGACAGATGGACTGCCGATTTTGTCATGACGTCATCAAGGATAACGCTGCCTGTGCAATGCAAGCGATCCGCAAAAATCCCTTTCTCAAGATAACTACCTACCAAGCAAAGTACGCCATCTAGACTTGCATCTGGCGCAGAAATCTCTTGCTTGAAATGACAGGACAGCAAACCAAATCCATTAGGAATACTGCAGCCATCCAGATCAAGCTTATCCTCAAAATAGGCCCCTTGCAGCTGCACACCGGCTTCATGCACAGGCGCTTGCCCATCCCCCCCCAGTAACAAGAATCGAAGAAATCCGGCGCGAACGCTGTTTTTATCAGTCGGTTTATCTGGCACTTCATCGCCCAGCACTGCCATTTCACCCACACTGCACGTTTCCAGTAGCAGCTTTTCTCCTGGATTCAGCTCCCCAAAATCACTCAGACTGCGACCAAATGGCTTAAAAGGTTCCACGCGCGCTCCCCCTTGCTCATACTTTTATGTTGACGCCGGATGTTAGCCGCACCTCGGTGCGAGATTGATGACGCTTGCCAGCCAAAACGCACCCGCTATACTTGGCATACCTCGCAAGAGGAGGAGCGTAAGAACTCCTAAGGTACAGCGGAAGAACCGCATCCGATAACTGGCGGTTTTTTTGCGCCCGGACACTGCACGCCTGCACTCTTGCAGACGGTTGGTTTATGGCCGGGAGGGCGACGGATACAAGACCCGCAAGGGGAAGAAGTCCGCCTGGCTGTACCCAGGTTCTTAACCTCCCGGCCGCCTTATTGCAGTGCGTAAGAACGCTGCGATAAGGCTTCACAAGTCTCGTACAGGAGCAGCACCATGTCTCAGCCCGCACTGGCTATCTCTCCCGCCGTCACCATCGTTGACGGCATCCCCACCACTCTCAGCACCGATCTGGCCAGCCACTTTGGCAAACGCCATGACGACGTGTTGCGCGGCATTCGCAATCTCTGCGCTCAGTTGCCCGAAGGGGGTGTCCGCAATTTTGCGGAGACCTCAGTCACCGGCGAGCAAAACGGACAAACCTACCCCGCCTACCGGCTGACCCGCGACGGCTTTACGCTGCTGGCCATGGGCTTTACGGGCAAGAAGGCGCTGGCCTTCAAGCTGGCCTATATCGATGCCTTTAACCGCATGGAAGCCGCGCTGCACCAGCCGGCTGACACGCAGCGCATGGAGCTGGCCTTCTCTCTGGCCGCAGAGGCTGCGGCGCAGGTGCACCGCACGGTGTTCAATGCGGTGATGGAAGGCGATGCAGACGAGTGGCAGCACAGCCGCTATTTGCTGAACCTGAACTACGACAGCCAGGGCCGCCCCACTCTGCCCCATGCCCAGCCGATTGCGACCGACCAGATGGTGGTGTCCTTCAGCAGCCTGCCGCAGCGCATTGCCGAGGGCGAGATCATGAGCGCGACCGATGCGCAACTGGCCACGCTGGCAACGGCCTGCACGCAGCGGCTGACCCAGCACGCCCAGCACCGCGAAAAGCAGGTGATGCTGCCGGTGTACCCTGGCAATTCCCCCGGCCGGCGCCCCGCGTCTGCACCGGCCCGGTCAGCCAAGCAGCCCCCTGCGCCCGATGAAGGCCTGCTGCGCATGACATTCAAGTAGTCTGCTTTTGATAGCTTCCAGCGCTTGAGTAGAAAAGGCCATCCTGGCATGGCCTTTCTTGTTTTTGCAACAGCAGGGTTGCATCGCTGCGCACTTTTGGAGAAACTTCAGCCGTTCGGGAAGCGAACCCTACCGCATTTGGTCTTTCCAATGCACAGCCGACACAGCTTCTGGTCAGCGCCTTGTACGCACCATCTTTTGGGCTCTTGGAACAGCAAAACTTCACCTGCTTCGGCAGGCGTCTTTTCTGGATCCATGGCCAAACTCCAAACACTTCGCCAACGCGCTTTTATTGCTCAAAACGGTTGCTGCTTCTACTGCAACCTGCCCATGTGGGAGCGTGCCAATCAACCAGCGTTTGCCCGCCAATACCGGCTCTCCAGCAAGCTTCTTGCTTTGTGCCAAAGCACGGCAGAGCATCTGCATGCCAGGCAAGATGGCGGCCAAGACGCTGAGCACAACATTGCCGCCGCATGCAGGTTCTGCAATGCCACTCGGCATAAAGGCCGCACGGACAATGCACCTAGCCCGCAGCAATACAAAGCCCAAATTCAACGCCGCATTGCGCAAGGAAAATGGCATCCGGCTTTAGCCTTGCTGCAGCAAGGTACAGTCAGAGAGTCCGTAGCATCGCGTCACCACCAACGAATGGCTGCGATCAAGCCGGCCAAGCCTGCGGCGGCGATGCCCAATGCGGCCAGCACATTGGCCACGGCGATACGGCGGGCATAGCGTTCTGCCGCGGTGGCATTCAATGGTGCAGTGACGGTCACTTTGGAAAACATCATCAGCGGTCTGATCCTTGGGCTTTCAAGGGTTGGGAATGAAAGCCCCAGGCGCTCGTAACGCCTGGGGCATTCGCCTTTTCTGGGTTCTGCGCAGTGGATTGTCAGCAAGGGCTACGAGTCGCTGGTGCTGCTGTGCGTTGCTACGAATCTGCTCAGATAGACTAGCGTCATGCCTCAACAACTCCCCACTGGGTTCAATGACCAACCATGGATAGGCCGGGACTTCAAAACTACTGGCATTCTGGTGTTGGGTGAGTCTTGGTATGGCGACTGGGGAGCTGAGTACAACAGTGATGCCAGCTATATACAGGCTTATCTGGATGGGAAGCTTTCCGACCGGATGTATACAAAGATCGCTAATGCTTGCCAGTCAAGTAAAGAGTCTTTCTGGCAAAGCGTCATGTTCACAAATCTTGTGATTTGGGCTGGGGCGAGCTCGAAAGATCGCCCTACCACGCACATGTACCTGGATGGATATTTCAGACTTCGTCGCTTGCTGGAAAAGTACAAACCCAGAGGGGTATGGCTTTTAGGCAAGGAGCAAGCGCAGTTTTCATCACACTTGCTGATAAGCGAAGAAATTCCGTTTTCAACATCCGTACATCCAACTGCTGTCGGCGTAACGACAGCACACCTTTCTCAAAGCTGGCAGGAGTTACTGACTAAACTTGCAAGAACTCAAGGATCGAACTCAAAGGCTTCAGCCAAAAGAAGCGAGATCTAATGTCAGTCACCAACTAGCAGTTGCCGATCGACCTGCACCTGTCCTTTCAGGGCGTCGACCTGGGCGTCTCGCCGTTCGACCAGTCCGACAAGCTGGCCAACCACGCCCGCGCCTTCGCCAGCAAGGGCTGCGAGTCGCTGGTGCCGATCTGCGAGATCTCGGCAGGCAGCGGCGTCACCGGCAAGCTGGGCGCTCCTGGTGGCGGCGCCCCTGATGTCGTGCTGCAGGCCGGCAATGCGGGCAGCATCAGCAGCGCGGCCAGCCGCCAGGCGGGCCATTTCTTGCGTGTAGTCATGGGTGTTTTCCTGTTGAGCGGCGCCGTGCGTCAACACGGCAACCGCTTTCGTTTCAGTAACTGCTTGCGATTGCTGGGCAATCTCTGCAGCCTGCTTTGCCTGAGCAACCTCAACCTTGGCCAGTCGCTGGGTCTGCAGGGCCAGCAGCAGGGCAAGGGCCAAGGCCAGCCAGGGCCAGATGCGGGATGCGCCGGTCATGCCAGCCCCGCCTCGCAAAGTTGCCGCTCTGCCGCGCGGCGCTTGACCAGGCCGGGCAGTTGCTTGCCGCCGGCGTAAGTCCAGCGGCTGAGTTCGGCACAAGCGCCATTGATGTCGCCGCTATTTGCCTTGCGCACCAGGGTGCTGCGGCAGAATGCGTCGTCACCCACGTTAAAGGCAAAGCTCACAAAGGCGGCGCGCTGGCCGTCGGTCAGCGGCACGGTGACGCAGCTCAGCGCATCGGCATGTCTGGCCAGGTCCTGGTAGAGCATTTCCTCGCACTGCTCACGGGTGAACGTCTGCCCATCGCGCAGCTCGGGGCCGGTATGTCCCGTGCAACTGGTCAACACGTTGACCGGGTCTCGGTAGCTGCGCAGCACCGTGCCTTCGTACTTTTGCACCAGGGGCACAGCCAGAGCTACCGCGCCGGCACCGATGGCGGCCATGAGTTTTTCTTTCCAGTTCATCGGCTGGCACCTCCTTTGACGGCCGTCCAGAAGGCCACGCAGGCCCCGCCCAGCATGACGATGGCGGCCAGCGGCTTGGCGATCTTGCCAACCCAGTTGAGCACCTTGAAGGCGCCTTTCATGGCGGTGAAGAACTCCAGCAGCTCGGCCATCTGCTGGTTGCGCTGGTGCAGTTCCTGCCGCACCTCATGCAAGCCCTGGGTTGCGGCTTTCAGATCTCGTTCGATGGCAGCCATGCGTTCACTCCCCTGGTTAAAGCGTTTGTTGACTTGCTGCAGCGTGGTGGCCGGCAGCTCGTTGCCGTAGTCGTCCATTCCCCTTCCTTTCTTCTTTCAGACTTCGATCAGCACATAGGGCATGGCGGGCGCGGGGCCGGTGACGGCGCCGCCTTGCACATAGACGCGCACGCCGTTGGCCGTGCCCAGCGGGTTGCGCACGCGCAGCAGGCCTGCGGCACCTTCCAGCGCGACCAGCGCGGTGCCGTCGACAAACACGGCGCTGATTTGCCCGGTCATGACGGGGTCGTCGGGCAGCAAAGCCTTGAGGCGCTTGTAGAGGTTGGTGCTCATGCGGCCACCCTTTCAACGGTGACCTGCTGGCGCACCCGGGGCATGGAGGCGCTGACGTGGACGCCGCGCACCAGGCCGCGCCAGGTGCCGTCGGTATCGGCCACCTCCAGCAGCTGACCGGGGTTCAAGATGCCGGGGTTGGTGCCGCCGGTGAGCACGGGCATGCTGATGCTGTGCTGCAGCTTGTTGCCGCTGGCGGCCAGCGCCCAGCTGCCGCGCATGCGGGCGGCGTCGGCATGGGTGATGAGGTCGTCCTGAATCTGCGGGGCCAGCTTGTCGCGCGCGCCGAGGCTGCGCACCACATGGCCCAGCACGCCGCCCACGCTGCCGCCGGCGACATAGATGGCGTTGTATTCAGCACGCGGATCGGGGCGCAGTTCGTCGGTGACGATGATGGCTGCCGGCATTTGCACATCGGGCACGGCCGCCCCCCACTCCCACGGCAGCACCGGGTAGCGCGGCGCAACAATCAACTGCTCTGCCGTGCGGTGGCTGCGCACCACGGCATTGACCGAATCAGCCATGCGCAGCACAGCCTGCAGCGGCGTGCCCTGAAAGCTCCAGGCTCCGGCGGGCACCTGCCAGTCTGGGATTTGCCAATCCAGATCAACGCCACTGAACTCCAGCGCGCCTACTGCGAGCTGCTGCGCCGTTGCCACCGAGGAAGAAAGCCAAGCCTGCTTGGGCATGTAAGGGCTGCCCAGCATGGCCGTGACGCTGATGCCTTGCACGGCCACGCGACGGCGGTCAAACGAACGGCTGCGCGCCGTGCTGGTTACGGCAAAGACAAACTGCATGCCGTCGATACCGACCAGCAGCCGCTGCGGCAGCCCGCCCACGGGCGCGAGCTGGTCGAGCAGATGCTCGGGGCCGTTGGCCGACAGGCTCCAGCAGTAGCTGTCGTCGTCGGCGGCAATGGAAACGTCAGTGAGCACTACGGGCTCAAGGCTGGGCAGCAAATGCGCCGTGAGGTGGTGGACTTGCATATAGACGGGCAGCAGAGGAATGACGAACTGGGGTTGCGGCTCTGGCCCGACGGCCTTGCAGCACATGAACAGCAAATCTGCCGAAGCGGCCCAGGATCTGCAGAACAGCAAACGAATGGGGCCGCCCACCAGTTGCTCATAGCAACCGGGCTTTTCCGGCTCTGGCGGTTTGGTCTGCGACTTGCCAGCGGGCGGCTTCATGGCCTGCTGGTAGCAGCCATGGAAGCCCCGGTACAGCGGCACCGATGGACCTGCACCCGTGGTGAAGAGGTATTGCAGGCGCATCGCATCCTGGGCTGTTACGTCGACCATGCGGCGGCGGTCGCGCAGGCTTTCCTGAAACCGCACGGCCCAACCTTCCCGCACGGGCGCGGCATCCTGCGCCGTGGCCTGCAGGCCCACGCGCACGCCCTGGGCCTCCTGCCAGCGGGCCTGGGTTGTTGCTCCAGGTAGAGGCTGGGCCTGCTGAAACCTGCCCTGTACAGCCACCCCTTGTCGCTGGCCGTCCTGCCAGGCAATGCCAAACTGCTCTTGCAAAGGCATGGCGTCCTGAGCGGTCGACACCCAGCCCGCAGGCAGTGCATCCGTGTCTTGCCATCCCGTGGCCCAGCCCTGTGCTACAGGCTGCGCCTGCTGGGCACTGGCTGCCACCTCGGCCACCACGGGCCGGGGCGTGTCGGTGTTGTAGCGCACGACGGCGCTGCAGCGAAGACCGGGCATGCGGCCCGCAGCGACCAGATCCTTGCGCACATGCACCAGGGAGCGGACCCGCAGGCCCGGCATGCGCGCGGCAACGACCAGCGCAGCATTGGGCACCTGCCCGCCGCCGCCATCGTCGCCAAACACCAGCTCGACCGGGTTGCCGGTCTTGAAGGCGCGGCTAAAGATCAGGTCGACGGCGGCCATCAGGCTATCCTTGTCTCGCCCAGGATGGCCTTGCCGCCCGCATAGAGCTGGGTGCCGGTACTGCCCAGCAGCTTGAAGTGCCCAGCGCCCGCCTCATCCGTGACCAGTCCGCGCCCCACCAGCTTGCCGTCGCTGGTGCTCCAGACGCCGATAGCGGCCTGCCCACTGGTCAAGATCATGTCGCCGCCGCCGCTGGCCTGGGTCAACACCAGGTAGCCCGCCTCGGTGATCTGGCCGCAAGGCTTGGTGAGCGTCAGAGTGACGAGCAGTTGCTCAGCTGCGTCATACAGCGAAATGCGCGAGGCGTCTGGGCCGGAGTCCGCAAATGCCAGAGTGGCCTGCAGGCGGGCGACCGCATGGGCCTGCGAGATCTCGAATTCGGGCAAGCCGCTCATGGCATGACCTCCGCCAACTGGTTATTGGCGACGGTCGAGTACTCCTGCAGCTCGTGATCCCAGGCGATGACATCCCACTCGTAGCGCGTGGAGATTTCGCGGAACTCATAGGAGCCATCGGCCTTGCTCCATGTTTCCCGAGCGAGATAGCCGTCGACGCTGCGATGCAGGCGCACCCGACGACGCAATGGGGCATTTGTGGGTGTGAGCTTGCGCGATACAGTGCCATAGATGCGGCCCTGGCCGCCGCATTCCACGTCAAGCAGCTTGGCTGTGGTGAGCTGCGCCGTGTTGAGTACCCCTTGGGTCAGCGGTGGCGTGTCGCTGAGCCTCCGCGTTCCACGCGTCGACAAAGTTCGCAACGGCGGCTTGATGTAAATCGGGTCTTCTGTGGCACGCAGCAACAGGTTTCTGGAGCTGTTGAGATAGACCCCGGCCAGTAGCAAACGCCCATCCGCACTTACGGCGCAGCCATTCCATTGCCCAACTCCTTGACTCCTCTGTGAGGCCCAGGTGGCTCCGCCGTCGACCGACAAGTTCAGATAGCCGTCTGAAGACGACTTGGTGCTGCCAACAAGAATCACCCTTCCATCTGCGGAGATGGCACAACGACCCCATACATCGGCCCCGGCATTCGTGAGCGCTGTCCATGTCACTCCACCATCTTTCGACAGCTGCAGATACCCATTGGCGGTACTGGCGCTATAGGCTCCAACAAGCATGAGCTGCCCATCAGGGGACATCGCGCAGCCATACCAGTAACCGGCACCGGCTGATGTGATTGCGGACCAAGTTGCCCCTCCGTTCCTTGACACTCGCACGTATCCGCTGCTGTCTCCGCTTTCTGATGCAAGCAGCACTTGACCATCCTCAGACACCGCGCCTTGAAACCAACGTCTCGCCCCAGCACTGATCTGGGCTGCCCAGGTCTCTCCTCCATCTTTTGACAACCACAAGTAACCGCTGCCGCCGAGGTCACCACCGGCTAGCAATACCTTGCCGTCCTTAGACAATGCACAAAAACGCCAGTACAGGCTCCCCGCAGCAGTCTGCGCAGTCCAGGTGACCCCGCCATCCTTTGACAGCCACAAGTAGCTATTGCTTGAACCCGCACTTCCCGCAAGCAGCACTTTTCCGTCTGCAGACACCCCGCAGCTATACCAGGAGCGATCTCCCAGAGTTGTTGCGGCCCAGGTCGCACCACCGTCCTTCGACAACTGCACGGAGTCTGCACGGGCTGCCAATTGCACGCGGCCATCCGCCGACATTGCGCAGCTTTGCCAGTAGCCCGCTCCCGCCGCAGTTTTCGCCTCCCAGGTCGTTGGGGTATCCCAATTCGCAGGCACCGTCGGCGCCGGACTCAGTACATCAGTACCCTGCCACTTCACAGCAGCGAGTGCACAAGAGCCAGCAGGGCCATTGAGTAGATGACCGAAGACCCACGTAGTGGGACTCGGGCCAGCAAAGCGAATTCCCCACAAGCCAGAGGCTTCTGCGACCGTGATCGTCAGCGCAAATCCCGGCTGGCGTACATCGGCGGCTGCAAATCTGACCGTGCTGGGGTCGTCAAGCAGCAAGTTGTCAACAGAGCCAGACGCAGGAGCCAGTGTGGCAGTGACAGACAACAGCGTCATGGCACCGCTAGCGCCCCAAGGCAACAACCGGCTCAGTATCAAATCAGCGCCTTGCGTCTCGATGCCTGTCACTCGGAAGGTGGCGGCCATATCAAGACCTCCAGGGGCCGGTCACGTCCAGGAATCCGACCCCCTGGTTGCCGCTTGCAGGCGAGCCAACCTGAACGCTCAGCAGCATCGTGCCGAGAAAAGCCCCTTGGCCTTTGGTCATTGCCACGTCCCAGCCGAAGCCGGCGAGTGCACCAGTCTGCGGGCAATGAAATGCCCCAGGCGCGATGCCCCGAGGCCCCGCCGTCGCAGGACCATCGCTGAGCAAAATCGGGGATAGATGCAGACCGTTGTCTACCGTCGAGGGGAAAGCGCCCAGATACGCGTCGTTCCCTGAGAAACTCGATACGCTGCCAAACACTTTTCGCGTTGCTTGCACAGCGCTGCCGATCCCGTGAGCCAGGCGTTTAAGCGTAAAGCCTGTGCTTCCGCTAGCGCTATACACGCACCCTGCGGTGTTGTTGTAGTTTTGGGTATCCGCCCCTGTCACCATGGCGCACCAGGCGTCGCCGCTACGGTAGCTATTCAAATCGCCCATGTACTGGGACACGAGCGCAACATTGTTATTGCTTGCTGGCGTCGAGGAGGTATTGGGTGCCACCAGGAAGTAGAAACCGCGCGAATCACCAGCCAGCACCCAGTACGAAGACGCACTGCCGCTGCCGCGCTTGTGCCAGTAGTACCCACCCGAGATGGTCAGTGGTGCCGCCCCTGCTCCGTTGTCCACGTCCGTCATGGACTCGTACATTTGCACCCGGGCATACAGAGCGTTGCTGTCGTCCACGCGGTAATAGCTCCGGGTCGACGCCGGGTCGGTCTGGCGGTAAACGGCCACATTGGTCTTGCTGTAGACCTTCTCCCAACCCAGGGGCGCCATCTTGAAACTGATGGAGCCGGTAACGGCACCGTCGGGCAAGTCGGTCTTGAACTCCACCCAGGCATTGGCGACAGCCGTTACCTTCTGCTCGCCGTTCAGGGCCGAGGGCGTTGCGCCGGTCACCGCAATGACGGCATGGGCCTCTGCCGCACTCTTGCCGCTGGCAAAGTTCAGGCGGCAGATGCCGTTGCTGATGACTGCCGAATCCACGGCCTTTGCGCCCCAGCCGTTGACCAGGAACGCATCGAGTGCGCCGATCAGGGAGCCGACCGTGCCGCCGATGGCCGGAGCCCCGGCCATGGAGCTGTATGCGTGCTTGACTGAGGTATCTACAGGGGATGCCATATCTCTCTCCGGGAATTCAGTTTGATTGCGGGCGGTTCACATCGCCGCGCGCCAGGATGGAAAAGCTGTGCTCGATGCCGGTCTCAGGCCCCGGCTGGATGGTGCGCACCACCCAGAACGGGTAGATGGCCCCCACCGTGTTGATGCGCAGGATGTTTCCCACGGCCCAGCCGCTGCCCCAGCCCAGCGGCTGGATCGTGAAATAAGGCTTGCCCGTGGCCGGGTTCACGGGCGAGCAGACGCTGTTGATGTCGCCCGTGGCAATCACGCCCACATGCTCGCCAATCACACGAAACTGCGTGGTGCTGGTGAACTGCAGCACCCAGCGCTCGGTGCTGCCGCCCGCATTGGTGATCTCAATGGGCGTGACACCCTGGTCGTACTTGGCGGGCGGCTCCTGCCCCATCAGGGCGTCAGACTAGGCGTTATCGACCCAGGTCTTTTGCGCAAAGGCCAGGCTCACCCGAGCACGGCGGTCGCTGGCCTGCAGGGCGCTGGAAACATAGGTGCCGTCCTTGGGGTAGTCATGGGTCAGCGCCCGGTTGAAAGTGATCTCGCCCGAGATCTGCACATCCGTGGCCGTGGCCATGTCCTCGATGCGATCCTCAATCGTCACCGGCATGGTCATTGCCGACACATCGGTAAAGGTGACCAAGCCGGCCTCCAGATCGACGGAGTAGCCGGTGTTCAGGGTCTTGCCGTTGGCATCCCTCACCACCACGCGAGACAGTCGCACGCGGGCCAGATTGACGGTCTGGTTGTTGCTGACGTTGAGCTGGGCGCTGGTCTTGGTGTGTCCCACCACGCATAGCGAGCCAGGCCGGAAGATGGGCACCTTGCCGTCGCTGGGCAGGCGCACAGGGTCGATGCCGATGATGTCGGCATTCATGGGCAGATAGGCATAGGCCACCGCCGTGTAGCGCAAGGCACTGGCGACCACGGGCTGCGGTTTAAAGATCCTGCCGTCCGGCTGCACGTTGGCCGCGTCATACCAGGGCTCAGCCTCATTGCCTGCGGCCACGACCAGGGCACCGAAGCCCAGGCGCACCAGGCCGGTTTCGTAGTCCACCGTGCCGACCACGCCGGGGGCCGTGATGGTGCCGTCAATGGCTGCACTGACGTTTTGCGATCCGCCCGAGGCCCTGGGAACCTGCACTGTGAGGGAGCCAGGACGAAGGGGAGCCGCCGCCGTGCGGAACACATAGGCGCTGCTGATGGCATCGCCCAGCGTGGTGATGCAGCCTGCACGGCGCAGCGTATTCGCATTGCCCGGCGTCCACGAGGTGAGACCCAC
Organism: Comamonas testosteroni; assembly: GCF_014076415.1. Taxonomy (NCBI): domain Bacteria; kingdom Pseudomonadati; phylum Pseudomonadota; class Betaproteobacteria; order Burkholderiales; family Comamonadaceae; genus Comamonas; species Comamonas testosteroni. Next base: position 3,126,670 of record NZ_CP043568.1, read on the forward strand.
ACGGCCCGTGGCGTAGTTGATGCTGCCGCGCGTCACAAAGCCGCCTGAGGTCAGCACTCGCAGCACGCCCCTGCCGTCGTCGCTCCAGGGCTGACCGCTGGAGGGCATCAGCACAACCGAGCCAGGCACCACCGGGGCCTGCACGCCCGTGACCAGGTCGAACTCGGGCGCAAACGTGACCTGCAGCGTGCGGCGCGTGGCGCTGCCCGTGGTGCGGAAGCGGATCTTGACGTAGCCGCTTTCGTCATTGGGATAGATCGAGGGGGCATTCAGGTACTCGATGCCCTCATAGTTCAGGCGGTACTTGGCGACCTCGCCATCGAAGCCGCCGCCGCTGACCTGGCTGGACGAGTACACCGGCTTGGGGATCTTGATGACCACATCGGGATTGAAGTCCACCGCGCCCGTGCTGTAGTTGACCGTACCGACCTGCACGCCATTCAACGTCAGCTTGCCGTTGCCGTCATCGCGGGCGAGCTGGGTGGGGTCGACCAGCGTCACGCCCATTTCCTTGAGCTGGTCGCGGGTGTAGAGACCCAGCACGCTCTGGTCGGTCAGCGTGTTCCACTCCACCTCGACCGTGAACGGCACCAAAGCGCCTTGGCCCGCCGAAACGGCCAGGCGGCCCTGACCGTTGCGCGAGGGATGCGGCAGATTCACCTCCACCGCAGGAGCCGTGTCGACCGTGACATCCAGCACCGTGCCCACGGCGGGCAGCAGCTTCGGAGCAAACAGCACTTCGGAGCGGCCCACCCTCACCTCGCCCGTGGCGTCTCCCTGGAGCTGCCAGGCAGCGGTTGCCGTGGCGGTGCGCTGCGTAGTGCCATCCATCCACTTGATATCAAAAGCGCCGGGATAGAGCGCCTGCCCTGCAGGCAAGGCCAGGACGATGGTCTGGCTGATCAGCAGATCGGCGGCAGGCTGCACGGTTTCCTGCGTGGGCACGCCCCAGTGCTGGACGATGGAACTGCCCACATCGGGCAAGGCCCCCAGCGTGACGACAAAGCTGCCAGTCTCGGCGCTATAGGTGCCCGCACCATAGCTGGAGTCGGTACCGCGCAGGGTGCCGTCGCCCGAGTCCGAGAGCACATACCAGCGGCCCTGTGCCCGATAGCTAAAGCTCAGCGTGCCGCGTGCCGGCAGCGGTGTGATGAAGCCGGTGTAGCTCTGGCTGCGGTTCTCCGCCGTGATGCGGATCTCGCTGGACTGCGGCATGCGCTGCATATAGGCGGCGGGCCGGTAGCTGATGGTCTTGCTGCCCGAGTAGTCGCCAGAGTTGGAGGTAACAATGCCGTTGGCATAGTCCACCAGCCCGATTTGCTGGGTGCCCGACATCAGAATGCCGCCCTTGTCGGTGAAGGTGACGCCGCCCATCACGATGGAGAGCGAACCCGGCAGGCAGCCGCCCGGCAAGGCCAGGCTGGTGGTGGTATTCCAGGTCTGCGAGGTACTGAAGGTCACGGCCTCGG